>CAYWCK010000629.1:0-2573 GCA_964456685.1 uncultured Bifidobacteriaceae bacterium | reverse complement strand
GGCCGGAGGAAAGCTTCTTGGGCACGAGCAAGTAGGCCGGAATCCAATCATCGGCTTCGCATCTGATTTTGATATGGCGACGCGTGTAACTGCCGAGATCCTCCGAGCCCAACTCCTGAGCCTCAATCGCCGGCGGTTTCAGATCTGTGGGCGATCCCAGGATTTGCTGAATTGTTACGGCGATTTGTTTGCGCTGCGCCTCCCAATCGGCAGGCGACGAAACCCGCTTGCTGCCTTCGCCGAGCACGCTCACGAGGTTGGAGCGATCGGTTTGGGCCGTGCGCAGCTCGGGCTTATGCCAGGTGCTGACCGCACGCCACTGTTTCCAATCGTGACCTTCCCAGGCCCGCGATGAGAGCGGGCTGGCCAGAAGCAACCCCGCGAACAATCCGCCGGTGAACAAGGAGTGGATGAGTTTCGTGGCAATCATTTGCGGCGCGCTTGGGATTCCTTGAACAGGGCGCAGAAAGTGTGCGGATCAAGCACCTCGAAATTCAGGTCCGGCCGCTTTTTGCGCAAGGCCTCCAAGGTGTCGCTGATATTCTTTGGATTCACCCAGACGATGCGAAAGAAATAGAAACCCGGCGTTTTGTTGCCGCGATTCTTGATTGCGTTCGACATGGCCGAGGCGGTCTGTTCGGCACTGGCGAAATTGCACGTGTCATTCAGGAGTTCCATGACCGGCATGCCTTTCCAAACGTGCGGCGCGGGCGACTTGCCGCCTTTGCCGTGCAGGTCCATCACGATGGTTGCGAATCCGTTCGGCGAAAACTTGCCGAACGCATCCTTCACCGCTGCCGAAGGCTCGTCCCAATCGAGCACCATGGGCGCGATGTCCATGTCGGCCTCCCGGAAGAAGCGGCGATTGTGCTGCACGAAGAGCGGCAGGTATTCCGGGCGCACCCGGTTTGGGTTCATGTAACCCGCCGCGCTGGCGTCGGCAGTGAACGTGTCGGCTGCCGAAGCGGTGCTGTAGAAGTAAGAGATGATATCCGGATAGGTTTCGAGCAGATTAGGATTGATGCCCCACGCGAAGGGGATCTTGCCTCGCGCCGCATTATGCCAGTGGTTCGGCAGAAACTCGTACAGCGGCGTGGCGGAATCGTAATCGGCCATGAGAATGCAAATGTAAGCCTTGTTTTCGAGCGTGACTTTCTTCGCCGTCCGATCCTGCTTCAGCGGCGCCCGCGGCGCCTGGCTGTGCAATGATTGATTGAAGCAGTCGCTGGAAATGGTGTTCTGGTAGCAATTGTAAGGCGACATCAACCAGACCGATTCCCATTCCGTCGGCACGGGTTCGTGGGTGCTCTTGTGATCCGGCATGTTGGCGTACTTCGAGAACGCAAAGAAGCCAGTCAACTCCGTCATGTGTTTGCCGGCGGAATGGCGCAAGGTTTCACTCAACATCAAATGGTAAGTTTCTAGGTCCAGGCCAAGTTTCTGGCCGGGATCGTCCTTGGGCTTTTCGTCGCCCCACGGGGAAAGGTCGAAGACAAAGGCGCGGTTCCTTACCGCCCAATCGCGTGTCAGGACATAACCGATGTCTCCTGCGGCCCGGGCGGTGAAAGAGTCTTCGAAGAGGCAGAGCAACTTCGAGGAACAACGCCCTTTGGCGAGATATTCGCGAATGGCCCAGCGATACGCGTCGTTCTTCTTGCTGCCGGTTTCCGCGCCGGTGAAGCGGCCGCGCAAATCTGTAAGCACGGGCAAGCCCCAGGCTTTCAGAAAGCGCTCCGCATACTCGGGACTCAGCACCACGCCGTCTTCCACGCCGGCAACCGTGGTGGCGACGTTTACACTCGCGGGCACATTTGGATCCCAGATCACGGCGCCTTTGATCCGTTTACCGGCCAGTTTGATGAGCGCATCGAGATTCGTGAGTGGCACTTGCTCCCGTCCTTCGAGCCAACGGCCGTCCTTCCTCATGATGTCGAGCCAGTATTGCGGACGAGTATTCTTCCGCGAGAGCACATAAAGCTGCGGCGACTTCCGGTTGATGATGCCTTGCAAGCACGCCACGGCGAGGGATTCGTCGTAGGCTTCGCGCGAGCCGTCGTGCAGGAGCGTGTACGTGTAAAGCTTCGGCTGAGGTTTCGCGGCTGCGCGCGGCGCGGGGGCAGGAGATGGTTTCGACTTTGCCGGTGGCAGGTTCAGGAGCGCCAGGCCAAGCGGCAGCGCCGTGGATTCGTGGGTCAAGTCGGGCAGTTGGCTGAATGCGAGCAAGCGCTCCCGAACGTCGGGGAAGTGCCGGCCAAGTCGGCCCCAGCGCAGCGGCGCGTGGCGGTAGGAATCGAATTTGTCACCGCCGCCCACCGTGTTGCTGACGCGGTTGTCGGCGAGCAACACGCGGCTGAGCAACGTCCGCTTTACATGCTCGAGATCTTCGCGCGTGAAGACGATTCCGTGCTCATAGCACTGCACCATGAAATCCACGTTGATGCTCGCGTGTGAAACGTCTTCAAAACTGTCGCCGGCATTCTCGAGTGGAGGCCAGTAGGCCCAAGCGGCGGATTGGTCACCCATCAGGCGCAGGCGGTTCTTGAAAAACTGCGCCAGCCGGGTGATGCGCTCAC
>CAYWCK010000628.1:0-2583 GCA_964456685.1 uncultured Bifidobacteriaceae bacterium | reverse complement strand
AAGCCAGCGCCGCGGCCACGTCTTCAAGTTGCGCGGGATACGGATGCTTGGGCGACAGGCGGTAGCTGGGCGCGACCGTGAGGAATCCCTCCTTGGCGTAGCGATTGCCCAGCGGAATGTAATAGGAGCGGTCCCCCGTCTTCCACGCCCCGCCGTGGATGAAGAAAAAGACCGGCAGGTTGGTTTTGGATTGGGGAAGGTAAAGGTCGAGCTTGTGTTTGTCCGCCGATTCCTCCGGGCCGGCGCGGTAGGTGATGCCCTTTTCCACTTTCACGTCGGGCGACAATTTCGCCAGTTCCATGAGCCGCGCGAGTTCATTCACGCCGGGCAAAGTCAGATTTACCGGACTGGAAAAAATCCACGGCCACTCCGCTTCGCCGACGGCGAGCCGCGCCTCCAAGCGGTACGCACCCGGCTCTTTCGCCTCGAAAATCAAGTTCGTGCCCGTCGCTTCGGCCACCACCGCGCCTTCGCGCAACAAGCGCAGTCGGGCCGCCAATGGCGTGATGGCCACGAGCCGGGTTTTGCCCACCATCAGCGCGTCGTCGCCCATGGTGAACACGCCTTGGTTGTTCACCGCGCCGAACATGAAGCCGGAGGGGTCGCACAGCCAATCGTCCGCCACGTAAAAGTGGCCGTTGGTCAAAGCTTCCTGAAAGTGCGGCGGACTCGGTTCGCGGACGAGCAGGTGCGGGACAAGCGCGCGGGGAAAACGGTTGGTCCCGAGGGCCACGCCGGAGGGCAAGATTCCGGCGGGCGCGACGTTGGTGCTCGTCGCGGCAATATCCTCGTAGAGTCCGTGTCGTGGCAACGGACGGCGCTCGCGCGCAAACCGGGCGCGAATTTGCTCGATGCTCCCGGGTTCTCGCGTGGCAGTCGGCGGCGTAAGGCGGTCAGCATCGCCCGTTGGCCCGGTCGCAGCCAGGGCGACACTGGTCATCACCAGCAGCCAAGCGGCGACGGCCAGCGCTTTCAACAAGCAATCTTTGGCGCTGGCCATGAGAACGAATCGTGGTGGGAAACTGGCTTCAACCGTTCAGCGACCAACCGTCCCGATACTTGCGGCTGATCAGCGCGTTGGCTTCGGGATGGTCGCTCAGCCCGGTCTGGCCGTTGTAGTTGATCTTTTTCCCGACGCGGTACGCCACGAGCCCGAGCAACATCTGCTCGATCAGGTAGCTGCTGTATTCGAAGTCGCAGGAGGTTTTCAAGCTGCCCTTGCAGGCGTTGATCCACTGCTTCTGGAAATCACCCAGCGGCGGAATCAACTGATCTTTCGGCCGGGCTTTGTAGTACGACATGTCCGCGCCATCGCGCACGGGCACGATGATACGGTTTGTGAAATCCGAAACGATCGTGCCTTTCGTGCCCTCGAACATCGCGCCGTGCCCGATCTTTTTGAGATCAATCGCCGGCGAGGGCGAATCCGGCATGTCGCCGCCTTGATACCAGGAAACTTTGATGGCCGGCCGCCAATCGTTCGCCGGATGCTCAAAGTGCGTCGTCAGCGCCACCGGACTCACGTCGGGATTGAAGGGATCGCCCTTGCCCTCGGCGGAAGTGGGCGTAGTCGCGTCAATGGCGTTCCACGCGAGATCCATCGTGTGGCTGCCCATGTCGCCCACCTGGCCGCTGCCGAAATCCCAATACATGTTCCACTGCAGACAATTCATGCCCGACTTGCCCGAGAAATAATCCGGATTCCACGGATGCGCGGGTGACGCCCCGAGCCAGAGGTCCCAGTGAAACGTGGATGGCGGTTCGCCCACGCCCGGCAGATAGCCCGGCTTGGGCAACTTGCGATTGCCCCAGGCGGAGACCTCCTGCAACTCGCCGATGGCGCCGTCGCGGACAAGTTCGCGCACGCGGTTGAAATTCTCGTACGCGTGTCGTTGCGTCCCGCATTGTGAGGCAAGCTTGTGTTTGTTCTTCAGCCACGTGGCACGGACGACACGCGCTTCCTCGACCGTATTCGCGAGCGGTTTCTCGCAATACACGTGCAGGCCGCGATTCATGGCCCAGTTGGCCACAAACGCGTGCATATGATCGGCGGTGCAGCAGACCACCGCTTGAATATCTTTTTGCTCCAGCATCTTGCGCCAGTCCACGTACGTCTTGGCGCCGGGAAATTTCCGCGCACCGAAAGCGAGGTGCTCCTCGTTAACATCGCAAATCGCCACGACGTTTTCGCTCGAGATCGCCTCGAAGTGCGCTTCGCCACGACCCCAAGTGCCGATGAGCGCGATGTTGAGTTTGTTGCCGGGCGCGTTGGCGCCAAAGATCGGCCGGCGGGGCAACAGCAGACCGGTGCCGGCAACGCCGAGTGATTTGAGGAAGTGTCGTCGTTTCATAATGCGCAAGGATTACGGTTTCGGCTCAGAGCAAGTCCTGATACGCCAGCCAGAGAGAACGGAAATACTTCATGATCCGCACGGCATCGGTACTCTCTGGAATTTCGGCGAGGCAATAGCCGGCAAAGCGGGATTCGTTTAACCCCGCCAGCAGCCGGCGGAATGGATAATCCTCGAGGTGCAGATCGCGCATGTGGACGCTGAATATCTTGTTTTTCAGCAAATTAAAATT
>CAYWCK010000627.1:0-2589 GCA_964456685.1 uncultured Bifidobacteriaceae bacterium | reverse complement strand
AAAACGCCCCCAGGCGACGGTTGATCGGTTATTTCCCCAACAAACGTGAATGCGGGGGATGAGTCCAGAACGTCATAGCCATTAAAGCGACCTCGTCCTTATGAAATCAGTAATCAGCATCTTGGGCTTTTTGCTCGCGGTGAACCAGGGAACTTCCGCCCAGACCAATCTGTCAGGCCACGCCGCCGAGATATTCAAGAAAGCTCAGGCCGGAAAATTTTACGCTTCGGCGGCGAAGCTGAAGCCGGAGATCCTGCCCACATCCGACGGCGAGAGCTTTTACACCGTCTGGCGCGCCACGGGTGCGAGCATGCCCAAACACTGGATCGTTTCGATTCCCGGTCGGGAAGGCTTCGCGACGGACGATCTTGCCATCTGGAGCAAACATCTCGCCGGCCGCGATGTCGGCCTCGTCTCCATGCAATGGTGGCTTGGAGGTGACAACGAACGCGATGCCTACTACCGCCCCGAGCAGGTCTATCGCGAGATTGATCTCGCATTGCAAAAACTCGGCGTGAAGCCCGGCTCCGTTATGTTCCACGGCTTCAGTCGCGGCTCGGCCAATTCCTATGCCATCGCCGCGCTTGACCACGGACGCGGGAAAAAATATTTCGCGCTCAACGTCGCCAGTTCTGGCGGGGTGGCGCTCGATTACCCGCCCACCCGCGCCATCCTGAGCGGCGCGTATGGCGATCATCCGCTGCGCGGCACTCGCTGGGTGACCAGCGCGGGCGCGAAAGATTCCGAGCGCGACGGCATCGCCGCCATGCGCCGCACCGCCGCGTGGTTGAAAGAGCAGGGGGCGACCGTGGAACTCAGCATCGAAGATCCGAACCTCGGGCATGGCGCGTTGGTGCTCAATCCGAGCAACACCAAGCGCCTGCTAGACTTGTTCCTCGCGGAAAAGAAGTAAGTCCCAGATGGGCGCGGATGAAATACGAATTCATTCGAGCGAGCGACTTCGCAAGCGGTGGTAGAGCAAGGCTAGTTCGGCTGGCAAAGGAGAATCGTCGCGCTACCGAGGATTACGCCGTCCCACTTCTCGTTCCAGCGCGGCCAGCACTTCCTGCATGGCTTGGGAATGAATTTTTCCGAGCGGCAGGATCTTTCCCAGTAACGCCGCCAGCCAGCCGGTGGCCACGACATCCAGCGCATACGTCACCCGGGTGCCGCCGGATACCGCCGCCAGACGCCATTCTCCTGTGCCCACAATAAAGTCGCCCGGGTAACGCATCCGCATCGCGTGCGGCGCTTCGGTCGCTTCCACCCGGCATCGAAACGGCCGACCCCCACGCGGTTGAATTTCAAATTCTGTACTTGTCAGGTTTGCGGAGACGTGCCGCGCTTCGACCCGCACCGACGCCGGATACCAATTGGGGTAACGCGCGGGATCAGCCAGCACCGCCCAGATTTGCTCCGGCGTAAAGGGCAGCACACGCGCGTCCACGGCCTGGATGGGAGTCGTCATCATGACGTCATGTCAGCAAAATGCGGTGATGATTCAAGAACTGAAGTGCGAGCCAGCCCGGGCGCGCGTCGGAGTTTTCGTTTACGTCACAATTTGCGGCTCCATCACGGATGCCTTTGAGGTGACGAAGAATGGTGAAAGCTTGCGCCACCACGGGCGGTTCTGAAACACTCCGCGGCCTGTGAAACAATGCATCGTGACTTTGGACATGGAAGGCGTGTTGACGCCGGAGATTTGGATCGCAGTCGCCGAGAAGACCCGGATCCCGGAACTTCGCCGCACGACGCGCGATGAGCCGGATTACGACAAGCTCATGCGGTATCGCATTGAGATTCTGGATCGGCATGGCATCAAGCTTTCGCACATTCAGGAAGTCATCGGCACATTGAAGCCGTTGCCCGGCGGGAAGGAATTTTTGGATGAACTGCGCGCGATGGTGCAGGTAATCATTCTTTCGGACACGTTCGAGCAATTCGCCCAGCCGTTGATGCGCCACTTGAACTGGCCGACGCTCTTCTGTCACCGGCTCGTCGTTGAGAACGATCGCATTGCCGGTTACCAATTGCGCCAGCCGAATCAGAAGCAGAAGTCTGTGGCGGCGCTCAAGTCACTCAACTACCACGTGATCTCCGCGGGCGATTCCTACAACGACACGGCGATGTTGCTCGAGGCCAATGTCGGCTTCCTCATTCACGCGCCAGAGAATGTGAAGCGCGAGTTTCCGCAATTGCCCGCCGTGGAAAGCCACGCGGAGTTGATGAAGCTGATCAAGCAGGCGCTGAGTTGATTCGTCGGCGGCCGGGGAGTCAATCTTCGGCTTTGGATTCGCGTGTCGTCAGATCCTGCACCGCCTGCCGGACATCTTTGCCTTCGTAGAGCATCGCAAAAACTTCCTCGATGATGGGTGTTTCAACGGCGTGCCGGCGTGCGAGTTCCCGGGCTGAACGGGCCGTGGGATAACCCTCGGCCACGGCGGTCATGCTGGCGAGAATGGCTTCCACTTTTTCGCCCTTGCCGACGCGCTCGCCGAAGCCACGGTTGCGGCTGAGCTTCGAGAAGCACGTCACCATCAGGTCGCCCATGCCGCTTAATCCGGCGAATGTTTCCGCCTGCGCGCCGCA
>CAYWCK010000626.1:0-2591 GCA_964456685.1 uncultured Bifidobacteriaceae bacterium | reverse complement strand
CGGCGGGAGGAATCAAGACGACGACCTTTGCGCTGATGGGCATTCTCGCCTGGTTCACGCTGCGCAGCCGCACACATTGGTTTCGTATAAACAGGGGTTGCTGGGGACCGAAGATTTCTTTGCGCCGGAACACAAAGCCATTTCGCAGGCGGCGGACAAGCCAATGGAAATCTGTACCACGCTGCAAAAGGGCGGCTGGGGTTGGGTTCAAAACGCCAAGCATCTCGATGCCGATGCGGTGCTGCAGCAACTTGCCACCGCCGCAGCCGCACCGGCCAACTTGCTCTTGAACACTGGGCCGCTGGCGGACGGCTCCATCCACAGCGACGACGTCGTCACTTTGCGGGAAGTGGGACGCCGCTTGAAGGCTAAGGCTTGAACAACGAAGCGTGGAACTTCAGCAACCGTTTAATGAAACTTGCCACAGGCATTCTCTTCGCCTCTCTCGTGCTCGGCGTGGAGGCAAATGTTGTTGGTCGCTCCGCCGAAATCTACGTCGCCCCGACCGGTCGCGATGACAATCGCGGGACGCGCTGGTCTCCCTTTGCGACGTTGGAGCGCGCCCGCGCGGCGGTGCGCTCGCTGAAGGCAAACGGCGGTTTGCCAACCGGCGGCGTCACGGTTTGGGTTGGTGCTGGCGAATATTCGCTGAGCGAGAGCTTCACGTTGTCGGCCATGGATGGCGGTTCGGAATATTGTCCGGTCACTTATCGCTCCTTTCGTGGCGGAGAAGTGCGTTTGGTTGGCGGCAGAAGTTTGAAGGTCACTGATTCGGCAACCCTGACCCGACTCGATGCTGCGGCACGGCGCGAGGTTCGCATGGCGGATCTGCACCAGCTCGACATCACCAATCTGGGCGAATTCCCGGATCAATTCAGCGGGGCGGCGTTGGTGCCGGAATTGTTCTTCAACGATCAGCGCATGATGCTCGCTCGCTGGCCGAATGAAGGCTGGGCCGAGTTCAGCAAGGTGATTGAAAGTGGACCCGCACCCTGGCGAAATCACAACTCCGACAAGTTTGGGGCGTTCGCTTACGAGGGCGATCGGCCGCAGCGCTGGTTGAACGCCCCCCGAGTCTGGCTGCAAGGTTATTGGTGCTTTGATTGGAGCAGTGAAACGATTCGCATCGGTGAAATAAATCCGGCGGAACAGCGCATCACACTGGCAAAGAAACATCATTACGGTTTGGGCAGCGGTAATCCCGGACCGCGCCGCTTTTTCGCGCTGAACTTGCTGGAGGAACTGGATCAGCCGGGCGAGTACTTCATTGATCGAGCATCCGGTGACTTGTTCTTCTGGCCGCCGTCGTCGTTAAAGAATGCCCGGGTCGTGCTCTCGACCTTAACCCAACCCGTCGTCTCTCTGAGCAATGTTGCGCACGTGACGCTGGAGGGCTTGATCGTCGAAACCTGCGCCGGCAACGGCATCAGCGTCACCGGTGGACAGGACAATCGTATCGTTGACTGTCGCATTCGCAACACCGGTATGGACGGCATCGTGGTCAGCGGCGGCACGAGCCATCGCGTAACCGGTTGCGACATTTACGAAACCGGCACGGCGGGATTGAAAATTGGCGGCGGCGACCGCAAAACGCTGACGCCCTGCAACCATGAGGCGGTGAACAATCACATTTACAACGTCTCGCGCCGGCAACGCACCCACGCGTATCACGTGCATCTCGACGGCGTCGGCGTGCGCCTGGCGCACAACTTGATTCATGACGGGCCGCACCAAGCCATCGGGCTGGCAGGCAATGATCATGTGATCGAGTTCAACGAGATTCATCACACGGGAATGGAAACCGATGATTGTGGTTCGTTTTACATGGGGCGAAATCCGTCCGAACGCGGCTCGGTGTTGCGCTACAACTTTTGGCATCACATCGGCAGCACGCGGGCGCACGGGAGCTGCGCGGTTTACTTTGACGACGGCGCGGGCGGACAGATGGTTTTCGGCAATGTCTTTTATCGCGCGGCGGGCGGCAGTTTTGGCGCGGTGTTTTCGCACGGCGGGCATGACAACACGGTGCGCAACTGTGTCTTCATTGACTGCTCGCTGGCCCTGGGCAGTGCGCCCTGGCCGGACAAACATTGGCGGGAATGGCTGACGGGTGATCTGTGGCAGGAAAAGTTGCGCCGCGAGGTGGACATCACGAAGTCACCGTTTGCGGATCGTTACCCTGATGCGAGGGATTTGCTGGAATTCTCCGGCGAGCCGCGTCGCAATCATGCGTTGGCGAACGTCATCGTCAATTGCCGCAAGTTGCAGACGGGCAATTGGGAACTCAGCGACAGTCTGGTGACGGACAAAGACCCGGGGTTCGTGGACGCCTCGCGGCTGAATTTCCGGCTGCGTGAGGATTCGATTGTTTTCAAGCGGCTGCCGTCCTTCGGGCCAATTCCATTCGCCGAGATCGGCATGCAGCGTCCGGTAAGATCGGGACGCTGATCTTTGTCGCCCGCGTCAGTGCGCCAGGGCGCGAAAGGCCAGAGCGGCGCGCGGCTGCGATTTGCTCTCCGCATGCAACACCACCCAGCCATCGCGCGCCGGCGAATTGGTAGTGAGCGCCAATTCGCCACGCAGTTCGCTGA
>CAYWCK010000625.1:0-2594 GCA_964456685.1 uncultured Bifidobacteriaceae bacterium | reverse complement strand
GAACTGAACGTTTCCAACCTGCTGGCTACGTTGGATCAGTGGGCGGTCCGGGTGCAGCGCGAAACGCAGCGGCACTACTACCGTTATCGAAACAACCCGCAGGAGTACGGTTCATCCGAGGCGTACTTCCGCATGTTAATGATGGCGGTGGTGCTCCATGAAGATTTCAACATCCGGTACAACCCAGATCGTGTCTCCAGCCCGGCCACCATGAATCCGAACGATGGGTTCTTCGCCGATTCGCAAGACATCTTCCTGCATGGGTTGCTTGGGCCGCGCCGGCGTGGGACGTGCAGTTCGATGCCGGTCTTGTACGCGGCGGTGGGGCGGCGTTTGGGTTATCCCCTGAAACTGGTCACGACCAAGGCACATTTGTTCATTCGCTGGGAAGACGAAAAAGAACGGTTCAATCTGGAAGCCACCGGGCGCGGCATGAACCGCTACGACGATGAACATTTCAAGCGCTGGCCTTTTCCGCTTACTGAGGCTGAAATCCAATCCGAAGGTTACTTGAAATCGCTGACTCCACTAGAAGAGCTCGCGGTGTTTCTGGCGCTGCGCGCCGACTGTCTGAAAGAGGCCGGGCGAGTCCGGGAAGCTGAGGCTTGTTATACGGAGGCGGCGAGATTATCACCACAAGCCCGTTCATACCGGGTCTTGCTCGCCGAGATGCGCTATCGCAAACCCCCAGCAACAAGCCGTGTCAGTACTCCACCGTCGGTGGCTTTGCCGGACCCGAATCCGCTTAGTCGGATCGCCCCTCGCTAAGGGGAGAGATTTGCGCGCCCGCTGGTGTGAGGGACCAGAATGATTTCGCGTCGGCGGGTTTTACCAGACCTTTGTAGTGGCGCTGGATGATGTCGGGACTGTTGCCGGCCCACGCGGCGGTTTTGCCTTCGTGCTGGAAATAGGCAAGGTGATGGCTAATGGCGGTGTGGCGAAGGATGTCTGGGGTCCAGGGTTTGAGGGCGAGGCGGGTGGCCTTTTCGGCGGCGGTTTCCGGCTTCTTCTTGCGGCGTGGCAGAAGGTCGCGATTACCAAAACCGACTTGCCGTTTAAGGGTGTCGAAGTCGCGCCGCCAGTTCTGGCCGCGGAACGGGGTCTTTTCGGTCGCGTGGGGCAGGAGCCAGTCGCGCAGGCTGGCGGGGAGTTTGATTTCCTTGCCGTCCCGGTCGCGGTCGGTGATCTGGACGAATTCCACGATGCGGCGCTGGCGCATCTTGGCGAGTTTCGCGCCGATGGTGACGGTCCCGGCGTCGAGGTCCACGTGTTCCCAACTGAGCCGGGCGAGTTCAGTGGGGCGGATGCCCGTGAACAGCGAAAGTGCCACATAGGGGACGAGCTTGCCGTTTTTGAATTCGCGAGCGGCAGAGAGAAGATGGCGGACCTGGGCCAGACTGAGGACGGCGGGCTCGGCGTCGTCGCGGGTGCTGCGGGTGCGCGTGGTTTTCTTGGCCGGGTTGGTGAGGCAATACTCGCGCGTCAGGCACCAACTGAAGAAACTGGAAAGGGAACGGCGGTTGTCCTGCCGGCTGCTCTCGGTGACGCCGGGGCGGGCAATCACTTCGTTGACGTGCGCGGGCAGGATGTCGGAGACGAGCTTGTCGCCGTAGGTTTTGTCGAGAAAGCCGACGCGGCATTTGAGGGCGTTCACGCTCGGGGTGCGGAGGCCGGCGGTTTTCTTAGCGCTGATGAATTCCGTAAATGCCTTGGCCACGGTGATGGGCTTCAATGGCTCGCGGTAGTTCTCTCGGAAATAGCGGATTACGAACATGAGGTCGCGGTCGCCCAGTTCGGCGAAAGCGCGCTCGGCTAGGGCTTCCTGCGCGGGGGTCAGGCGGGTGGTGGTGATGCGTTTTTCGGGAACGAAGTTCAGCGCTTCGACTTCGAGTTGCTGTTTGCGGGCGAGGGCTTCGACTTCGGTCTTGAAGTTTTCGCGCACGCGGGTACCGTCGAATTGAGTGCCGGTGACGCGGTAGGACGTGGACTTGTTCGGGTTGTCAAACTTGCTGATTTGATAAATGCCGCGCGGTTTCACAGAAAAATAATGGCAAATTTAATGGCAAAGTGCAAGTGTCTAGTTACAATATTCAATGAAATCAGGGGTTAATTGAGTTGGTCATTGCCCTTTTAAGGCATTGGTCCAGGGTTCGAGTCCCTGCCAACCCACCATTCCTCCAGTTTGATTTGATTCAACGAAGTCGGACCACGGTTTCAGGCAATAACCACGGGCCTTTTTGACGTCGAGGATCAGGTTCGAGCCAAAGACCTTTTTGGCTAAAGCCTTCCTCTCCTGTGGAGAGCCCGCGTTAGCGGTTTCACCCGCGGTTTTGGCGGCCAATATCCAACTTTGGAACGGTTCAAGCCACGGGTTCTTGCTGCCCAAAAGCGCGGCGCTTTGCTCCTGCAAAGACTTCTTCCGCCCCATCAACTTTGTCTTCTCGGCGGTGTAGTCTTCCCGGTCGATCGCGCCGTCGAGCAACGAATTGAGAAGCTTTTGCAGACGGAGATTGATCTTCTCTATCTCCGCGCGCTTTTGGGCCGCTGCAACCACGTTGGATTGGGCGAAAAGGTGTTTTGCTTCCTTAACCAGT
>CAYWCK010000624.1:0-2594 GCA_964456685.1 uncultured Bifidobacteriaceae bacterium | reverse complement strand
CGACTTCGCCAGCGCAGCGAGCACGTTCTGCGACGCGGTATTGCGCGGATTCTTGCCATTGGTCGCTGCTGCCGGGGCGGGCTTTTCCTTGCCGGTTTCGGCAATGGGATATGTGGCGTAGATGTGGTGAAAGATCGCGACAGGATCAATGTTCCGGCCCGTAAGCGCCTTCAAGTGATCGCGATGGAAGAAGAAATCGTCGTTACGATTCTGCACAACTTCGTAGCCAAACTGCGCGAGGTAATCGCGAATCTGCTGCTGCCGCGGCGTGTCGTGGTTGTGCTCGATGGTCATCAGCGCGATGGCGTATTTGTTAAGGTCGAGCGCGCTGAGAATGTCAAACGCCGCTCCTTCCACGTCGAGCGTGAGATAATCAATCAACGTCGGGGCATTGAAGCGCTCGAGTAGTTCGTTCGGATTCAGCGTATCCACTTCGATCACGGCCTTGGTGGCTTGCGAACGGCGGTCAGTGTTGATGTCGCCGGCTTTGAAACTCTCGATTGCGCTGAGACCGTGGGCGTCCACGAAGCGGAGTTGCTGGCGGCTCGTCTGCCAGAGCGCCACGTTCACGCAGATGACGTTGCGGCACTCGCAGACCTGCGGGTAATAGCGCGGGTTTGGTTCCACACAAATTCCCTTCCAGCCGAGGTCTTTTTCGAGCGCGTAGGTGTTGCTGATCGTCTTGCCGTCGAAGGCGCCGAAATCGAGAAAGTAACCGGAGCGTTTGAAGTTTAGGCATTCCGCCACCCAGGCGTCCTGACCGATGTGCGATTGATAGTTCATAGAATTCTGCTTTGGAGTTTGTACGTTGGTGCGCGGGTCTTCGGTTTTGGCGACGGCCGATTTCGGACAGCTTTCCCAGAGCATCAACCAATCACCGAAGGCAGTGAGGCTGTCTTCGAGCGAGCGGCTGGGCGCGGCAGCGACGGCATTTTGTGAAAGGAATCGGGCGAGGTCCGCAAGGGTTGATCCCGTCGGCACCTCGTCGGCAAGCGAGACGGAAAAATTCTGGAGCAGAAAAGTGACAAACCGCTGGGCGTTGAGGTGTCGCAGAGGGAAGTTGTCGCGATTCAGCGCCGCACGCAGCATCGGCCGCAACTGCACCGGCGATTTGACTTCATAGGCAACATCCTTGTCGGCAAGCGCGCTGCGGGCGAGCAACAGGAGCGGCTTCTCATGCAACAGCGCTTCGAATTGCGCGGTGCTGGTCATAGCGGCGACAACATCGGCGGCGACAATCAAACTGTGAAGGTTGACGTCGCGTACGATTGATACGAATGCACTCTCGCATTTGGAATAATCGGTCTGATCAATCGGGTGCGGTTTGACGATGAGCCGGCAATTCGCTTCGGTTGCGGCAGCGGCGAGTTGCGTGATGGCCTCGAGGCTCGAGGCAAATACAGGCGAATGAATTTTCGCCCCGGCGAAATCGTGCGGCACAAGGCAACTGGCGGCGTCATGCTGAAGGAGCAGGGCGACCAGAGGCTTGCGTTCCGGGTTGAACTTCTGATGAAAGATTTCCGGCGTGAGGTAATCCGCCTGCGCGTACTTGGTGGAGCGACGGCTGCGGCAGATTTCCTGCGCGGCGGCGTAAAGGCTGATGTCTTCCGAGTTACGCCACGCGTTTTGCAGATTGAAGCTCCAGTTGAGTTCGGTTTGCCCGCCCTGACCGGCCATCTCAATCATGAGTGTGCCGGGCAACAGGCCACGTTCGATGACCCAGCAGGGCCGGCCTTGTTGCGCGGCGAGTTGCTGCAGAATGACGCTCTGCGCGAGGCTGTTGCCCCACGCGAGCACGAGTGCGGGTTGCAATTCCTCGAACAACGAGCGGAAAACTTCCTGGCAGGCAATCACGCCGGTCTTGAATTCATCGAGGTCGGCGCTGTCTTGCCCGAGCCAAGAGCGATCGCGGCGGGCGAGAGCATCGGCGAGCGGGGCTTCGAGCGTGGCCTGGCATTCAGTCGCGCCGTAGGCCTCGGCGAAACCTTTCAGCCAGAGTGGAGCGAGGATGGTGTGTAGGCGAGTGTCGGCGGGGGGCGCGGTGCTGAGGAGAACCAGATCGAGACCGCGCGCGGCGAGTTCATCCTGCAAGCGCAGCCACCACGAGCAGTTTTCCTCGTTCAGCGGCAGGAAACAGGCGGCGAGGCAGACGTTGCGATTCATGCGAGGGAAAGTTCGGTTTGCGACGAGTCGGTTTGTTTGGCGGTGCCGCGGTCCACGATGAAGACGCGGCCGTGCCAACCGTAGGAGGCGTATTCGTTGAGCGCCCACTGCGGATTGCGCTTGAGCCATTCGGCGGTGGCAGCGCGCTCGCCTTTGTGGTTGCTGGCGGAAAAGGCGTTCCAGTCGTCGAACAACATCACCGTGCCGACTTGCAAGAATGGCTCGATGAAATTCAGCACCGTGACGCAGGACGAATAGAGGTCCATGTCCAGGTGAACGATCGCGGCTTTGTCGAGGCCGAGCTGGCGCGCGGGGAAATTCGGGAGTGTGTTCTCAAACCAACCGGGCACGAGATGCACCGTGTTCTCATCGTAAACCTGATGCGCTTCCAGCTTTTCAACGACCTGATCGACACTGAACGCGAAGTCGCC
>CAYWCK010000623.1:0-2599 GCA_964456685.1 uncultured Bifidobacteriaceae bacterium | reverse complement strand
AGTTGAGCGCGAGGAATGCGAGCCATGTTACGAAAATTCTCATCGGGGCTTACAGCGAAGGCAGTTTCTTCAACCATGTCAGCGGGTCGGAGGCGCTGGCAATCAGGGAGCGGAAGACCAGGTATTCACCGGCGACACCGTAAAGAACGAAAAAAGGAAAGGAGGGGAGATTACGCCGGCGCACTTCATTAACGATCTGCGAACCAGTATTTAGAAAATGACCGGCGGAACTGGGGCCGGCTTTGATTCGTTCGATGGCTCGCTCCACTTCCGCCCGAAAGCGCGTGCCGAGCTTCTCGGACACCTCCCGGTATTGCGCCTCGAACCGTTTGATGTCCTTCGGAAATTCGGGATGATAGGAGACAATCATTTCAGCGCCGCTTGAAACTCCGCCTCGCTCAAACCTCGTACTTTGCCAGTCAGAATGTCCTCGATGCCGCGCACGGCCTCCGCGATTTTGTCCGACGCGGCTTCATCGGCGACCACGCTGTCCACGATGCGCCGGGCCAGTTCCAAACGGTCTTGCGGGGAAAGTTCCATGACGGCCGCGGTGATTTCGTGCGTGCTCATGCTTCGAAAACTAATTCCGTTTCCTGAATCCGGCAAGCGTGTTGATTCTTCGCTTCGTCTGCTTGAATCCTCAGTCGTTCAGTTGACACGCCCTTGCAAGAGCGGTGGAGAGCCACCGCACTCCAAGACGCAGAGCGTTTGCAAAGGCTTGTGAACAGCGCGTCAGCGTCTGGGAGTGCGCCGACCCTCCGGCGCTTTCGATCAGCGGCGCAGATCCACCAGTTGCGAAGAAGCCACCAGCCCACGCTCGTCGGCGATGTTCACGTAATACGCCTTTGCGTCGGCGGGCAGGGTGGCAGTCACGGTTCGGCTCTTCGGATTGAGCGCCGCGTCGAGGCGATGCCACGCGAATGCTGGCTTCATGCTCTCAGGTTGTTGATAAACGATCGGTCCGTCGGCATACCACACGACGGCGTTCGTGATCGCACGCGGGCTGCGGTATTTCACCAGGATGTTCGTGCCGGTCGGTTGACGGGTGATTTGCGGCAACGGCTCGCCTTCATTCAGAACGTGATCCGCAAACGCGTAAATCTCCGGCACGGATTTCAACTGCCAGCCGGGGGGATGCGAATGCGGCATGGCGGGATGAATCGAGAGGAATGAGTTGCGCTTCATCGCTGCGTGCGAACGCGACGTGATGTCCACCGAGAAGTGCGCGTCTTGATCGCCGTTGACCCAGAGGATGGGCATCCGGGAAGCGGTGAAGTAACGCGCCGGATCCCACATCGTGCGCTGCGCGAACTCTTCGCCGGTGGATTGCCGGAGTGATTTGCCGAAAAAGCCGGCGGAGTCGTAGAGGAAGCCACAGCCATAGACGGGGGCAGCGAACTTGAAGCGCACGTCCACACCGGCGACCAGGCTCGACAGCACGCCCCCCCACGAAATGCCGGTGACGGCGATGCGCTTCGCGTCCACGCCGGGTTGCGCCGCGAGCAACGAGTGCGCGAGCATGATGTCCGCGACGGCGTGATACATCCATTGATTGGTGAGCGGCAGATGCGCGTCGTTGAAAACGCCTACGCGCGCCGGACCGGCGAACTCGTTCGTGCCCGGCGCGTGGCCTTCCAGGTCCATCGCGATGGCGGCGTAGCCGCGCTCGTTCCATATGCGCACCCAGTCGGGAAACGCCGTGCCGCCGCCGCCATGCACGAGCACCATGCCGGGAACTTTGTGGCGTGCGTCCGCGTTCGCGGGGAGGCCGAAGTAGGCGAAGACACGGGTGGGCTTGCCTTGATACGGCAGGCCGTCGAAGAAAACGGCGCGGAGGCTGTCTTTGTCGAGAGTAGGAGCCGGATAAACGTGCGGCGGCTTAGTGGCGAGCGGTTTGAGCAGGCGGGAAAGATTGTAATGATTAGATGTTGCTGCCGAGCTTGGAAGAGCAACGTAAAGAAGTACGAATCCAATTGTGATGAGAGCGGCTGGAGTTTTCATAGAAATGGTCCGAAGCTCGCCCTCACCCTGACCGTCTCCCCCGGGGAGAGGGGACAGCAATTGGCGCTGATTGAGTTGCACTGGGTGCTGGTTGCATTCGCCAGCTACAGATCGCGGATGCGGCGGCAGACAATTCTCCCTCTCCCATCGGATGGGAGAGGGCAGGGGTGAGGGCTTTGCAGTTCATTTCTCCCACGCTGCCACCGGTCGCGGCGGGCCGTCGTAAGCCGCAGCGCCTTTTGGTTTGGTCGTGCGCGGTTCGATTTGCGTGAGTTTTGGATCGCTGGTCTTTGGCGCTTCGATGAAGCCGAAATAGCGGCCCATCCAATAATCTTCCAGCCAGCCGACTGGGGGAGTCATTACGTGACCGCCGCTGCCGCCGTCATAAACCAAGGCAGGACGGCTTTCCCAGTCCGCACAGGTCTCGCGGGGTGACATCGCGCGCGTGCCGCCCATGTAGGGCACGTAGCCGGGCTGCGGCGCGAGATCGCTGCGGTGCGAGTTGTGATAGCTGTAACCCACGAGATCGAGCGACCATTCGCGCAAGTGTTGCGCCGCCGGTCCGGTTTCGCAGTCGTTGCCCGTGAGCGCGCCGTAG
>CAYWCK010000622.1:0-2602 GCA_964456685.1 uncultured Bifidobacteriaceae bacterium | reverse complement strand
ATTCCCCAACGACACCTGGCAAAGATTTTCGATCCCTTCTTCACCACCAAGCCGCCCGGCAAAGGTTCTGGTCTCGGCCTCTACAATGCCCGGTTATTCGCCGAGAATCACAATGCTGCCATCACCGTCACCACGGGTGAGAAGTCGGGCACGACCTTCCACCTCTGGTTCGCGCAGACGGATTTTTCTGAAACCGCGGCAGTGAAAGAGGCGGCGCGGCCGGCACGCTTTGCCTTGCTGCTCTACGGCCAATCCGCCCCCGAACTCGACAGCCTGGTGGAGTTGTTGCGCGAGGAAGATTGGTACGTGATGGGCGTCACCACCGAGGCCGCCGCGCTCGAAGCGTTGCATTCGCCCGATTACCATTTCAACGGCCTGCTCATCGTTGGAGAAGAGACCGGGACCGAAGGAGCGGCGCTGCTCCAGCGCGTGCGGGCGGAAAACCTGCCGGTGAAAGTTTTTGTGCGCGGCGGCGGGACTAATCTTGAGGACGCAGCAACGGGCTTACGTGATGGCGTGGATGCAGCGTTTGCCCGGGATGTTCCGATGAAAGAACTGCTCGCCCGTCTTGAAGCGGAACTCGTCCAACCGCGTCCAACCAGCTGATGAGCCCCGCCCAAGCCAACGACCCCGCGGCCTTTAATCGCGTCCTCATTGTGGACGACGAGGAGATCGTGCTCATTGCCTTGCGCGAGATGCTGAAGCGGCAGCAGTACGACGTGGTGACGACCATGGATCCGGAGGTTGCCCTCCAGGAATTGAAAGCCCAGGAGTTCGCCGTCGTGATCAGCGATCAGCGCATGCCCACGATGAGCGGACTGGAATTGCTCGCCCAGGCCCGCGCTATCCAACCTGACGCCACCCGCATTCTGATCACCGCGGTGCTGAGCCTCGACACCGTGCTGGACGCCATCAACAAGGGCGAGATTTACCGTTTTATCGTCAAGCCGTGGTTGCGCGAGGAACTGCTCGTGACGATGAAGAACGCCGTTCACCGTTACGAATTGATCCGCCAGAACACGCGGCTTCAGGCCGGCACGCAGGCCATGAACCAGCAGTTGGTCGAGTTGAATCGCTCGCTCGAACAGCAGGTGAAGCTGGTGGCGCAACAGAATTCCCAACTTGCCGGCATCAACGAAACTCTCGAACAGAATCTGCTCCATTCCATCGAACTCTCCGTGCACATGATGGAGACGTTTTACCCCATGCTCGGCGCGCAGGCGCGTCGCGTGGCCCAGTTGTGTCGCTCCATGGGGCAGGTGCTGCATCTGCAGCGGGACGAGACGCTGATCCTGGAGAGCGCCGCCATGTTGCACGACATCGGCCTCGTGGGAGCTTCCCGCAAGCTGATTCATCGCTGGCAGGAGGAGCCCGCCTCACTCGATGTGGCGCAACGCGCCTTGATCGAGCAACACCCGATTCTGGGTCAGGAACTCGCCACTTTCGGCAGCGGGCTCGAACAAGTCGGCGTCATTATTCGCGCGCACCACGAACGCTTTGACGGCACGGGTTACCCCGACCAGCTTCGCGGCGAAAACATTCCGTGGCTCGCGCGGTTACTGGCCGTGGCGGTCGCGTTTGCCTCCGCCAAGCTGACCCGGGAAGATGCCATCGAGCAGATCAAGATGGGCGCCGGGTCGTTGTTTGATCCCGAGGCCGTGCGGATTTTCCTGCGCGCCGTGGTGCTCGCGCCGCTGCCGCGGAAGGAAAAGCAGGTGCTCCTCTCGGAATTGCGGCCCGGCATGGTGCTGGCCCGCGGCATTTACACACCCGGCGGGATTTTGCTGGTGCCCGAAGGCCAGCAGCTCAACGCGACCTTCATCGAGAAACTTCTCAATCACAACCGGATTCAGCCGATTAACCAATCACTGGTGGTTTATTGCTGACCGCTGGTGGCCGCCGCGGTGTGCAGGCGGAATGTTTGGTTGCCCCAACCACCTTCTGACGCCGGCGGCCGTGAGTAATTGGAATCATGTCGGTGTTAACTTCAGAGCTGCCTTCCGGCGGTGAGGTTGCAACCTCGCTACCGGTAGGCCGGTGGTGGGAAGGCTTCTTCAGTGCGGCCGAAGATGCCCACGTTGTTTGCCGCACTGATGGCGTCATCGTGCGCATCAATCCTCGCGCTGCCCGGATGCTCAAGCTTGCCCCGGCGCTGGCTGAGGGAAATCTGTCGATCTTCGATTCCTTGGCGCCGCCCGCCGATCGCAAGCTCGCCGAAGTTCTGCAACGCGGCCTGCTGCACCCGGAAACCTTGCATACGGTGACGACGGTGCTCAACGGCCGCCCCAACGGTCTGGTGGACCTTGAGATCACGCCGCTTGATGGCGAGCACACGTTGGTCACGCTCAAGGACGCCGCGCGGCGCACCCGGCTGGAATCTCACGTCAACCGGCTGGTCACGGCCATCGACGCCACGCCCGTCGTATTTTTCCTGGCCGACGCCGAGTGCCGGATCACTTACGTGAATCCGGCGTTCCACTCGGTCACTGGTTACGGCATTGAGGCGGTGCTGGACCGAACGGATGACTTTCTGCGCGCGCCCTCCGAGCACGGCAAGATCCGGGAATACCTCGAGCAGGTGGTGCAGGGCCGCGAATGGATC
>CAYWCK010000621.1:0-2610 GCA_964456685.1 uncultured Bifidobacteriaceae bacterium | reverse complement strand
ATTTGTCATCATATCTGTGTTTGATTTGAATTTTCATTTTGAAGTTTGTTTGAGTTCAAAGGCGCGGGCGAAGGCGTGAACCTCCGCCCGCGTTCGTTAAGTGGCTTCATCATTTTCCGCGCGCTTCGGCTGACTGCCGTTCTTCAGTGGCACAAAGTTCGGCACGCCAACCACGAGCGTGTTGCCCGCGTTTTGTGCAGCCGTGAGCGACTGCATCAAACGCAGGTTCATCAAGGCCGGATTGCCTTCGAGCACGCGGGCTGCGTTGGCGAGATTGCGCAAAGCCGCACTCTCGCCACGGGCGCGTTCGAGCGCGGCCTGACCTTCCTGCTTCGCCTTCAGCACGTCACTGAAAGCGCGCTTCAGGTCAGCCGGGAACATCACGTCCTTCACTTCAACCGCGAGGACGTTGACGCCGATCTTCGCCGCTTCCGGCTGCACGCGCGCGAGCAACTGCGCGCCGATGTCGAGGCGCTGACCGAGCAGCGTCTCAACCGCGAAACCGTTCACGACCGTGCGCAGCGCCAGCTGGGCGGCGTTGTAAAGGTCGCCCTGCCAGTTCTGCGTTTCGTGCGCGGCCTTCACCGGATCGCTCACCTGGTAATTCACGAGCAGGCTGAGCTTGAGGCCGACGTTGTCCGCCGTGAGCACGTCCTGACCCGCCACGAGCAGCGACGTCTTGCGAATGTCCTGCGCGCCGATGGTGTAGTGGCGACTCCAGCGGATGTGGCGGCCCGCGCCGAGAACTTCAACGAACTTGCCCTTGTGGTAGAGCAAACCCACGTAGCCTTCCGGCACGAGGAACGCGCGGCGCACGTCCTTGAGCGCCGCCAAGCCGATGACGAGCGCGAAAATGGCGAGGCCGATGATGAACATGATTTCGAGTTTCATAGGATTCTTCTTTCAATTGGTAGGGACGATTTCCACATCGTCCCTGATGTTATGGGAAAAATTTGGGACGCGGTGGAACGCGTCCCTACCGGAAAAATGAAGGCCCGAGGCAGCCGGTCACCGTTGCGCAGCGGGAAGATCCTTCCGAAGAAAGACCTCCGCAAAGCCACGCTTGGGTTGCGCTTGCGCGCCGCCCCAACTGCCTCGAACCCGGATGAATGGTGGGATTTGAACCCACAACCAACGGTTTAGGAACCGCTGCTCTACCATTGAGCTACTTTGAACCAGCCTGATCGCAGGACCATACCGGCGAACTGCCGGATCGGCTGCTGGTCTGATTCAAATTGTAAAATTCAGAACGTGCGGGCGGAAGCCTGCGCACCCGGCCGCGTTGTGATTATTCACCGTGTTGGGGTGCGTACCTTTCGCAAGGGTTTTCATTTTTCAGTGATAACCCACGTTCTTCGGCCCGCAGAAAGGGAGCGCCAGTTTTCGATCCGGCGCGGTGCGAACTACAGGTGGGGCGAGGCTACTGACGAGCCGCCTTGGTGAAAAACGCGCCATGCCGACGGCTCGCGAGAACGCTCGCCCCACCAATTGCGACCTGCTGCGGCTGGTCTCGCCCGGCGAAACACAACCGCGCTCCGACGTTCAAGCTGCAAAGCCAAGCGCAGTCCTCAAAATGCCCGCGACACTTTGAGGGCTGCGCTCCGGTGAATTGATGAGCTTGAACTGCTTCAGTTCGCGCCACGACAACTGGCGCTTGCTGACGCAGTGGACGTAGTAGCCGTAAATCGTGCCGGCGTTCGCCCGGCAGATGAGCTTCTTTTCCGCCACGTCGTAGCGCCACGGACTTTCGCCCTTGGCGTACCGCTTGGGGAAAGGCGCAACCTGACACTCGAACCAGCACCCGTTCAACTGGCGCAAGAGTCGCCATTCGCCCAGCCAGTGTTGCGTGCGGTTGCGATATTGCGCGATGGGATCAGGCAACCGCCAACGCGGGAGTTCAGGAATTTTGCAGAGCAGGCCGGTCGTCGGATGAACAAAAAAGGAAGATCGAAACCGGCCGGCGCGTTCGATGCGCATTTCGCCCACGCTCCACCAGCCGCTGAAACACCAGACCTCGCCATCGCGCATGAAAGTATGGCGCTCGACGAATTGCAGCAGATGCGTCTTCACATGGGCGCGGATGACCGAATTCGGCTTGATGACGGCGCAGGCTTCGGCATAGACGTCATTCCACGGACGGCCGACTTGCGAATGCAACCAGCGACGCAGCGGGCCGAGCAGATCCGAGAACGATTTGCGCCGCGTGTGCCGGGCTTTCATGGATTCGTGACTGGGCGAATCATCGAACGGCGGTTTGGGACGCGGGCGGGATTCGGCCCAACTGCGGCCATGGCGCGGACGTTCAACAACGACTTTGTGCATGTCTGGTCTCATAAGGTTTGCGGGATTGATGGTTAACCGATCAACTTCAGCCCATCGGAAAGGAAATGGTCAGGGCGACGGGATTCGCACCCGCACGGTCCGCGTCACAGGCGGAGATGCTGACTGTTACATCACGACCCTGATTAAACTGGATCCCCTGGTCGGACTTGCACCGACGAATAGCGGTTTACGAAACCGCTCCTGTAGCTGCTGAGGCACAGGGGCTTTGAAAGTGGCGCTCTCACGTGGATTTGCACCACGAACCTCCGCCTTCGCAGAGCGGCGTGC
>CAYWCK010000620.1:0-2613 GCA_964456685.1 uncultured Bifidobacteriaceae bacterium | reverse complement strand
TCAATCCCGAGGGCACGAGCATGTTCGAGCCGATGGGCGGCAGCGCGCCGAAATATACCGGGCAGAATGTGATCAACCCAATTGCCGCCATCAACGCGGCGGGGTTGATGCTGGACTTTCTCGGCGAAAAGCAGGCCGGCCAGACCATCGAAGCTGCGGTCGTGAAGATCATCAATACGAAGATTCAATCTCTCGCTGCCGGCAAGATGGGTTACGGCACGCGCGAAGTGGGCGACTTGATTGCGGCGGCGCTTTGAGGCGGCGGGTTGGGTCGGTGACGCGGGTACGCATTCTGAACAGTTGTCAGGCGAGGGTGCTTCCCGCAGGATGCTGCCATGACCCAGGCGGCCAGCATCCAACCGGCGACGACGACGACGGCCGGCGATTCGTGGACGCGCGCGACGTTTGCTTTCCTGGCGGTTTATTTTTTGATCCGGACCGTGACCCGCGCGTGGGTTTCCAGCACGCCCGAGATGGACGAGGCGGAGCAATTGTTGCATTCCCAATGGCTCGCCTGGGGTTACGGACCACAGCCACCGCTTTACACCTGGCTGCAAATCCCGGTTTTCGCGCTGTTCGGTCACGGGATTTTCGCCCTGGCGCTGCTGAAGAATCTGCTGCTCTTCCTCACTTGCGTCCTCTTATACCGGGCCGCGCGGGAACTGTCAGGCGACCGCCGGGTCGGTTTGGTCGCGGTGGCGGCCCTGTTTTTGGAGCCGCAATTCGTCTGGTTTTCGCAAAGTGATCTCACCCATTCGGTGCTGGCCTCCGCGTTCGCCGCCGGCACCCTGTGGGTCGTGTTTCGCCTGCTGCGAAGGCAGCGCACCGCTGATTACGTCTGGCTTGGCCTTTGCGTCGCCGGCGGCGTTTTGAGCAAATACAGTTTCATTGCCTTTCTCTTCACCCTGCTGATTGCCTTGTGGTGGCGGCCGGAAGGTCGCCGTCTGCTGCGCGATGCCCGCCTGTTGTTGGCAGTCGCACTGGCGGCGGGGCTGCTGGCGCCGCATCTGTGGTGGGCGTGGTCGCACCCGGCGGAATCCTTGCGCAAATTTTCCCAATTACGGGCTGCCGCCGGCGATCAAATTTTGTTGGCCGGCTTGACCGGCTTCGTGGCCTTCATCGTTACGCTGGCGATCTATTTCTTTCCGGCGTTCGGCGGGTGCGCGATGGTGCTCCGCCGCTGGCCTAAACCGGCCGATATGTGGCCGCAGGGAAATCACGGCCCGGCAGTGGCGATTCTGAAAACCCTGCTGCTCGTGCTGATTGGAGTTTCGCTGCTGGCCGTGCTGGTGGCACAAGCGACCTTCAAGCCGCGGTGGATTCAGCCGAACGCGCTCGTGTTGCCGCTGTTGATTGCCGCCGCCTGGCAACCGTGCCTGACGCTGCAACTGACCCGGCGCTTCCTGGTCCTGGCGGGTACCATCGCGCTCGGCGTTTCGGTGGTGTTGGGCGGGCGCGTGGCCTTGGCGAGCTGGACCGGGCAATCGCAACGCCAGAATCTCCCCCTCTTGGAAACCGCCCGCCATCTGCAGGATCGCGGTTTGACCCCGGCCACCATCGTCGCCGATTCCGGCTATGTCGGGGCGGGCGTTGGTCTGGGCTGGCCCGGTAGCTTGGTGATGGTGCCGGGAATGTGCCCGCCGCTTCCCGCGCGCGCCCCGCTGCTGTTCATCTGGGAGCCGCGCCCCGGCACGCAATCGCTGGCCCAGGTGACGAGGCTGGCCAGTCAATTGGGCTTTCCCAACGCGCCGTTTGCGGAGGCCAAAACGCTGGAAGTGCCGATGAAGTTTTACCCGGGCAAGAAGTTTGTGGCCAATTATCTCTACCTGGCCACCCTGAACCCGCCCTCGGCCACGCCCTGAAGTCTGCGCCCGGCGGCAGACGCTGTGGTGCGGTCCGACGCATATCCCTAACCATGCGTCCGGCAAAATTGCTGCGCCCGGGAAAAGGGCGGCGCCGATACTTGCCCCGGCCCGACGAGGATGGTTCAATCCGCTCATGGACCCATTTCTTCAGGCCGCGATTGAGGAAGCCCGGAAAGGCCTTGCGGTGGGCGGCATTCCCATTGGTTCGGTGCTGGTGCTCGACGGGAAAATCATCGGGCGCGGCCACAATCAGCGCGTGCAACACGGCAGCGTGATTCATCACGCGGAGATGAACTGCCTCGAAAATGCCGGGCGACAAAAGGCCTCGGTGTACGCTCGCTGTACCCTTTACTCCACGCTTTCGCCTTGTCCAATGTGCAGCGGTGCGGCGCTGCTCTACAAGATTCCGCGCATCGTCGTCGGCGAGAACGTTACCTTCCAGGGGCCAGAAGCGTACGTCCGCTCGCAAGGGGTGCAGGTGGAAATCCTTAATGACGCGACCTGTATCCAACTCATGCGCGATTTCATCAAGGCGCGACCGGAGTTGTGGAATGAGGATATTGGCGTGTAGCAGCCGACGTAAGGAGGCTCCATTTTCAACATGCAGAAGCCAAGCGGTGAAATTGAGCCTCCTTACGTCGGCTGCTACCAAGCAATCTACGCCGCCTTCTGATCTTCCTTCCGCTTCACAACCGGCTTGCTCTCGCCGAGCACGACGGTGCGCGTGATGGTGATGGATTGGAAATCC
>CAYWCK010000619.1:0-2615 GCA_964456685.1 uncultured Bifidobacteriaceae bacterium | reverse complement strand
AAGACAACGGCCTGCGCCTGTTCCTCGTCGGCTACGAAAGCGGCAACGACGAAACCCTCACGCGCATCAAGAAAGGCGTGACCACCGACGAAATGCGTCGGTTCACGAAGGATTGCCATAAAGCCGGCGTGGTGATTCACGGCACGTTCATCCTCGGCCTGCCCGTGGAGACGAAGGAAACCATCGAGCAGACGATCCGCTTCGCGCAGGAACTCGACGTGTTCAGCCTGCAAGTCAGTCTCGCCGCGCCGTATCCCGGCACGGAACTTTACGAGCAGGCGAAGCTCAACGGCTGGTTCAGCAAGAAGGACAAGGGCGACATCCTCCACGGCGACGGCTTCCAGCAAAGCGCGCTCGAATATCCCGGCCTCTCGAAAGAGGAGATTTTCGAGAACGTCGAACGCTTCTATCACCGCTACTACCTGCGCCCAAAACCGATTCTCCGCATCATCAAGACGATGCTCGAAGACAAAGACGTCTGCGTCCGCCGCCTGCGCGAAGGCTACGAATTCTTCAAGAGCATGGCGCAACGGCGGAGTGATTTGGAAGCAGCGAAAGCGGCGGCGTAGTGTGCATTCCCTTGGCGGGGATTGTGAGATTACTTCCGACCAAGATTTTTAGTGTCGCCTTGATTGCCGGCTGCGTACCATTCGGTTGGTCAGCCGAGGATGCAAAACCGCCGCCTGACTTGATACATTCTCGCACCGAATTATTACCCGCTGCGGATGCTGCCAAAGAATGGAAGGAAGCTGAGGCGGTATTTACTCCCATCCCCGAAGAATGCAAAAGCGACATTCTTGTTTCGTGGTCACTGAAAGGGGAAAAGTTAGACCAATCGCAAGCCGAACGCCTCAGCAAATGGATTCGAGCCAATGGAACCGCGCTCGGATTGATTGAAAAGAGCTTACAGAAGGATCGGGCACAGATTCCCGCTTGGGACTCATTGCAACCGATGCCTTACGGCGTCTCCTTGATAAACCTGGCGAAGGCCCGACTATTTTTAGCAGATCAAGCGGCTACCAAAGGAGATCATGCGACTGCCACGAAACTACTTCTCGGAAATCTAAAACTAAGCCGGTTGTTACGTGATGCTGAAGTACCAGTTATCCACTACCTGATCGCTCACTCAATGCGAAGCATGACAGACAAAGCCATAGCTCGATGGGCAAGGTTCGCGAACCCGGACTCAAAGACGATTCAAACCGTGCTATCCGACCTCTCAGAATTAACCGACGAACCGGCTGCTTATGAACGCATCCTCCGGGTTGAATTCACGGACTTCATTTTGCCAAGCGTGGACGTAAAACGGTTGTCGCAACTATGGGTCGAAGCAGCCCGAACAAACGAATTCGTACTGCAAATGCAGCCTGAAGAACTCCAGCGTCCATTGCTAGTGGTGCATGACCCCACACTCATCGAATTGCATCCCAAGCCACTGGATGCAGAAAAACAAATTCGCTTTTACGAGACACGCTTCCGCCATTATGCCGCCAACGCAAAAGCGAAGTGGAATGAGCGTGACACCACTCTCGGTGATCAAACAGAGAAGATTCGCACACAATTATTGGCTGACCTCAAACCTCTGCTCAAAGCAACCAAAGATGCTGAGCTCCCCCTCAAAAGCACGACGGCAAGGAGAGTGGCGAAACATTACGTAAAGCTGGACAATCCGGTTGGCCGATTCTGGCAGGCGAACGAAGACAGTCTTGCCCGATCCCATGTTCGGGTTTTTCAAGCCCGAGCCGAGCGCGCAGCGACGCGAACAATTCTCGCCATTCGATTGTATGAAATCAAAAACCGGAATCTTCCGTCGCGCCTCGACGAGTTGGTCGCAGCGGGTTTTCTTCCGGCTGTGCCGATCGATCCGTTTTCTGGCGAATCTCTGCATTATTCGCGCGACAAACGTGGAGTGTGGAGTGTTGGAGAAAACGGAATGGACGACGGCGGAAATTCCGGGGCGAGCTTTTGGCAAGACAAGGACGCGGTCTGGACACTCGCCCCACAATGAGTTCCAGCATCCCCGCGAACCCAAATTCTCTGCGTCTCCACGGTTAGGATTCTTAGTCTTTTTCGCCTTTGCGTTGACGACCCACAACGTAAAGCGGCAACGTCGAGGCAGTCCACCTATGAAACCGAACATCGCCCTTCTTTTCGCACTGAACGTTCTCGTAATTCCGATGGCGCTCTGCGCTCAGCCAGTTTCGACAAACGCGGCCAAGTCTGCCGATGCGACAGCGAAATCTGACGCGGACGTGGAAAAGAAAGCTGCAGGTTGGGTCGCATCGCTGAGCCTTGGCGATTCCGCGAAGGAGGCGCGCGTGAAACTCGTGATCGTCACGCACCTCAAAGCCGTCCGCGATTGGCACAACAGCCATCCGCCCGAGACCGTGCCCGAGGGAATCAATCCAGTCACCGGCAAGCGCCTGATCCAGCTCGACCGGCAGATCATCGCCGATTCCGCGATTCCCAAAACCGTTCACGAGAATCTCATGACCGGTTTGCGCAAGGATCTCAGCCCGGAACAGGTCGAGGCGATCCTCGACAAATACACCGTCGGCAAAGTGGCGTTCACGCTGAAGGGTTATCACGCGATTGTGCCGGACCTCACGCAGGAA
>CAYWCK010000618.1:0-2619 GCA_964456685.1 uncultured Bifidobacteriaceae bacterium | reverse complement strand
CGATTGAATTGTCAGGTTCGTCACGTAGCAGACGGGCGTGGTGGGGTTCGTGGAGGCGAAACTCAAACCGAGCGACGCATTGTTCAGTTCGAGGTTGAGCAACGGTCCGATGCTTGTCTGCGCGGAGAGACTTCCTCCGTTGCGCACGATGATCTCACTGTCGTTCGTGCTGAGCGCGTTCGCCGTCGTGCTGATGGGGCCGTTCACCATGACGATGCCGTTGCTGGAAATGGTGCCGATGTTGAGCGCCGCCGAGCTGACGCCGTTGCTGGCGACGGCGGCGAGAAATCGCCCGAGTTGAATCGTGTTGTTCACCTGCAATCGCGCGGCGCCGTCCACATTGACCGTGCCCACCACGCGCGAACTGTTCGAGTTCATTTGGTAGCCGACGACCAGCGTGTTCACGTCCAGCGTACCGGCATTGAGCGTCAACGTTCCCGCCGTGCCGCCGGTCGCGTTGCCGCGCGTGTCATTGATGCCGCGCCCGACCACCACCAACCCCACGCGTGCGTCCACCGTGCCGCCGGAAAAATCGACGACGCCGGCATTCGTGACCCCCGAGTAGCCGGTATTCATGGCGTCGCCAATGAGCCAGCGATCCTGCCGGCCCGTGCCCGCGCGGTCGCGAAACACCGCGAGCGCTTTCGGAAATGCGCCGAACGCCACGCTGGCTTGAATGCGATTCATGCCCACGCCCATTCCGGCGTCACTGAAAATGTAATTGGTCTGCCCCAACGTCAGCGCCGCGCCGTTGGGCGTGTTGCCAATGTTGAATCCGACCGTCAGCGCCGGCGGATAAGACGGGCCGTGGAGCGTGATGAAATTATTCCGCGCCAGCTTCAACGACGCCGATGGCCGGTCGCGAATCGGGTCGCCATTCGTGCCGTCGCCCGCGACCAGAAGTTGGCGGGCCGCCACCGTAAAGCTTCCCAGGCCGGACAAATCCAGCGCCGCGGTGCCGGTGAAATTTGCCGAGCCGCCCTGCCGGATGTTGAGTGTGCCGTTGGTGGCCAGCACCGACAACGCGCCGTTCGTTCCGGAAATCAATGCCGCCGTGACGCTGCTGGCGAGGGACAAACCGGAGCCGACAAACAACGCATTCGTTGCGAGCGAATTGGAAACCGTCAAAGTCACGCCGTCCGCGATGTAGCTGTTGTGATAAGTAGTCGCAGCCGCCGCGGCGTTGGTGTGGGTAAAGCTGAGCGATTGGATGGTCGTGTTGACCGGGACGACATTGTTGGACGTGGTGTTGAGAACGACGCCATTGGTGTTGAAGAGCACATCGACGGACGGCGCGGGCAGATTGCCCGACCAGTTTCCGCTCGTGGTCCAGTCGCTATTCGCCGCGCCGCCTTTCCACGTCGCCGTGGCGGCGCGGGCTTCATCCGCAAGGCCCAGCACTGTTACGGCCAGTGCGCCGGTCAGGAGGAGTCTTCGCACCGGGGCGAGCCGAGAAGGGGTCACGATCATGAGCATGCCTGGGCGTTCACCAATACGCATTGGTGACGTTCACCGGGTCGTTGACGTTGATCGTGATCGGGAAGCGGAAAAAATCCACGTGGCCGTCGCCGAACAGCATGTTGTAGCGGCGCTGGCCCTTGTAATTGTGCCACGGCGGATTGCTGGCGGGATTGAAGCCGGCGTTTTCCCAGATCCAGTCGCCTTGAATGATTTTAGTGGAAGGATACTTCGCCACCTCCAGGCTCTTGATCGGCGCGGCTGAACCGCCCGCCGCCGAACCCGTGACGTGCTTCACGCCCCAGGAGTCCACGGACCATTGCGTGCAATAACTGTTGCCGTATTCCACGAAGCAATTCTTCGCGCCGTAATTCGGATCGCCCTGGTCGGACGGGCAATGCCAGCTTTCCCGCGCGGCCACGTATTTGTTCAAGGGCCGGTTCGTGAAATCCTGGTTGATGCCGAAATAGGGGATCAGCCAGGTGGTCGTCGGGGTGGGGGTGCCGCGTTGGCCGCCGAAATCTCCCCAACCGACGGTGATTGGGTGAATGTCGCTGTTCTCATCGGCATACATCACCCAGCCGAGCGCCGCCTGCCGGTTGTTGTTGGCGCATTGCGTGCGTTTGGCCTTCTCCTTGGCCCGCGCGAGCGCCGGCAAGAGCATGGCGGCCAGCAGGGCGATGATGGCGATCACAACGAGCAATTCGATCAGGGTGAAAGCGCCAGCTGGGTGCGTTGAACGGTTCCGTCCGCCGCGCGATTCCGGAACAGACGCATTCATCGGTTCGACTCCTGGTTCAACCCCACCACCCTCCGCCACTCCGCCCGCGCCTTCACTTCGGCAATGCCATCGGCAACTGGTTGATGTTCTTCGGCGGCGCCGCGGCCATGATCGCTTGAGCTTTTGGCAAAACTTCCTTGATGGCGTTTTGCTGTTCTGCCGTGAGCTTTTCATTGAGCGAGAGCCGGGAGAGTTCGCGCACCAGCGTTTCATAATCTCCCGCGCGCGCCGCGGTGACGGCCTTGTCCGCCGGGGCCTTGATTGCGGCTTCCGCGGTGGCAAAGGCTTTCTCGAGGGCACCCAGATCCAACGGGCCGGCCTCTTTCTTCCCACAGGCCGATAAACCCAGTGCCAGGGCGACGATCAAAAAAAGGCGAACA
>CAYWCK010000617.1:0-2628 GCA_964456685.1 uncultured Bifidobacteriaceae bacterium | reverse complement strand
GGAGTTTCGTGCTTACTTCTGCCGCGCATGAGCAAAGGTGTTTTGCTGGTCAATCTCGGTTCGCCTGATTCGCCGTCCGTCCCGGACGTGCGGCGTTATCTCAACGAATTCCTGATGGACGGGCGCGTCATTGACACACCGTGGCTGCTGCGGCGTTTCGTGGTGGGCATGATTCTGATCAAGCGCCCGGCTGAATCCGGCCATGCTTACGAGAAAATTTGGACGAAAGACGGTTCACCGCTCGTCGTCACCAGCAAGAATGTTCGCGTGGCCATGCAACAGCGCGTCAGCGTGCCGGTGGAACTCGCAATGCGTTACCAAAATCCGTCCATTGAATCCGCCGTGCAGGCGCTCGCCGGGAAAGGCGTGGACGATTTGCTGCTCATTCCGCTGTTCCCGCATTACGCGATGTCGAGCTACGAGACCGCCGTGGTGCGCGTGCAGGAAGTCGCCGCGCAACTCGCGCCGAAGATGAAGATCACGGTGCAGCCGCCGTATTTCGATCACCCGGATTTCATTGCCGCACTCGTGGCCAGCGCCGAGCCGTTTCTCAAGAAGGACTACGATCACTTGCTGTTCAGTTACCACGGCATTCCCGAGCGGCATTTGCACAAGTCCGACCCTACCGGCTGCCATTGCCTCAAGGTCGAGAACTGCTGCGAGGTTGCCAGTCCGGCGCACAAGGTTTGTTACCGCGCCCAATGCCTCGCCACCACGCGCGAATTCGTGAAGCTCGCCGGCGTGCCCAAGGAGAAATATTCCGTCTCCTTCCAGTCGCGGCTCGGTAAAGATCCGTGGTTGAAGCCGTACACCGATTACGAACTGCCCCGGCTGGCGCAGGAGGGCAAAAAGAAAATGCTCGTCATCTGCCCGGCTTTTGTTTCCGATTGTCTGGAGACGATTGAGGAAATCGGCATGAGAGGCTGCGAAGAATTTAAGGCGGGCACGGGGCAGGAATTCACCCGGATTCCCTGCATGAACGAGCATCCCCGCTGGATTGATGCGCTGGTGAAAATGGCGGACACCTTTCTCACCGGAAAAAACTAGTCCGCGACATGAGCCACGATCCCACTCATACCGGCCAGCAGAAGTTCGCCTGGCGCGAGGTGGACCGCGCCGAGCAACCCAAGCGGGGCGCGGAGGATCGGATCACGGATTTTCACGAGATTTACTCGCTGCTCGACGAGGCCACCATCCGCGAGCAGGCCAACCGCTGCGTGCAATGCGTTTCGCCGGCCTGCGTCACCGGTTGCCCGCTCGGCAACAACATCCCCGCCTGGATTTCCCTCGCCGCGGAAGGGCGCTTCCTCGAAGCCGCGGAAGCGTCACGCGCGACGAGTTCGATGCCGGAAATCTGCCCGCGCGTTTGCCCGCAGGAACGGCTCTGCGAAGGCGCGTGCGTCATTCACGCGCCGGAAGAGCCCGTGTGCATCGGCGCGATTGAGAAGTTCATCAACGAATACGCGCTCGCCCACGGCGCGGGACAGATTCCTCTCGCGCCGCCCAACGGCAAGCGCGTCGCCGTCGTCGGCGCGGGGCCGGGCGGGTTGGCGTGTGCGGACGTGCTATCACAACTCGGCTACTCGGTGACGGTTTTCGAATCGCAAATGCTCCCCGGCGGTTTGCTGCTGTTCGGTATTCCCGCGTTCAAGCTCGGCAAGGAAGTCGTCGAACGCCGCGTCAATATCCTCAAGCAACAGCGCGTCGAATTCAAAGTCGGCGTCACCGTCGGCAAGGACATCGGGCTGGACGGATTGCTCAAGGAATATCAATCCGTGTTCCTCGGCATCGGTGCGCTCAAACCGAAAGCGCTCGATGTGCCGGGTGCGGAACTCAAAAACGTCCTGCAAGGCCTGCCTTTCCTCGCTCAAAAGAACGCGCCCATCTCGCTCGGTCTGCCGCCGGTCGAGGTGAAGGGCAAACGCGTCGTCGTGCTCGGGGGCGGCGATTCCGCGATGGACTGCCTGCGCACCGCCATTCGTTGCGGCGCGGCGGACACCGTCTGCGCTTACCGCCGCGACCTCGCGAACATGCCCGGCAGCCGCAAGGAATACAAAAATGCGCTCGAAGAAGGCGCGCGGTTCATGTTCCTCACCAACCCGCTCGCGCTCGAAGGCAACGCGGCCGGCGAAGTCACGGCCGTGCGCTGCGTGAAGATGGAACTTGGCGAACCGGACGCCTCGGGCCGCCGCAAACCGCGCGCGGTGAAGGGCAGCGAGTTCAGCATCCCCGTGGATTTACTTTTGATCGCTTACGGCTTCGACCCCGTGCCGTTCCCGCCCGAGAGCGATCTTTCCCGCATCAAACTGAACGAGTGGAATGGAACGGTGGTGGACGAATACCAGATGACCAGCGTGCCGGGCGTATTTGCCGGCGGCGACAACGTGCGCGGCCCCAGCCTCGTCGTCCACGCCGTGCGCGATGGCCGCAAAGCGGCGGAGGGAATTCACCGGTATCTCAGTCAATCGCGCTGAAAGCAGTCCAACTCCCGCGATGCTCGAACGGACTGCGGAGAGGCCGTGAGTTGCAGCTATTAGGCCGGTAATGATTTGTTCGGCTCATTCTTCTGTTCCCTAGCAGGCTGCTGCAAAACTGGGTGATTTTGTCTGCGCTCAATTTTAACCATGG
>CAYWCK010000616.1:0-2652 GCA_964456685.1 uncultured Bifidobacteriaceae bacterium | reverse complement strand
TATTTCGGCGCGCTGCCGCCCATCGGCTCGAACATGCTCGTGCCCTCGGGATTGATATTGCCGCCCGCCGCGACGCCGAGGCCGCCCTGAATCATCGCCGCGAGGTCGGTGATAATGTCGCCAAACATGTTGTCCGTGACGATGACGTCGAACCACTCGGGGTTTTTCACGAACCACATGCAGATGGCGTCCACGTGGGCGTAATCCGTTTTCACCGTAGGATAGCCCGGCGCCATTTCCTGGAAACCGCGCCACCAGAGATCAAAAGCGTAGGTGAGCACGTTCGTCTTGCCGCAAAGCGTGAGCTGCGCCGTCTTGCCGGCGCTGGTGTCTTCAGATTTCAAACCTTTCCATGGTTTGCCGCCCCGCTGGCGCTTGGTGAGTTCGAACGCGTATTTCAAACAACGATCCACCCCGCGCCGCGTGTTGATGGATTCCTGCACCGCCACTTCACTGGGCGTTCCTTTGAAAAGATTCCCGCCCGCGCCGGCGTAGAGACCCTCGTTGTTCTCGCGAACGACAATGAAGTCAATGTGCTCCGGCCCCTTGTCTTTGAGCGGGCAATCCTGCGCGCGATATAGCTTCACCGGCCGCAAGTTGATGTATTGCTCCAGCTCGAAACGCAGGCGCAGGAGAATTCCCTTTTCCAAGATCCCGGGCTTCACCTGCGGATGGCCGACGGCGCCGAGGAAGATCGCCTTGAACTTGCGCAATTCCGTCACCGCGCTGTCGGGCAGCACTTCGCCGGTCTTGAGATAACGCTCGCCCCCGAAATCGTATTTGTGCCAGTTGATTTTGAAGCCGAATTTCTTCGCGGCTGCCTCGGCGACCTTTACGCCTTCGGCTGCCACTTCCGGACCCGTGCCGTCCCCGCCAATGAGTGCGATGTCGTATGTTTTCATGGGTTCAATCCTGCAATCGTGCGCGCAGCGTAAAAATCCGCTGCGGCAGCGGCAACTGAATTCTCCTTGTGCCCTTGAGCCGCCGCGAAATAAGCGTCCAGATTCCCAAGCGGCGCGCCGGAGGGAATATCGCAGCCGGAACTAAGCACGAAATTGCGGCGGTCCTCCGTGGCGGCGAGCAACGCCCTCACCTGCGCGGCGATTTCATCCGGCGCCATCTGCACAAACACGGCCGTCGGGTCGAGATTGCCGCCGAGCACAACCTCCGACGGCACCCTTCCCAGCGCCGCGACAATGTCCATCGGGGCGCCAAAATGAAATGCCATCAACCCGGACTCCAGAACGGCGGGCAGGTGGGTGAGCTTCGCCGCGCAATTGTGCAGCACGATCTGAAAACCGTCGTGCGAGACCGCGCAGCCAATCTGCCGGACGTAAGCGGAAGAAAAGGCGGCCAGCCCGCGCGGTGAAAGAAGGCCCGCCGCCGGTTCGGCCATGAGGACGCCGCCGGCGCCAGCGGCACGAAAGGCATTGACGTAGGCGACGAGAAAGGCCGTGGCCTTTTCCAGAACTGCGTGCATCAGCTCCGGTTCACTCAAGGTGAGTTCCAACGCCTCGCTGACTCCGACCAAGCGGGCCGCCAGCGAAAACGGGCCGATGCACCCACCGAGCACGAGCGGCTTTCCCGGCAAACGGCTCAAGCTCCGGACAGTTTCCAGATGGACGCTGGTGCGCTGGTCGCCAGGTTGCGGAATGGAAAGCTTTTCAGCCTGCTCGCGCGTCGCCACGAGCCGGCCCAGGACAAAGGGTATTTCGTCCTTCACCATCTGGATGGTGCAACCAAACGCCTCCGCCTCCGCGCTCAGGTCCATCGCCGAAAGCACCATCGGTGTGCGATACCTTTCATGCAACGCCGCCGCCGCTGCAAACTGCGCCTGCTGGTTGGTCACCACATCGCGCACGCTGGCGCCGGTAAGTGCCAGCCCGGGGAAAACCGCAATCGGCATGGCGAGCCGCCGCGGCGACGCGAGCACGAACCGGTTGAAAGCTCCGGCATTCACAAATGCTCAGTCGTGGTGAAAAACCTCTTCCATGTTTGCCCACCATTCGTCAGGCGCGCGGTTGTCCAGTGGCATTTGGCAAGGTTTGCAAACGCTCCACCACTTTTGCGTGGTTGGGTCGGCGGCCATCCTCGCCATGTCAGCGGCAAAATCCTTGCCCGTGTATTCGAAGTAGCTGAACAAGTAGTGCTGGCCGTCGTCGAGTCGCCGGAGATAGATCGAATAGTTTTGGATGTGGCACTGCTTGATCATCTCCAGCACGTCGGGCCACACCGCGGCATGGAGCTGCTTGTACTCTTCCAGCTTTTCGGTGCGGAGGCCGATGACAGAGCCGTAACGTTTCATGGATCAATGATGGGTTTGCGTTCCGAGGTAGTTGCCGTAATCGAGCAGCAGCTTTCCGCATATCAAGAAGCCGAGCGCCAGCGCCAGCGCCGCGTACGTGCGGCCCCGGCAGTTCTTCCATTCCTTGAAGACCAGGCCGATGAGCGTGCCGAGCAGAATCAGCAGAATCATGTGCACCGCCCAGCACGTCTGCTCGAAGCCCGCGACCTTCATGATGTAAAAGTGGCCGAAGCCGTAGAAGAAGAACTGCCCGTACCACAGGCAGCCGGTGAGGATCGCCATCGCCCAGTTCACGGGCAGACTGGCTTTTTCTTCGCCTTCGGGCAGCGTGACGATTTCGCCGAGCG
>CAYWCK010000615.1:0-2658 GCA_964456685.1 uncultured Bifidobacteriaceae bacterium | reverse complement strand
ACCCTTTCCCTCTCCCCACTTCGTGGGGCGAGGGGATGCCGGCGGAGCGTGGTATTGGCCGGCGGTTGACTTCACTGCCTGTGTTGCTCAGAGTTCCGCGCGGTATGCACAGACCTTCTTTCCTCTGCGGGTTCCGGTCATTTCACCGAGGCTTTGGTATGGCCATGTTCTTGGTGAGTTGCCTCGCCTGGTTTCACCCCGGCATCGCGGCCGAGGGGAATCAGCCGCCGGCGCGCAAATACACAAACGTCCAGCGGCTGGACCTCGCACGGCTCAAGGCAGCGCACGAGGATGTGCTCAAGCTGCGCGCGCAGCGGGTTGCGCTCGCGCCGTTGCCGGGCCTGAATGATTACCGCTGCATCCTGCACGCGCATGCGGAGGACTCGGATCACACCGGCGGCACGTTGCCGGAGATGCTGGCAGACGCGAAGAAGGCCGGCATCAGCGCTATCCTGCTCACGGATCATTTCCGCCCGCCGCGGGATTTCATTGATGGTCGCTGGCGCGGGTTGAAGGACGGCGTGTTGTTCATTCCCGGTTCGGAGATTCGCGGTTGCCTGTTGTATCCGGAGAAATCGGTCTTTGAGCGCATGAAGGAGCCGTTCCCGGATTTGCTGAAGGCGGTGACGGCGGGGGAGGGGATGATGTTTCTTTCGCACATCGAGGAGCGGCCGGATCACCCGATGGAGGGCCTGACCGGGCTGGAGATTTACAACCGGCATTGGGACGCGAAGAAGGACATGGCGTCGCTGATAACGGCGGCCTTGAAGCTGACGGATCCGAAGCAGTATGCGGAATTGCAGGAAGCGGTGCGGCTGTATCCGGATGAACTGCTGGCGTTCCAGTGCGATTACCCGCAGGTATACGTGGACAAGTGGGACGCCGGGACGAAGACGATGCGGCTGACCGGCGTGGCGGCGAATGATTGTCATCACAACCAGGTGTTGATCCTGAAGATGGTGGACGAGGAGACGGTGTTGCTGGGCGCGATTGTGGACAAGGACGACGGGATGCAGAAGGTGAAGGCGGCGTCGCGGCCGGGCATCCGGGAACTGACGAAAGGGCACAAGCCGGGGGATGTGGTGGCGCGGGTGGATACGGATCCGTATTACCGGTCGTTTTGGAACAGCAGCACGCATGTGCTGGCGGCAAAGCTCGATGAGCCGACAATCCGGCGTGCGTTGAAGGCGGGGCATGCTTTCGTGGCGCACGATTGGATGTGCGAAGCCACGGGCTTTCGCGTGGAAGCCGTGGAGGCGAATGGCAAATCACTCGGCATCATGGGGGACGAGGTCAAGCTGGCCGACGGTATGAAGCTGCGCGCGCAATTCCCCATCGCGTGCCAGACGCGGCTGTTGCGCAATGGCGAGTTGCGGGCGGAAACCAGCGGCGAGGCGCGGGTGGAATTCGCGGTGAAAGAGCCCGGCGTTTATCGCCTCGAAGCGTGGCTCACGGTGGATGGCGAGGCGCGCCCGTGGATTTTTGCGAATCCGATTTACGTGCGGTGAATGCGGGGCGCGCACTCCGAACGCGCCGCGGCGGGCAGCGGAGTGCCCGTCCTACCTTAAGCCAGCACGTTGCTTGCTGAGCTGTTCGAGAAATTTCTGCATCAAGTAGTGGGACAGGCGTCTCGCCTGTCCAGTGGGGCTCACAAACTGCGGAAGCGCATGAAAAAAGTGCGACTTACTGGACAGGCGAGACGCCTGTCCGACTGCTGCGGCACTTTTTGCACAGGTTTCTTCCGTGATTGCCTTCAAGGATTGGCCGGCGGCTCCTTGTAAACGGGCGGCGGGTTGGTCTTGCCGGCTTCGTTGCCGAAGATGCCTTCAAACGTCTGGAACGGGTGCAGCAATAATTTGGGGATATACACCGGCGAGATTTTCGGTTCGTTGAGCGTCCCGCCGACTTGATACTTCAGCAACTCACGCAGCGGCCAGAGCGGAATGTTCAGAATATCGCCCAAGGCACTGCGGCGCGGCGCGGCGGTGACGGTCAGGTTGACGCGGGCATCAAAGTCCACCATGCCGTTGCAAACGAGGCGGGCGATTTGCGTGCGCATTTCGAGCGTATCCGTGTGCATCACGCCATTCGTGATGACGAACTGCCCGATGCCTTCCGTGATGCGCGCGTTGCCCAGGCCGGGAAACACGCTGTCGAGCGGCTTGGACAAGGCCCCGAAGATCGGCACGGCCCAGATGAGGCCATCGCGCAACTCCACCCGGCCGTCGCCGTTCCAGCTGAATTTATTTTCCGTGTTGGCGTTGGTGACAATCAGTTCGCCGCTGACGCGGCCTTCGAGATGATTCGTGCGCCCGATCATGTCGAGCATCAGCGGGCGCAGATCGGCATCCTTCACGCCCAGCACGAATTGAAAATCCGTGCCGGGATCGGTGCGAAAATCGAAGCGCGCAAAGCCCGCGGCGGCGCCGTCGTAGCCCTGGAAAGAGACGTTGGTCAGCGTCAGCTGGTCGCCCTGCCAGTGCACCAACCCGGCGATGTGCGCGAGGTTGAATTTCCACCATTCAAACGGCCCGCCATCGACTTCGAAGCGCAGGTCGGCGTCGTTGCCCTTGAGCGGCGCGAACCCGTTCACACTGACGGTCGGCGGCTTGAGAAAGCGGTACGGTTCGAGCGCCTTGGCGGTTTTTGGCCCGATGC
>CAYWCK010000614.1:0-2672 GCA_964456685.1 uncultured Bifidobacteriaceae bacterium | reverse complement strand
GAAATCCGCGCCGATCAGCGCGACCAGATCAGTGCTGGTATTGGTGATGCGCTCGAACCGGCGCAAGGCGGACTCGGCCTGCTTGCGGGTGGCGATTTCGCGCGCAACGGCAATCAGGACGCGCTGGCCGAAATAGCTGCCCACTTGCAGCCGGACATCCTTGGGAAAGACTTCGCCGTTTTTGCGCAAGCCCCAAAACTCAAACTGCTGCGGTTTCCCCGCGAAGGCTTGTTGGATCAGGCTGATTACCTGCGCCAGATCATTGCGGCCCGGCGCGGAGAGAAACTCCGGCGTGCGCCCAACGAATTCCTCACGCGCATAGCCGTACATGGCCACGGTGCCGTCGTTCACATCCAGGAAACAGCCTTGCTCGTCCTGAATGTAGATCGCGTCGGTGATGGCATTGAACAGTCCCTTGTAACTTTGCGCACTCTGCTCGAGCGCCACCTGGGCTCGCCGCCGCTCGGTTGCATCCCTAAAACTCCAGACGCGCCCCACCACCTTGCCGGCCAGCCGTTGGGGCACCGAGAAGCGCTCCAATACGCGGCCATCGCGGAATTCGATGATGTCAAAACCGGTCATCTCCGGCGCGGCGTACAACTCCTGCACCCGCCGGCCAAATTCCTTCGGGTCCTTCAACTGGCTGAAGAGGTGGTGCAACGAAGTTTCGGAATTCAACGCTGCCACCAGGTCCTGCTGCCGCCCCAGCGGCACGAGGTCCATGGGAAAGCGCCACAACTCCAAAAATTTTTCGTTAAAATCCGTGAAGCGACCCTCGCAATCCACCACCAGAATTCCGTCCGCAGTGGATTCCAAGGTGGCCCGTTGCCGGGAATTTGCTTCTTCCAGCGTTTGCTTGGCCAACTGTTGCCGGGTCAAATCTTGAACCACCGCCAGGAACAGGTCGTCGTTGATGCGCGTTCCCCGAATCGAAGCCCACACACGTTCATCGTTCTTGCGGCGCAGGGCAAACTCAGCTTCCGCCGCCCCGATCGATTGCACTTTGGCAAAATGCGCCTCGGCAAGCGGCCGTGATTCCGGCGCCGGAATTTCGCGCACCGAAGTCCCCTTCAACTCGCCCGGGGCATAGCCCAACATTTCCTCGATTGCCGGATTGGCTTCCACATGCAGCCCGTTGCGATCAGCCACCAGGATTCCCACCGGCGCGCTGGCCATGTAGCTGCGCCACTTGGCTTCGCTGTCGTGCAGTTGCTGCTCGGCCTGCTTGCGCTCGGTGATGTCCCGCGCCGCAGCCACCACCCAGGGTTTCTCGTCCAGGACCATTCCGCTGGCGCTCACTTCCACCACGCGCAGCAGCCCGTCCTTGCGGCGATGCACCGTTTCAAAGGTGCTTCCTTCCTGCAGCAAAGATTTCAGCCGCACTTTTAATTCGACCGGATCGAAATGCGCATCCCAATCCGCCACGTTCAAGCGGGCCGCTTCCTCCGCGGTGTAACCCAAGTGGGTCAGAAACGCATCATTCCACTCGCGCAAGTTTCCTTCCTCATCCAGCACGTGGATGGCGTCGCGCGCTGTCTGCAGGAAGAGTCGGTACCGGCGATAAAGCACGTCCAACGCTTGTTGCTCCGCCTTGGCCTGCCCGGCCAATGCGTGGTTTGGGAGAGTCATAAGTGGAAAATGAAAAGAAGGACGAAGGTTACAACTGGCATTCCCCGCTGATTCAGCACCTGCATCCGCAAGGGAATCTACCAAGATGGTGGCTGCGCGCCAATAGTCCATTTGCGGCCACCAACACGAAGCTGCCGGCTACCGCCAGGCACGGGCCGCCGTCGCTTCCCCTGCATGAGATCACACCATCCGAGTTTCCGCCGTTCCGGCAAGCGTCAATCCGCCGTCCAAGGTGTTGCGCACCGCTCGGGCGAGAGCGTCCGGCGCACTGGGCTTCGGGAGGAACGAGATGCCGATCCCGGCCAGATCATTCTGCCCGACCAGTTCGGCGCTGTAGCCGCTGGTGAGGAGAACCTTCAAGCCAGGTTTGCGACCACGCAGTTCTTGGGCAAGCTGCAAACCATTCTGTTCACCCGGCACCACCATGTCCGTGAGCAGCAGTGCCACCTCCCCGGCGTGATCCTCCCACAAACGGAGCGCCTCCAGGCAATCTGCCGCCTCCAGGACCCGGTAGCCACAGCCGCGTAGGAATCGGGCGGCTGTAACGCGCAGGGTGTGCTCATCCTCCAGCAAAAGAATCAGTTCGCTCCCGCGCGGAATCGGTGCTGCGACCGGGGCAATGGTTTCTCCACGGACTTTTGGCACCGGTGGAAAGTACACATGGAACGTGCTGCCCTGGCCCTCGACACTTTCCACTGACACCCACCCCTGATGCTGCCGCACGATGCCATAAACGGTGGCCAGCCCCAGGCCCGTGCCTTTGCCCGTTTCTTTCGTTGTGAAAAACGGTTCGAAGATGCGCTTCTGAATTGCTTCCGACATGCCGCAGCCAGAATCGGCCACACTCAACTGCACAAATTCCCCGGTACGGGCATCGGGGTTGCCGCGGACGTCAGTTTCATCAAGTCGGACCGTTTGCGTCCGCAGCACCAGGCTGCCACCGTTGGGCATGGCATCCCGCGCATTGACAACCAGATTCATCAGCACCTGTTCCACCATGCCAATGTCCGCCGAGACCGCCGGGAGGTCGCTGCCGGCATACC
>CAYWCK010000613.1:2451-2683 GCA_964456685.1 uncultured Bifidobacteriaceae bacterium | reverse complement strand
GGCGCGCAGTATCATCCCCTCGCCCCACGAAGTGGGGAGAGATTCCACGAGCCGACGCGGCTTGCGATTCGTGCCCCTGAACCGGAACGGAGCGCCGGCGGGACGCCGGCGCTCCCGGTTAGGGGGCGGGGGTTCATCTTGGTAGGGCGCGCAGTCCCTGCGCGCCGAACGGGGCGAAGGGCCCATGCGAGGCACGCGATGGCGGAGACGAAAGGGCGGGTCTGGGCCCCCG
>CAYWCK010000613.1:0-2441 GCA_964456685.1 uncultured Bifidobacteriaceae bacterium | reverse complement strand
GAACACCTCGCCCGCGAAGTACACCGCGCGCAGTCCCGGCGCGCCGATCGGGGGGAAGGGCCGCGGCGAGGCCCGCGCGGGGGGTGACGAAGGGGCGGGTCTGGGCCCGCGGGCGGCGCGCACGGAGTGCGCGCCCTACCACCACGGCCGAATTGCAGCCTTTCTTGCAGCCTTTGTTGGCGGGAAAATAGCGGGCATTGGCAGCGCAAAAACGGACTCGACAATCACTTCCCGCAGGCGCAGCGTTCAAACCATGAACATGATAGGCTGCAAAACTGTAGGCCTACTTAGATGTTAGGTGACTTCGCACGTTTATGAAAAGGTCAGCGTTCATCTGGTGGTTCGTGCTCATCACGCTCCTTGCGTTTGCGCTCGCATGGTTCTGGGCGTTGCCTCCGTTGCTCACGCCTCTATTTTATCTTCACCCGACGGACTGGACAGACGCAGATGTTGTCCGGCACATCTGGCATTTCCGGCTGGTGCAGCCGGAGTGGATCAGCTCACCTCCCGATTACATGCGCTGGTCGCAGGCAGAGACTTTGGCTCGCCTCGCTGTGGTGTTTCTGGGCTGGCTTGCGGGCACGACGCTTTTGACTCGGAGATATTTGAGTAGTAGCAAAAGACCGTCACCTAACGATGCGCTGTATCTAACGCCGGGTGGCGCTGGCAGTTCCGCTTCGCGGTCCACGTTCATTGGCTCGGCGTGGCTGAGCTTTTTTCGTTAGGCCACTTCGCACGTCATGCACGAGTCCACACAACAGCCGAGACCAATGCAGATCCTGGATTGGTTTGTCTTCGCACTTGTCGCCGGTGCGCTCATTCTCCCGTTCTTATTTGCCTCTGCGGATGCTGACCATCGCCACTCCATAGATCGTGCGGCGACTGTGGTTGCCGCACTCGGTTGCGTTCTCTTGCTGAGTTGGATGTCGTTCGCGGACGGCGCGCACTCTGTTCTTTGGCGCTGGTTGCCGCCGTTTTGGCCTTGGAGTCGGTATCTTACCAGCAAGATTTCGCGTTGGTATTTGGTCGTGCTCTTGGTTCTTGGCACTGTCTTAGGTATTGTTTTCAGCAGATGAGTCACCCGTGGCCTAACATCAGGATAGGCTGCAAATCCTGATCCCGTTCGCGCGATATTTTTCCCGGTTCCGAAATCCTGATTGAGTTCCGCGCGGTTGCGGTTATCGTCGCCTCATGCGCCGGCTGCCCAGCGGTTTCATTTTGGTTCTTCTGCTCGCCGCGACGTTTTCCAGCGTCGCCGCCACGGGCCGCGTCACCAAGGTGCTCCCCCATTTCCTCGATCACAAAGGCCGCCATGCGCTATCCCCCAGCCTCTACGATCGGGACGCCTATCAGGCCCAGTTGCGCCGGAATCCCGAGCAACGTTCCGCCCTGCGCTTTGACGTGCTCTGGCGCGCGCAGGACGTGAAGACCGGGCTCAAGCTGCGGGCCGAGTTGCGCGGCACGGCGCATGGCAATCTCCCGCGCCAGACCACGATTGAAACGGAGCTTGCGGGCAAGCTCGCCGGGCGCAGCCGGTGGTCCGCCGTCACGCTCGCCGGTCCGGCCTACAAGGAGTTCGGCGAAGTCACCGCGTGGCGCGTGACGTTGTGGGATGGCGAACAACTGGTGGGCGAACAGAAGTCCTTTTTATGGTAAGACGCGCCTGCCTCGTTCTCGCCGCCGCCCTGCTGCTGGGCGCCTGCGCGCAGGCCAAGTTGCCGGGTGATTATCAGGTGGGCGAGGCGCTGGAGGAGGACATCAGCACCCCGGTGGCGTTGCGCGTGGTGGATGCCGCCGCCACGGAGGCCTTGCGGGCCAAGGCGTACGCCGGCGTGCCGGGCATCTTCCGGTTTGTTGCCGGCACCCCGGAAGCCGCGGAGCGGGAGTTGCGGGAAAGTTTCGCCCTGACGCGCAGCAATTTTCAGCACCGGGTGCAGGAGGTTTATCAGCGGCGCACGCTGGCCGAAACCAACCTGAGCCTCCCGCGCTTCAAGCAGCTGATCGCGGGCTTCGCCAAAACGAACAAGGGTTTTCCGCTGACGACCAACCTGGCCGAATTGTGGGCGACCGGGGACACGGGCCGCGCGGTGCAGAACTCGGCGCTGGCAAAATTGCGCGCCCAACAGGAACGACCGTTGCGGCTGGGCGGCCTGCCGCCGGGCGCGCAGCCCGGCACGCGCGCAACGCTGGTGAGCGTGAGCAACGTCAGCGAATCGTTGCCGCTCGAAGCGGTGTTGAAACGCGGTCGCAATCTCGCCCGCAGCAACCTCGTGGCCCTCGCCAAGGCGCGCACCGAACTCACCGGCCAGTTCTGGGCGGACGAGAAACCAATCGGGAAATTCGCCGCGAGTCTGCTGCGCGAGAATTGTTATTTCGAGGCGGGCCTGACGGAGCAGGCGCGCATCCGCGCCACCACCAACCTGCTGGCCGCGGACATTTTT
>CAYWCK010000612.1:0-2696 GCA_964456685.1 uncultured Bifidobacteriaceae bacterium | reverse complement strand
TCCTCTTCGCCTGCCTGGGCGGAGGGTTCGCCACCGCCCGCCTTTCTGCGAGCGAACCCTCAACCTTTCCCCCACCCGCCGCCACCAACGGTGGGGCGAGCGTCCCCGCGAGCCTCCCACCCGCGCCGCCCGCCGCGAGTAGTGCGGTAGTGAGTAGTGATGAAGCGAGCAGCGCCATAACGAATAGCGCCCCAACTCCCAACTCCCTACTCCCTACTCCCTCTTCCCCCCCCGCCACCCGCACCCTCGACGCCGACGAACTCACCACCCTCCTCACCGCCACGCTGCAACAAGAAATCGTCAAAACCAAAGGCGACCTCGAACTGCGCCTCACCCGCCCGTGGCCCCGCCTGCCCGTGCCCGCCGCGCCGCTCACCCTCAAAATCACCGAACTCCCCGCCACCGGCCTCAGCGCCAGCAGCATCATCCGCTTTGAACTCTGGGCCGAAGAGCAGCGCGTAGCGAGCAGTGAAGTAGCCAATCGTGCCACTACACCCCACGCCCTACACCCTACCCCCACCAAAAAACTTGGCGAATGGCAAGCCGTGGTGCAGGCGCGGATCTGGCGGGAAATCTGGGTGGCGCGCACACAACTCAAACGCGGCGACCTGGTAGCCAGCGCGGACCTGGGGCGGGAACGCCGGGACATCATCCACCTGCGGGAAGCGGTGGCGGAATTTAGTGCGGGCGAAGCGAGCCTGGAACTGGCCGAACCGTTGGGCAACGGCGCGCCGGTGCTGGCGCGGAGCGTGCGGCTGAAACCCGTGATCCGCCGCGGCCAACTGGCAGATGCGTATTTGGAAGACGGCGCCCTGCGGGTGAGCCTGAAAGTGGAAGCACTGGAAGACGGCGCGCCCGGCCAGGTGATCCGCACCCGCAACCCACAAACCCGGCGCGACCTGCGCGGCCAAGTCCTGACCGACCAAACCATCCGCCTCACCCTTTGATATGAATACCCGCTTTGCTTTCTCAACCCGCGCCAGCCAAACCGCCACGCCTTCATTGCGGCCCGCGGGCACACGCACTGGATTGCCCGCCCTGCCGACATTGCTGCCGGGTCCTGCGGCCAACAGCGAAGCGTGGAAATTCTCGGCACGCCAAGCGACCCCGCCGCGTTGGCCGACTTTTCAAGCGCTCGCAGCCCGGTTGGTGGTAATCGGATTGCTGACACTCCCGTGCCTGCTGCCGGCGCAATCCTTGTGGAAACCGGACGCGACCACGAAACCCATGTTCACCGACAAACGGGCCACCGCCGTGGGCGACATCATCACGATCATCGTGCAGGAAAGCACCACCACCACGAAGGACAACAAAACCGCGACCAGTAAACAATCGGCCGTGGACGCCAGCCTGTCCTCGTTTCTGTACAGCCCAAGCGCGAGTTCCTTCCTCACCAAAAACGGCAAGCTGCCCGCGTTAAAGTTCGACTCGAAGAACGATTACAACGGTGGCGGCTCGATCAACAACTCGGAGAGCATCCTCGCTCGGGTCGCGGTCAAGGTGTTGGATGTGCTCCCGAACAAGAACCTCGTGATCGAAGGTCGCCGGGAGAAATCCTTCAGCGGTGAAAGCCAGACCGTCATTCTGCGCGGCGTGGTTCGTTCGGAAGACGTTTCGGCGAACAACACCGTTTACAGCTACAACCTCGCGGACGCGAGCATCCAGATTGTCTCCAAAGGCACGATCACCGACTCCCAGAAAAAGGGTTGGTTCAACCGCATCTGGGACAAAATCAGCCCCTTCTGATCATGACGCGCTTGTTGTCTCCATCAAAGTTCTGTCTGGCGATGCTCGGGTTGTTGGTGGCGCTCGTCTCAGCGCCGGCCGCCGGTGTGCGGGTGCGTGACTTGGTGATGATCTCGGGCGCACGCGACAACCAGCTCGTCGGTTATGGCCTCGTTGTTGGCCTGGCCGGTGACGGCGACAAAGATCCCATCTACACGAAACAAACTGTCGCCAACATGCTGCAACGTTTCGGGGTGAAGATTCCTCCGGACGCGCTCTCGTCGAAAAACGTCGCCGTGGTCATGGTGACCGCGGACATCCCGCCATTCGTGAAGCCCGGGACGCGTCTCGACGTTCACGTGGCTTCGATGGGTGACGCCAAATCCCTCCAAGGCGGAGTCTTGTTGCAAACACCCTTGCTGGGCGTGGATGAAAAGCTTTATGCGTTCGCGCAAGGCCCGGTTTCTGTGGGCGGCTTCACCGCTGGTCAAGGCGGTGGCGGCGGTGCGACCGTCACGAAGAATCACCCCACCGTGGGCCAGATCGTCAATGGCGCGCTCGTCGAACGCGAAATCCCCACCAGCATTGTTAACGAGGGCAGCATCGAGTTGCTGCTGCGCGAGGCCAGTTTCACTTCCGCTTCCCGGCTGGCCAATGCCATCAACGCCGTCTTTACGAACAGCGCCCGCGCGTTGGATTCCACTTCCGTGCGCGTGCAACTGCCCGCCGGGCGGACGAACTCCGTGGATTTCGTGGCTCAGCTGGAGAGCCTGGAGGTCATGCCTGATGCGCCAGCGCGGATCATTATCAACGAACGCACCGGCACAATAGTCGCCACCTCGCGCATCCAGATTTCCAGTTGCGCCGTCTCGCATGGGAATATCACCATCAACGTCGCCTCCTCGCTCGATGTCTCGCAACCGAATCCGTTGAGCCGCGGCCAGACGGTCGTCACCCCGCGCACCACGACG
>CAYWCK010000611.1:0-2701 GCA_964456685.1 uncultured Bifidobacteriaceae bacterium | reverse complement strand
GTCACGGCTCCCGCGTTCCCAGCCAGCGCACGGCGTTTTCAATTACGCGCATTGGCTCGGTCTGTTTGTAAACCGGAAAAATCTCGTGGCCGGGGCGAAAATAAAACACCCGCCCTTTGCCGACCTGCCAGATGCAGCCGCTCCGAAAGCGTTCGCCCTTGTCCCAGCGCTCCTCAAATACGACTGCGTCCGGCGGCGGAACATGGAAAGGCTCGTCATACATTTCCGTCTGCGCCACGTCCCACGTCGCGGGCAGTCCGGCAGCGATGGGATGTTGCGGCAGCAGGGTCGTCACATGCGATGGCGCGCCGTCCGGGCGATACGTCGGAAAAACGCAGATGGGCAGCGCGAGTTTCCATACGTTGCCGTCGTGCGACAACGATGGCGTCAGTGGATCGCCGTATTGAGGTGCTTTGTAGGTCGTCACATCGTTTGAAAACTCCCATTTCGCCTGCGCCCGCTCGGCGGCGGGCACTTGCGCCAGCGCATCCGACTTTGCCCGTTCCTGCATCAGGCGCACGAACGGCTTGGACCAATGCGCGGAGTGCAACGCGATCAGGTTCAATCGACCTTCCTTCACCCGCGCTACGACGCGCTCGGCAAAGGTGTCACTCACCACATTGTTCCGAACGTGTCCCCACCACACGACCACATCCATCGCGTCCAGCGTAGCTTCGTCGAGCCCCTGCTCCAGCGCGCCAAGGTTGGCGGTCTTCACGGAAATGCCCGACTTGGCCGCGAGTTGGCGGGCGATCGTTTCGCCGAGAAAGATCGAGCCATATGCCTGCTTCTGTTCCGGCTGCTCCTCGTCCCACATCAGAACGTGAATCGGCTTTGCCGTTGAGACGACGGGCGCAATCGGTTGGTCACCCATCAATTCGGCAACCTTCCCTTCGATGGTTTCGGCCCAAACGCGATGGCCCAACGGCGTGGGATGCTCAAAGTCATACATCAAATCGCGCGAAATCGAACCGTCCGGCTTCACGTAAAAATCGTTGATGTCCAGGTAGAAAATCATTTTGCCATCGGCGAGCTTTGACGTGATCTCGCTGGCCTTGGCAAGAACGGCGCGTTCCGGCGTCGGATGCTCGCGTCGTTGAAAAATTGCCAACAAGAGAATCTTTGTGTTCGGAAGTTTCGCGCGGATCTTCTGAACAATGGCGACGACGCCTCCGGCAATTTCCTCGGCGCTGTTAATCCCACCATTGTTCTGGCCAATCATTACAATCGCCAGCTTGGGCGAAATGCCGTCAATGTTTCCATGGTCCAGCCGCCAGAGAACATGTTCCGTGCGATCGCCGCTGATACCGAGATTAAGCGCGTTGCGCGGAGCGTAATAGCGATCCCAAGTCGCTTGGCCCTGATTGTCGAAATGTTGAACGATGGAATCGCCGACGTAGATCAGATCCACATTCCCCTGCTTCGCGCGTCGATTCATCGCCTCATGCCTTTGAATCCAGCTAGCGTTCGTTCGCGCGACCGGAATGATGGCAGAGTTTTCGCCCAAGCCGACACCAGGAAGAGCAAGGCTCGCAAGCGCGATTCCCAGGAACAGGAGCAGTCTCTTCATGATGAGCGATAGCTTGGTCTAACGGGACAGTTTCAAAATCGTTAGCGAGTGTGGCGGCAATTTCGTGACGCCATCAGTGAAGTTCAACTTGATTGATTGCGGCGTCACGCGGTTTGGATGCTCGATGTCATTGAAGGCATCCGGCGAATCGCCGCTGAGTTGCGTGGCGCGATAGCGGCCGTTGAGCGGATGCTCGTCAAGCTTCACAGTGCATGCGATTTCGTTCTGCGGGTCGCGATTGATCAAGGCAATTGCCCAGCGTTTACCCGAATCATTCACCGTGGCGATCACGTCCACGGCCGCCACGGATTTTCCAGTGTGAATCAGCGGGTCGGAATTCAGCGAAAGTTTCGCCACGCGGCTTTGCAACTCGTTGGCATACATCGCGAGCGTGTGGAAATGCGTGCGCTTCACAATGCCCTTGGGATGCACGAAGAGCGGGCCGCGCGTGTTCACGAGCGGCGCGATGTTCGCCATGCCAACGTCTTCCGCGTGGCGCAGGCAGGCGTTCAGAAACGAAGCGGCGAACAGCGCGTCAGCCATGCTGTATTGCGAAGCGATGTGATTTTTCTCCCGCGCCGCCACGAGCCGCTGGACTTCCGGGTCGGTGTAATTCTGCACCGTCTTGCGCGGGAAACCCTCGTGATGCCAGCCGCGCAAATTCCATTCGTCGAACGCGATCTTGATGCGTCCGCGGTAGCCGGCCTCTGCGAGCACCGCGATGTAATCGGCGATCATCTGCTCCGGCCCTTCCGATTTCACGATGCAAGTCGTGTAGTCCGGCATGTCGTTCTTGCCCCAGAGCGGCAGCCAGTATTTGTGGATGGAAATGTAATCGAGATACGCGCCGGCCTGCTGAAGCAAGGGGAGCGTCCATTCGCGCGTCGGCGATGCGGCGGCGCTGAGGTGGATGCTCGGATCAACGGCTTTCATCGCGCGCGCGGCCTCGGCCACGAGCGGCGCCCATTCCTTGATTGATTTGTTGCCGATCTCGTGTCCGCCCCAATTCTCGTTGCCGATGCTCCAGAGCGGGACGTTGCGAGGGCGGGCGTAACCGCTGACCTTGCGAAGTTGGGCATAGCGTCCCTCCTTCGCGTTGCAATACTCCACCCAGTTGCGCATCTCCTCGAC
>CAYWCK010000610.1:0-2707 GCA_964456685.1 uncultured Bifidobacteriaceae bacterium | reverse complement strand
GGGCTCGGGCGGGTTGTTGCGACGGCCCGGCAGCACGGCGATGACCGGATTGTAAATTGGCGCTTCCGGCGGCGCGTGCCGGCGCAAGCGCACCGCCATGTCGGCGAGGTGCCGGTCGCGCGGCTGCAAGAGGTCGGGCCGGATTTGCAGGTAGCGCGGGTTCTTGCTGGGCTTGCCATCCACGATACGCGGATGCGCCGTGGAAACGAAATAGCTCGCCGCACCATTCTCCGCCACCTCGCGAATCGTGCGCTGCATCGGCTCGGTATATTGATTGAAACCGATGGCTTCCTCGATCAACTCACGCGCATCCGCCGCCCGAAGCGGTTCGTAGTTCGAAAAGAAATTATCCAAACGCGCGAAATCGCTTTCCGTCTGTTTGTCGTAACCCCGATGGATGGCGTCGTCGGGCCGTTGAAACAACCTTTGTTCGCAGTTCTGGACAAACTTGAGGGAAGGCCCCCGGGCCGCCTCGGGCAGCAACTGCAACCGCTCCGCTGGCACCACCACCGAGGCCGTGATGTCGTCCTCCATCTGAATTTTTACCGCCGGATGAAAATCCTTTCGCAACCCGAAGGTCCGCCACGCGCCGTCGGCATCGTAGCCCACGCGCAGCCGCGTCGTGACGAGCGTGCGGTTGTCGCACTTGAGTTCGTTGCCGGGCACGCCATTGATGATGTCCACGCTGAAATGATCGCGCCAATGGCCGTCCCACTCCGGCTTGTAATAGCGCTTCACGACGAAGACGAGTTCCTTGATGTATTGCGGCACGCTTTCCAGCCAGGCGTTGTATTGCGGCGTGAAATCGTGTTCGTCGGTCGTCAACAGCTTGATTACCGAACCCAGCGAACGCTCGGAGGAAAGCACGGCGCGCTTGTCGATGCGCGACTTGTCCTGAAACCGGTCGGAGTAATCGCGATCAATCAACGCGGCAACCTTCTCGAAGTCCGCCTTCAAGTCCGCCACGAACACCGGCCCGATCAAGATCGCGTCGCTGATCGGTTTGGAGATTTCCGATTTGCCACCGCCCGAGACGGTGCAGGGTTTGTGGCAGAGCACCGGCTCGCAGACCGTGCCGACCAGCCGCCAGGCGCGATTGAAGCCGGGCGGTTTTTCCATCCGCACCTTGTAGCCGGACGGCCGCACGTAGGTCTGCGTCGGGAGCAGCTTGATGGCATGATCGCCGGTCGCGTTGCTCCAGAAAATTTTTTGTTCGTGCAAATCAAACCGCGAATTCTCCGGCACATAGATGATGTCGGCGAACTTCTTGTCCACCGCATAACCCTCGGGCTTCACGTCAATCAAATCACCGTAAACCGCCGCCACCTCCGCAAACGTGTGCCCGCGCTGCTTCACGTGCATATCACCGGCAAACTCTTCGCCCAGATCGAACGCCGCAAAGACGAGCGCGCCGCCCGCGTGCTCTTCTTCGCACAGACCGTAGAGATTCGCCGCGTAGCTGATCTGCGTTTTGACCTCCTTCTTGCAGTAGCCAAAATAGTTGTCCGCAATCAAGGTCACGATAACGCCCGATTCATCGCGGCACGTGAGCTTGAATGCCCCGCCGTTGTTGTAGAGTTCACCCTCCTCCCGCCAACACATCCCATCGCGGCGCTGCCGCTCGGTTGCCTGATCCCAATGCGGCAGACCGACTGATTTCTTGGTCGCCTTCACCAGGTGCGGCGCGAGGATCACGCAGCCCGTGTGGCCGGTCCAATGCTCGACATCCAATCCGGAATCGTTCTCCGGCAGCAACGGATCGCCCGCGTTCCCGAAAATGCTCTCCACGAAATCGAGATTGCACACGAGATTGCCCGGCGCGAAGAAGCGGACTTCCATTGTCTTCTCGGAAATAAAGCCGGGCACTTCCGGGCAAACAATCGGCCGCAGCAGGAGGGAAACGAAACATTCCGCCGGTTGCGGTTGCGTCGCTGTGAACGGCAGCCGCATCAGTTCGCGCGGCGGATTCAGCGCCAGCGCGAGCATCTTCGCGAACGTAATCTTCGGCACGCCCAGTTTATCATCCGGAATCGGCAAGCCGCCTTCTGTCACGTGGAAAATCCCCGCCGTCGTGCGCCGGTCGCTCTTCGGATTGTGCAGCACGCCCTGCTTGACGCGGTACGAGTTGATGATGTCGGATGCGAAATCATCCCGATCCACGGGCAGCGACAACACGCGCGCCAGCCCCAGCCGATCCAGTGTGAACGTTCGCAACGGCAGCCGCGGCACGGGCACATCCTGCAAGTAATCGTAAAGAAACGTCTGGATGCGCTGATCTGCGGGACACAGATACTGGCCGAGCAACCGTTCCTTCTCCTGATACTGCGCCGCAAAAGCCGCCACGATGTCACTCGAATCGGCGCCGGCTACGGCCACCGGCTGGCAGCCGAGCAAGGCGAGTTTGACGTTGATGAACGAAATCAACTGCGCGGCCGGCGCGTTGGGAATGCTGGTTTTGTCCGCCATAATGGTTCGTGCAAGTTTAGCTCACGGTTGTCTGGTCACAAGTTTACGACCACGGTTTGATCGCCACTTCCACCTTCATCTTGCGATCGGTGGTGCCCTTGTAATTCCCCGTCAGCGGCGGCACATCCGCGTAATCGCGGCCCACCGCGATCTTGATGTAACTCTCGTCCGGCCCACAATTGTGCGTCGGATCCAACGGCCGCCAGCCAACTCCCGGAATGAAAACCTCCACCCACGCATG
>CAYWCK010000609.1:0-2707 GCA_964456685.1 uncultured Bifidobacteriaceae bacterium | reverse complement strand
GAGCACGGCCAAGAGCGGCACATCCTGCAGCGGATTATCCAGAAGCCGCAGCAAGTTCAACAGGTCGGTGACCTCAAGCGATTCGAAGAAACCTCCGCGGACCAGCTCCAGCGGTACGCCGAGGCGTTCGAATTGTTTCGCGTAAAGCTCCGCCTTGGTGGACGGCGCGCGCAGCAACACGGCCATGTCCCGCCACTCGACGGCACGTGGTTGGCGGGTTTCGCGGTCGGTGATTTGAAACCCGCCGGCCACCAAAGCCCGCAAATGCAGCGCCACGTGGCGCGCTTCCTTCTCGGCGGATTGCAAGTCATCCAACGCATTCGCGCCGCTTTCCGGCTCCGGCGATCTCTCCGTGAGCCGGACCAGAATCTCGACGGTGTCAGGGGATGGCGTCGTCGTCCGGCCTCCGCCCGGGATCAAACGGGCCGCCTCGTCATAATCAACTCCACCAATGTCCGCGTGCATGAGCGGGGTGAAGACCGCGTTGACGAACTCGAGAATGGTTGCGCGACTGCGAAAATTCTCGGCCAGCGAAATGGTTTGTCCGGCCTCCCGCTGCCAGTCCTTGGCGTAGCGGCGGAAGATTCCCGGGTCAGCGAGCCGGAAGCGATAGATGCTCTGCTTCACATCGCCGACGAGAAACCGGTTGGCCTCCGCACCGTCGCGACTCAGGGCCGTGAGGATGCGGTCCTGGGCGGCGTTGATGTCCTGGTATTCATCCACGAAGACGAAGTGGAATTTGTCGCGCCATCGCCGGGCGAGGCCCGTCGGCTGTCGGGTTTCGCGATCCCAAAGCAGTTCCAAGGCGAATTGCTCCAGATCGTGAAAATCCATCACGCCATCGGCGCGTTTGCGTTCCAGGAAACGCTCTCCGAATTGCTGCGTCAGCCGCAGCAAGGCAAGCATGGGTTCCCGCGACCAGTTCCGGTCCTCGGCAAGCGGGTCGCCTTGCGATGTCGGCGCCAGGGCGGCGAGAAATTCCGCGGCATCGAACAATTCTTCCAGCGGCTTCAACAACTCTGTTTTCCTTCGCGGCGGCCATGGGCTGGCTTTTGCCGCGACGAGTTGCTTGAGCACGGCGTCGGCTTGGGCCCGCGTGAATTCGCCCGGAAGACTGGCGAGAAGATCGGCGCACTCCTTCGCTTTGGGATTGCTGGATGTGAGCTCCGCCAAGTCGGCCAGCCAGGCCGTTCGCCACCGGGCCAAGCCCGCAAGCAACCACTCCCGCCATTGGGTTGGTTCGGGACTGGAAAAGAGTTCGACCTGTCGGCCGCGCCATTCGGCGGCATCGGCCCGGGTCTGACTGTAGGCGTGCAGTCTTTGAACCAACTGCCGGATCGAATCATCCCGCCCGCCGCCATAAGTCTCGATGAGCCGTTGCACCGCCACGGCTTCAGCGGCGTTGCTGGCGTAATGTTCGTTCAACAGTTCATCGAGAACTTCCTCCGCGGCCATCACCGCCTGGCCTGCGTCCAGCACGGAAACCTGCGGATCGAGGCCGAGTTGATAGAAATGTTGCCGCACCAGTTGGAAACAGAAGCTGTGCAAAGTGCCGATGTGTGCGGCATCGAACAGGGCCAGTTGGTGTGCCCAAGTTTCCGCGCCCGTGGTTTCCAACTGCTCCTCCAACGCGGCGCGGATGCGCTCGCGCGCCTCGGCTGCGGCGGCTTCAGTGAAGGTCACCACCAGCAGTTCGTCCAGCGACGCGCGGTCTTCGCCACTGAGGCAATCGATGCACCGCGCCACCAGCGTGCTGGTTTTGCCCGTACCGGCGCCGGCCATCACGAGCACGTTGCCGCGGGCGGCGACGGCACGTTGTTGGGCGACGGTAAGGCTCATCGCGGCGCAGTCTAAAGTCCGGAAGCACAAGTCAAAAGCCCTAACTCTGCGCCGGGAAGCGGACGCTTGGCAGCGGGGCAAAATTGCTCAACTTTAGGCTTTAGCGTCCCCTTGAAAGGTTCTACGTTGGCGACAACTTGACACGGCAAGCAACCATTCGGCACGCATGATTCGCTCACTGGCATTCACCACTCAAGGTCGGCTGCACAGCAAGGACATCGAGATGTTTCTCATGCCGACATTGCTGACGGACACGAATCTGTTTCTCTGGATTGATTTGGAGAAGCCGACGCCGGAGGAAGCGAAGTTCGTCCTTGAGGAACTGCTGCATTTCCACCCGCTTTCGGTCAAGGACTGCATGGACGAAAGCCCCGGCCCGAAGGTCGAGGAGTTTACGCCCAAGGAGGACGACAAGTTTCCGCCCTACCTCTTCATGGTGATCCACGCGGTGGATTACAGTCGCAAGGACGGCGTCTTCGCCACCAGCGAGCTGAATTTCTTTTTGGGGAAGAATTTTGTGGTGACGTATCACGAAGGCCCGTTGCGCAGTGTGTCGTTGGTGGAGGAGCGCGCCGTGAAAAGCGCCATGCACATCGCGCGCGCGCCGGATCGTGTGGCTTACAATCTGTTGGACGCGATCGTGGACAACTACAAGCCGGCGCTCGAGGAGCTCTCGCTGGAAATCGGCGAGCTGGAACACATGGCGTTGCAACAACCCACGAAATCCACCCTCAACAAAATTCTTCAGATCAAGAAGGAGGTGTTGCATTTGCGGCAGATCATCGGGCCGCAGCGCGAAGTGCTGGCCCGGTTCGCGCGCGGGGAGTTCAAGCTGATTCGGGCGCACATGGTCCCGTATTATCGCAGC
>CAYWCK010000608.1:0-2712 GCA_964456685.1 uncultured Bifidobacteriaceae bacterium | reverse complement strand
GCGGCGATCTCCGCGACCGTCGCGCTCATTTCCTCGGTCGCACTGGCGACGGAAGCGAGGTTGGTCGTCGCCTGCTCCATGCTGGCAGCCACGGAAACGGTGTTCGCGCTGGATTCCTCCGCCGCTGCGGCGACGGTGGAAGCACGCTCCGAGGTGCCTTGCGCACTCGTCGTGAGTCGTCGGGATGTGCCGTTCAACTCCTCGGACATGACCCCCAGCGTGCCCGTGCTGTTCAAAACCTCCAGGAGCGAGGAATGCAAAGCCGAACTCAAGTCTCGCAAGGACCGAGCCAGGTCGCCGACCTCATCCCGCCGGGCGAGCAAAGCCGCGGGGACTTCCCGGGTCAGGTCGCCTCGAGCAATGGCCGATGTGCAGTCATTGAGTGCAGTAACTGGCTTCCGGATTAACACGCCGATCAAATATACGAAGAGCCCCAAGGCAATCGCGACCAGCGGCACCGTCCAAGCCAGCCCGCTCACCAAAAAAGCGCGGGCCTGGTGGCTGATTGGCGCCAAGGACATGACGACGTGATAGCTCCCGTGGACCTGCCCGACCTTCCACCCCTCCATGGTGTGACCCGTAATGTCCTTCCCGGTTTTGTTGACGTCATACTTGCTTCCCGGGTCACCGTGGCAGCTCAGACAGTTTTCGGTGAGCCGGATAGCGCGGAGGAAGTGCAGTTTGCCGGCGTCAATCGCGTAAATTGTTTCGTCCTTGCCCGCGTTGACTTGCGTCGTCAGATCCCGCATTAGTTTTTCCTCGATGGAGCCCGCCTTGGGCTCGCGCGATTTGTTGCGTGCATCGAACGCAGTAATGCGAAATTCAATGTTCTCACGCCGTGCGGCATCCTGTGCCGCCGACCACCCGGCGACGACCGGAATGGTGGCAAAAACGCGCGTCTCATCCACGCGCCGGCCCTGCTTCAAGGCCTCCGCCAATTCAATCGCCAGGGTTTTCTCGTCGAAACTGCCCTGCCGGTGCAACAAGCTCGTGTGATTCTTGGCCTCATCCGCCACCGCGCTGAAAGCTTTGGCTTTTTCCACCATGGCCTGAACCGCGCTCTCGCGGTAACCACGCACGAATACGACATAATTCACCGCGACCACGCCGATCACAACGGCGAGGGTCAGAGCGACTATGCGCGTAGCCAGTTTAAGGCTGTTGAACCATTTGATCATTGGTGTTCCTGTGTAGGGGCAAGTTTTCCCGGAAACTTCAGTGTCTGCCGTTGGTGCGTGCGCCCGAGGGCAGCGAGGCAACCGCGTGGCCATTGCCGTTGCCGTCCTGGCCGTTGCTGTTCAGTCGAGCGGCGCGTTTTTTGGCGGCGCACACCGGCACCATGCACGGTTTGTCTTTGCGCTGAATGTGGTTGATCAGCCAGTCCTTCAACACACCCAGCACTTCGACGCCAAGACCCTGCTGGCCCGCAGCGAATTGCTCGCGCATGACCCGAACCTGATCAATCAACTGACCATGCGCCGCCTGTTGGTCGGCCAAGCCCGCACAGCGGTGCTGCTTCATCAACTTTTCTTCCGCTCCGAAATGGTATTCGGCGTACTGCGCCAGTTCCTCCAACGCGCGCCCCACGCCCTCGCGGCCCTGCCCCGAGCGCATGGCCTCGTGCAAACGGTTGATCAACGCCACCAGTTTCTTGTGATGTTCGTCCATCGCCGGCACGCCCACGGACAAACTATCGCTCCATTCGACGAAAGCCCCGACGCTGACCTTGCCGGTCACGGGAGAACTCACGGTTGCTGCAACCTCCCCTGGCTCAGCCGACGCCTCGCCGCGGTTCGCGCCGATGTTGAAGCGCGCCACCATGCGGCGCAGATCATTCGCCAGCTTGGACAACTCAGCGGAGCCCGTGAGCGTGCGCTCACTGCCCGAAGCCATTTCCCCGGCGGCGTGGTTTACGCCCGCGATATCGCGGGCCACCGACTGCGCCACCGTGGTCATCTGGGCGACACGTTCATTGCCTTCTTTCACGCCCGAGGCCGCCTCACCCACGTTGCGGGCGATATCCTTGGTCACGCTTGATTGCTCCTCGATGGCCGAGGCGATGGTGTGGACGATTTCGCTGATCTCGCCGATTACCCGCGAGATTTCCCCGAGATCCCCCAGCGTGCCGGTGGTGGAATTCTGAATCGCGGAGACCTTGGCCTTGATGTCCTCCGTCGCCTCGGCGGTCTGCCGGGCGAGTTCCTTGATTTCATGTGCAACCACCGCGAAGCCCTTGCCCGCAGCACCGGCGCGAGCCGCTTCAATGGTGGCGTTGAGCGCGAGTAATTTCGTCTGATCCGAAATGCTGGTGATGCTTTCGGTGACCTTGCCGATTTCCTGCGCCGCATGACTGAGATCCTGCACCAGCGCGGTGACGCGACCCGCTTGCTCGGTCGCCTGCTGGGTGATGCCGCGCGCCTTTTCGGATTTGCTGGCGATTTCGGTAATGGTGGCGGTCATCTCCTCGGCGGCTGCAGCCATCGTAGTGAGATTGGCAGTGGCCTGCTCCATCCCGGCGGCCACGGAAACCGAATTCGTGCTCATCTCCTCCGCCGCCGCCGACACGGTTCGGGCGTTGCCCGAAGTCTGCCGCACACTGCCGGCCATCTGCTCCGCCACGGAACTCAGTTCCGTCGAAGCCGTCGAAACGACCTGAGATCCCTCGGAAACATCCCGGATCAACGCCCGCAACTGCGCCGTGGTGGAGTTCAT
>CAYWCK010000607.1:0-2714 GCA_964456685.1 uncultured Bifidobacteriaceae bacterium | reverse complement strand
CGGAACGATTCTGCGCGCGTTGCGGGAACATCAGATGTCGGCGGACGGTGGGTTTCTGAAGCGCAACTGGCCCCAAATCCGACGCGCGACGGAATGGTTGATCGCCAAGGATGCGAATGGCGACGGCGTTCTCGAAAGCAACCAGCACAACACCCTCGATACGGATTGGTTTGGGCCGGTGGCGTGGTTGAGCGGGCTTTACCAGGCGGCATTACTCGCCGCGGAGGCGATGGCGAAGGAGATCGGCGATGCCGACTTCGCGACAAAGTGCCGGGCGATTCTGGCGATTGGGCAAACGAATCTCGTGGCCCAACTTTTCGACGGCGAATATTTCATCAACAAGGTTGACCCGAAACATCTCGACGCCATCAACTCGGGCACCGGCTGCGAGATTGACCAGGTGTTCGGTCAGAGCTGGGCGTTTCAAGTCGGCCTGCCACGTGTGTTGCCCGAGCGCGAGACGCTGTCGGCGTTGCGGTCGTTGTGGCGCTATAATTTCACGCCGGACGCTGGCGCATATCGCCAGCACTATAAAGCCGGCCGCTGGTATGCGATGGCGGGCGAGGCGGGATTGCTGATGTGCTCGTTTCCGCGTGGCGATTGGGATTACGCCCAGGCGAAAGGCAAAGGGCCGGATTGGGCGGCGGGTTACTTCAACGAGTGCATGAACGGCTTCGAGTATCAGGTTGCCGGCCACATGATTTGGGAAAGGATGTTGCTGGAAGGACTCGCGATCACGCGCGCGCTGCACGACCGCTATCACGGCTCGCGCCGGAATCCGTGGAACGAAGTCGAGTGCGGCGATCACTACGCGCGCAGCATGGCCAGTTACGGCGTCTATCTCGCGGCGTGCGGTTTCGAGCATCACGGGCCGAAGGGCCACATCGGTTTCGCGCCGCGCCTGACACCAGAGAATTTTAAGTGCGCATTCACGAGCGCTGAAGGGTGGGGGAGCTATGCCCAGCAACAGCAGCAGGCAACGCTGCACGCGCAACTGGAATTGGGCTGGGGCAAGCTGCGGTTGAATTTCATCTCGCTCGCACTGGCCAACGACGCAACCGCGCGTTCCGTCAGCGTAAGGCTGGCTGGTCGCGAGAAGCGCGCACGGTTTTCGCAAAGCGGCAATCGGGTTCGGATCGAGCTGGACCAGACGCTGGAACTTGCCCCGCAGCAACGCTTGGAAATAGGCATTGCCCAAGTCGCGTAAGGCTGGTGGGAAGTCGCGGTTCGGGCTGATTCTCGCCTTTGCAAGTGGGCCGGTTCCGTGTTCAATCCCGGCCCAGCGAATCCGTATGAAATCCAAAACCAACAACCAGGACCGTTTTGTAATCATCATGGCCGGCGGACGCGGCGAGCGTTTCTGGCCGGTCAGCCGCGAGGCGACCCCGAAGCAACTCATCAAGCTGCTCGGCGACCGTTCATTTTTGCAGCAGGCCGTGGATCGCATCGCGCCGCTCGTGCCGATGAAGAACATTTTCATCATCACGAACGAAGCGCAGGCGGCCGAGGTGCGAAAACAGTTGCCGAAGCTGCCGAAGGAAAACGTCGTCGCCGAGCCGGTTGGACGCGATACCTGCGCGGCGGTCACGCTGGGTGCGGCGTTGGTGGGAGCGCGCTCAACGACTGGCGTCATGGCGGTGCTACCGGCGGATCACGTGATTCCCGAAGAGAAGAAATTTCAGCAAGTGCTCGGGGACGCGTTCGACATGGCGAGCCGCGGGCAGGCGATTGTGACCATTGGCATAAAGCCGACCGAGCCGGCGACGGGGTATGGCTACATTCACGTCGGTCCGGAATTGCCGACGCCGCCGGGCGCGAAGAAGGCGAAGACGGCTTTTTTCAAAGCGGAGAAGTTCGTGGAGAAACCGAATTACGACACGGCGCTGACGTATTTGCAGAGCGGGCAGTACCGCTGGAACGCCGGGATGTTTATCTGGAGTTTCGTGACGGTGACGGAAGGATTGCAGAAACATCAGCCCGAGATGTACGCCGCCTGCCAACGGTGGTTCAAAGTGGCCACCAACGGACCGAAGCTGGCCAAGGTGCTCGCGAAAGAATATCCCGAAATCAAAAAGGTCTCGATTGATTACGCGTTGATGGAGCACGCGCAAAACGTGATTTGCGCCGACGGATCGTTTGAATGGGATGACCTCGGCGCGTGGAATGCATTGTCGCGCCACCTCAAGTCGGACGCCGAAGGCAATTGCGCCGTCGCCGACTTCATCCACGTGGATGGCGCGCGCAACCTCATCTACGACGCGCGGAGCAAGGAACGGCGCACGCCGATTGCGGTGGTGGGATTGCGCGATTCGATCTTGGTGCAAACGGACGATGCCGTTTTGCTCGCGCACAAAAGCCAGGCGCAGAAGGTGAAGGAACTGGTGAAGAAGATGGCGGAGGACGCGAAGCTGAAGAAACTGGTCTAGCCATTCCGCCAAGCCATGTATCGCAACCTCAACGCCAACCTGATTGTTCAGACGTGCCGCGCCAACAACGAGCGCATCGCCGAGCGATTCGCGGGGTCGGGCTTGAGCAATGTCTCGGCGGAGTTGCTGGCGGTGAGCGAGCGCGCGGCGGAACTTTCCTCCTGGCTGGCCAAACCGCATCTCCCGTTGCGCGCGTTGGCGGGAGCGGGCATTGCGGCGGTGCTGGTGATCGTCGCCGGCGTGGCCATGAGCATGAAGCTCCAGTTCACCATCAGCAGCGTGACGGAG
>CAYWCK010000606.1:0-2715 GCA_964456685.1 uncultured Bifidobacteriaceae bacterium | reverse complement strand
AACTCCACTGGCCCTCCTGACTGAGAAAGAAGCCAAGCAGTGTCACCAACACCAAGACTATTCTCGTTGTCATAGTTTTTCCCGTTTCACCCCAACCGATCGACTTTTCGCGACGCTGGCCTGAACAACGCTCGATTCCTATTCACAGTTTGTGCGGGACGGCCAACTATTCTCGGTTACCAACTTCAGGAAGCGATTCGTTCCTGGAAGAAAGATATTCTGTGCCGCCCGTGCCCTGTCTATCCCGACGGAATGAACGCAGGAACAGCCACCAAATCCAAAACTGGCCTAAGAGATAGACTGCGAAACCAGCTATGATAAAGCTCCCAGGACTCGCCATCCGACTGAATTCGAGAAATTGCTTCCAGTGTGGATTGGATGTTGAAGCGAGCGTTACAATAACTCCAAGGTAATGGACCAGCATCAATGCCACGAAAGCTACCCTGCAACGCCGATTTGCTGTGGTCGCAAGCAATAATCCCACTAGCAGCCAAAGCAGCGGCAATCCAAACAAGCCAACACCGATTGCGATTATTCCCAGCGGAGATGAAAACACGTTTAGAGGCAGGTATGTGCCATCTCCTGCTCCGGTAGAGACGCTTGCCGAGAGAAAGAGTGTCAAGCCGTAGGTCACAGAGCAGCCGCCCACGAACAACAACCGGCCTCGCAAAGATAACTGCGACGGAGACTTCATGGTGTTGCTCCGGGCAACTTGCATTTGGTGCATGAACACGCTTTGTGAAATTGCTCGACGCATTCCTTGGTTGCCTTTTCCGCCTCTGCCCAGGCGGCATTGTCCTCGTCAGGTTTAGTCCCAGCCATTGCATGCCCAAGCTGCCAAGGCGGATTCCAGCGAAACCCCTTGTTGTAATGCGACCAGAAATCTTGCAACCGGTGCATCGCCCGTTCAAAAGCTGATGTGTCACACGCCTTAATCGCTGCTTCCACTTGCTTGGTCGAAGTGGCTTTATCTTGGAAGTGGTTCTCTGGCTTTCCGCCTGGGAATGGTTTTGTTTTGGGATCGCTGTCCTCAAGGTTGTAATCGAAACACCCTTGCCCAGTGAAATCACTGTGGCCTTTGAAATCGCTCGTGCCGGCTTTTCCATTGTGGCCTGCCCCAAAGAGACCGAGGTAATCTGTCCTCCCGACCGCTTCGTTTGCGAGGAAAGCATAACCTGCATGCTGCGCTTCTTGCCTCTTCAAATCCCATTCTGTGTCCCTCACGAGAGTCGTGGCTTCCACTGGCAAAACCCCGGCAAGGAGAAATGTCCGTTCCCCAACCGGATCGCGGCTAAGCCAGCGGCCAGTGGACGGGTTGTAATACGCTTGGGCGGCTGGTGACAGAATCAACCCGAGCAGCGCCAGCAACAGCAATTGTATTCTCGTTTTCATACTTCATTCTTCCGCTGCTTGCTGACCGTACGGCTACGGCCCACTAAACCAAAGCAAGGCCAGTCAGTCTCGGCTCACCTGTTTGCTTGCACAGTCTCCCGTAATCTGGACTGCTCCCGTAAAAACATTCCCCACTTTTCCGATGGAATCTGATCATATCCACCATCCACAAAGCCCACGGCCCATCCATCAGCGCGACTGCCGTTGACAAATATCCCTTGCTCTCTTTCCCAGATTATGGCGATCTGCGGGTTGTCACCCAGTCGAAATCCAGGCCAATAAACCCAACTGGAATCGGCTTCCGTTAACGGCTCACCATTGCGCAGCAAGTGCTTTACGCGGGATTCATTACCTGACATACCTGCCAATGCCTCTGAAGCATAATCGGGGAACAATTGCTGCAAACACTTCAAAGCACTGTTTCTATTCCGCGGATACCACCCATCGTGGTCTTCCGCGTATCGCTGCAGGGTTTGCATGAAGGTTGATAACTTTCCAGTGCGGAACCCGTGTGGATAATAATAGCGATGGACGGAAAATGCCGTCGCGCAGACCAGAAGCAAGACCGTCGCGCCCAACCAGATTGCCGTTTTGGAAATTCGCGCCATATCGGCCTTATTTCACGGATATTACGTCACAGCTTGCCATCATGATTTCCCAAAACTCGCCACGAACGTCTTGGAGACCTGCTACACTCGGATTGAGATTGTAAAGCTCGCGAATTTCCTTTGGCCCAAGCAAAAGGGTTGTGGGTCCAACTTAATTGTGAGACCAACATTTGGGAGAAGTGGTTGACACGTTTGGTTTTTGGTTTTGGCGAACGGTGATCAGGCCCTGGCAGCGGAGCCAGGCTGCCACGGTGACCCGCCACGTGGTGGCGGGTGTGTGGTGACGGCCGTTCGACTTCTTTCCGGACAGTACTCCGAACCGGTGGAGCAGCAACCGGAAAATGGTGGGGCCTGGGCGCATCCAAGCGCGTTCCGAGCCGGCCGGGAACCGGGCGAGGTCCGCAATCGTCCGAACTCCGCGCGGCCGCACCGGCGCCACGGAGGAGCCACGCATAACACCCGGCCCCGGACGAGAGCCGGGGGGCGCGCAGCGCTTTTCCGATGGCGGCGAACCGGCGAACGTCGCTACGCTGGGCGCCGATGCGGGAAGCACAAGCAATGCGCCGGGCCCTCCGGCTGGCACGACGCGGCTACGGCGCCACCGCACCGAACCCGATGGTGGGCGCGGTGTTGATCAAGGGCGGCGCGGTCATCGGCCGGGGCTGGCATCGGCGCGCCGGCGGGCCGCATGCGGAGATCGAGGCGTTGCGCGATG
>CAYWCK010000605.1:0-2726 GCA_964456685.1 uncultured Bifidobacteriaceae bacterium | reverse complement strand
GCCCTTCACGAAGATGTCGCGATGCTTCTGCATCTCCTCGACCTTCTTCTTGCCCATCGCGCGCCGCAACAAATCCGCGCCACCGAGCGTGTAGCCGCCGAGCAACTGCGCGGCCTGCATCACCTGCTCCTGATAAATCAAGATGCCGTAAGTCTCTTTCGCAATCGGTTCGAGCAACGGATGCTCGTATTCCACCTTCACCTCGCCGTGACGGCGCTTGATGAATTCCGGAATGAGATCCATCGGACCCGGCCGATACAGCGCCACGAGCGCCGTGATGTGCTCCACGCTCGCGATTTGAAATTTGCGACACAAATCGCGCATGCCGCCAGATTCCAATTGGAACACGCCCAGTGTTTCCGCGCGGTTGAGCAGGTCGTAAGTCTTTTTGTCATCGAGCGGCAACTGATCCACGTCCACCGTGATGCCCTTGGTCTTCTTGACCATCTCGCAGGTATTGCGGATGACCGTGAGCGTCTTCAGCCCGAGGAAGTCCATCTTCAGCAGGCCGAGTTCGCCGACGGGATTCATCGCGTATTGCGTGACGAGTGCGCCGTCTTCGTCCGTCTTGAGCGGCAGCAAGTTCACCAACGGCTCCGGCCCAATGACGACTCCCGCGGCGTGCACACTGGAGTTGCGCGCCAAATCTTCGAGCACGAACGCGGTGTCGATCAGTTCGCGCGTCGTTTCTTCAGACTCGTAAGCTTGCTTCAGTTCCGGATTTTGCTTGAGCGCTTTTTCGAGCGTCATCTTCAACTCGGCGGGAATCATCTTCGCCAGCCGGTCGCACTCGCCGTAGCTCAAGCCCATCACGCGGCCGACGTCGCGCACCACGGACTTCGCGCCCATCGTGCCGAACGTGATGATCTGCGCCACCGCATCGCGCCCGTATTTGTTGCGGACGTATTCGATGACGTCCGCGCGGCGGTCGTCCGCAAAGTCGATGTCGATATCGGGCGGATTGACGCGCTCGGGATTCAGGAAGCGCTCGAACAGCAGGCCGTAACGAATCGGATCAACGTTCGCGATCTCCAGCAAATACGTGACGATCGAGCCGGCAGCGCTACCACGCGCCACGCACGCGATGCCTTTGCTGCGGCCGTAGGCGATGAAATCGCCGACGATGAGGAAGTAACTGATGAACCCGGTCTTCTCGATGACCTTGAGTTCAAGCTGCAGGCGATCGATGACGTCCTTGATAGCCGCAGCAACGGCGGGCTGTTGGTGTAGTGGGACAGGCGTCCCGCCTGTCCGGTTACGATCACAATTGTCCGCAACGCCAGAAGCGCTTGCTGCCTCAGTCGGCTCACTAGACAGGCGGGACGCCTGTCCCACCGCGCTTATCCCACCACCCAGACGATACTGGTTTTCTGGCAGGTTAGCGCGACGGGGGTTTTCCTGAATGTAACGACTGATTCGTTCGAGCTGTTGTTCGTTACGAACGATGTGATCGAATGATTCGTCCTGCCAAAACTCGCCGGTGCGACCGAGTAATTTATTTGCTGCGTGGGCGGTAAACGATTTCCACGAATGCAAGATGTCGGCAAGTTTGTGTTCCATCGCCGGCTTCACCAAGACGTGAACATGGTTCGGCATGATGACATAGCTGCCGAGCAAATAACGATTGCCGTCAAAATGATGCAACGCTTCCTCGACCAACGCAGCTACCTCAGGTCGGCGGAGCCAACATTCGCCACCGCATTTGTCCAGTTGCCGCTCCAGTTGTTCGCCAAATTCTTCGATGATTTGGTCGGCCAACTCCGGTTTTACTTCTGCATCCACCTTGCTCAATGCCGCGCAACGCTCGTGATGCCATTTTTCATAAACTTCCTTTGGCAACGAGTCACCTAGCCGGAAGGTTACGAAATATGTCGAGCCCGCCTGCTGCCAATGGGGCAAATGACGGTCCGTGATGCTCGCGGGTTGCGATTTGTCAAACGGGATGAACGCCGTCGGTAGTGGGACAGGCGTCTCGCCTGTCTGGTTGGATGTAGCAAGCGGTGGCGTATTCAGGGTGCCTTGAGATTCGTTCGCCTCACCGGACAGGCGGGACGCCTGTCCCACTACGTAAGTCGGCAGCCGTTTTGGATCCTCAATTCCCTCGACTACAAAATCCTGCCCGACCGCTTTCGCACGAAGCGTGTAGCGCCGGAATAATCCATCCGCGAGTAAGTGACGCAGATAGCCTTCGCGCGTGAAATGCTCCGGTGGATTGAACACCGGGTAATGCAGCGTCTTGAAATCGAACTCCACGTTGCATTTCTCAGCGACCTCGAGCGTATTCGTCACCGCGTCCGGTTGATCGGTGAAGCGCGCCTTCATTTCCTCGGCGCTCCGCAGATAAAATTGCTCCGGCACATAACCCGCGCCCATGCGCTTGGGGTTGCTCAACAAATCCTGCGTGCCGATGCAAACGAGGCAATCGTGCGCGTGCGAATGCTTCTTCTCGACGTAATGCACGTCATTCGTCGCGACGCATTTCAAGCCGAACTCCTTGGCCCACTTGACGAGGTGGCTGTTCACCTTCGCCTGTTCGGCGAGCCCATGATTCTGGAGTTCGAGATAAAAATTCTCCGCGCCCAGCGTTTGCTTGAACCAATCCATCGCATCCCGCGCCTTCGTGAGTTGATCCGCCATGATCGCCTGCGGAAGTTCGCTGGCAAGACAGCCAGACAGCGCAATCAAACCTTCCTTGTGGGTGGCGAGGATTTCTTTATCAATGCGCG
>CAYWCK010000604.1:0-2726 GCA_964456685.1 uncultured Bifidobacteriaceae bacterium | reverse complement strand
AAATCAATTTCCTCCCGCAATTCCCAGACGCGGCGACTTAACGCGGCAAAGAGTGCGCGGTCTTTCAGTTCGGTGATACGCACGCAAAAATCGCGGATCCGACCAGCTCGTTGACGGAAACTGGTTGCCCGCACGCCCCATTGCGTCGGGCAAATGCTCAGCAAGCTTCGGATGTTCTCAAAAATCGCCGCGGCTTCCGGACCTTCTTCGTAGGGCAGATAAAAGCAATCGCCGAAAGCAATCAAGGCTTCGAGCGACACCGGTTGGCCGACGGTGGCGAAATGCGGCAGCCATTCCCTCATGGCTGCGAGATAAGCTTCGCGCGGCTTCCATTGGTCGGCGGCGTGCACAAATTGTGCAAACGTTCGGAACGGTACGAAGTTCAGCGGAAACTCGTTGTTGGGATTCAGCAACAGGCCGCTGACTTCATCGCGCAATTCGGCCGGCCGCCCTGCATAGGGGCCGCAGTAGCAACGGCGGCCGTCGTAATCATTGGCAAAAAGGTTGTCCCAAATCAGCGGCTTGCGCCGGAGAGTGTTGCGCAATTCACGAATGTGCGCAGTGCTGATTTCGCGCGAGATGATTTCCGGTCCGGTCCAGCAAACGTCAATTTCAGCCGCCAAATTACGGCCAACCGTTTCGAGATAACCGGGGCCACCGAATTGGCGTTCGGCCATGCGGCCACAATACGGCGTGGGACAGAAAAGAAACCGTGCCGTGGGGGATTGCTCGCGCAGCCATCGAAAAAGCGCGTTGGCAACGTGGCATTGGGCGGCGGCGAAGGAATCCCAGCGGGCCGCATCCTCCGCGTGCATCCGGTCCGGAATGTCATCGAGCAACAGGGCGAAGTGCTCGCAACCCAGGGCGCGCATCTGGGCGAACAGTTGGCGCAGGACCTCCAGATCCGCCGCGCTGCTGTAACGGATGTCCAGTCCCGGGCTCAGAGCGTAAATGAAGCGCAGACCCCGTCGACCGCACTCGGCGATCATTTCGCCCAACGCCGTCGCTTCGGTGGTGGAATATGGTTCCCGCCACAATGCGCGGTGCTTCAAATCGTCTTTGGGCGCGTACAGGTAAGTGTCGAGTCCCCACGCGGCCATCCAATCGAACAACTGAAGTCGCTCCGTCCGTGACCACGGCGGGCCGTAGAAGCCTTCAATGACTCCCGACAGAATTTGGGTTGTGGGTGCGGATGACATTTTCCCCGTGTGCTGCCGGCAGGTTATGTCGTGAAACGGCTTCACGGCAAGAGCGCTGGCGCAAAACGCGGGAGAGTTTCAGCTGGTGCTGCCGCGGCTGCTTTCAAGTTCGTCCAGTGGACAATGTCGAAAGCCCTCCGGCACTTTTTCGCTCGCGCCGGATGTTCGTTCCGCCAAGATGCGCGGCATTCATATGACTTCGGCCGAACCGAAACCAACCTTGCGCTCGATTTCGCCGGCGCAATGGAAGTCCGGCGTGGCCGCGTGGCTCGGCTGGACTTTCGACGGGCTGGAACTGCACCTCTACACCCTGGTGGCCCTGCCGTTCGTGGCGGAACTGCTCGGCGGGCTGCCCACAACGGACTCGCGCGTCGGGCAACACGCCTCGATCATTCAAGGCGCGTTTCTGTTGGGCTGGGCGTTGGGGGGCGGATTTTTTGGACGCATCGGCGACCGCCTGGGTCGTGCGCGTGCGCTCAGTCTCACCGTGCTGACTTACGCATTGTTCACCGGTCTATCTTTCTTTGCGCAGCAGTGGTGGCACTTGATGATTTTCCGTTTCCTCGCCGCGCTCGGGGTCGGCGGCGAGTGGGCGGTTGGCGCGTCGTTGCTTTCCGAAACCTGGCCGAAGCGTTGGCGGCCTTGGATCGCCGCCGTGCTCCAAAGCGGCGTCAACGTCGGCATCTTGATGGCCGTGTTGGCGAACCATCTCATGGCCCAAGCACCGCCACGCTATCTGTTCCTGGTCGGTGTGGTGCCGGCGCTGCTGGTGTTCTGGATTCGTCGCGCCGTGCCCGAGCCGGCGGAATGGCATGCCGCCAAGCAGCAGGCACATCACCACGAGCCGAAGATGCGGGAGCTATTTTGTGGCGAGGCGCGCCGCATTACGATTTGGACGATTGCCGTTTGTGGCATCTCGCTGACGGCGCACTGGGCGTTCATGTTCTGGCACGTCCAACATCTGCGCAATCTGCCCGAGGTGCTCACCTGGTCCGCGGCCGACAAATCCAAACTGGCCAGCCAGGCGATGTATCTGGTGATCGGCTCGTCCATCGCCGGGAATTTTTTTGCGGGGTGGCTGGCGCGGTTGATTGGTTACCGCACAACGATCGGCGCGGTGTTCTTCGTTTATTTTGTCGCCATGCTGGGCGCCTACTGCCTGCCGCGGGACCACGCCGCGTTGCTCTGCTGGTTTCCAGTCATCGGTTTTTGCCAGGGAGTCTTTGGATTGTTCACGATGTACCTGCCGCCACTATTTCCAACTTTGCTGCGTACCACCGGCGCGGGTTTTTGTTACAACATTGGCCGGGTTATTGCCGCGTTCGGCACCGTTTTCTTCGGGCTTTTCTCCAAGGTGGGCGATCATCGGCTCGCGCTGTTCTATGCCGGCTTCCTATTTTTACCGGCGGCACTGATCTGTTTCTTTCTGCCGAATACCCGGGATTGAAAATCCCAGCCGGACGAAGATCAGGACGTGGGTCGCAAAGATCAACGGCACGATAAAGGTCGGCAACAGACTCAGCGGCA
>CAYWCK010000603.1:0-2728 GCA_964456685.1 uncultured Bifidobacteriaceae bacterium | reverse complement strand
GAACTGCTGGTGGTCATTGCCATCATCGCCATTCTCGCGGCCATGCTCCTGCCGGCGCTCAGCAAGGCCAAGTTGAAGGCGACGATGGCGCGGTGCGTGGGCAACGAAAAGCAAATCCAGCTCGGCTGGTGGATGTACGCCGACGATCATCAGGACCGCCTGATGCTCACTTACGGTGGCGGCGGCTGGTATGAACCGGCGGATATCACGGGCATCCCGGGGTATCGCTTTGATCTCGCGGAGCGCCTGGAAATTCCGAAGATCATGGCTTCTCCGCTTTTTCCGTACGTCAAAAGCACCATCTTGTTTCGTTGCCCGGGTGACAGCCGTTACAATCGGCTGCCGATCGGCGGCGGCTGGGCTTATGCGAGTTACTCCAAGACGGACGGCATGAACGGCACGGGCTGGACGGGCACGCCTTACAAGAAACTCAGCGAAATCCGGCAGCCCAACATGGCCACCGTCTTTCTGGAGGAAGCCGACCCGCGCAGTTACAACGTGGGTTCCTGGGTCATCAACCGCAATGACTCTCCCGATCCCAACAGTTCCGGTTGGGTGGATCCTTTTACTGTTTACCATGGCGCGGTCAGCACCCTTTCCTTCGTGGATAACCACGTTGAGTCTCATCGCTGGCTGGATGCGCGCGTGCTCGAAGCCGCCCGCAAAGGCGGCGATGGCCAGGCGAGTTTTTATTGGCCCGGCGGCAATAAGAAAAATCCGGACTACGTCTGGATGTGGGAGCACTACCGCTTCTCAGACTGGACTCCCTTGCGTTAAGTCTGTTTCCTCTCCTCGAACGATGAAACCCAATTCCTTCACACGGCGGGATTTTCTCCGTCGCTCCGCGCTGGGCGGCGCGGGCTTCCTCATCCTCGCCAACGCCCGTAGCGCCTACGCCTACGACGCCAACGGCAAACTTGATGTCGCCATCATCGGTGCCGGCGGTCGCGGCCGGGACAACTTGAACGGCGTCGCCAAGGCCGGGGAGAACATCGTCGCGCTTTGCGACGTGGATGAGAACGAAGGCGCAAAGTCGTTCGCCCAGTTTCCCAACGCCAAACGCTTCAAGGATTTCCGCCGGATGTTCGACGCGATGGGAAAGGGGATTGATGCCGTCACCGTCGCCACGCCCGATCACACGCACGCCGTCGCTGCCGCGGCGGCCATCCGGCGTGGCAAGCACGTTTACTGCGAGAAGCCGCTCACGCGCACCGTCCACGAAGCGCGCGTGCTCCGCCAGTTGGCGGACAAATACAAAGTCGTCACGCAGATGGGCAATCAAGGCTCGTCCTCGGACGGCGTGCGCCGCTCGGTGGAACTCGCTTGGAGCGGAGCGATTGGCGAAATCCGTGAAGCGCATCTTTGGTTTCCCAATGGCAACGAGCCGCACACGCGCCCAACTGAACGGCCTCCCGTCCCGGCGAACCTCGACTGGGATTTGTGGCTGGGGCCAGCGGAATTCCGGCCGTATCACCCCAGCTACGCGCCGCGCAACTGGCGGGGTTGGCGCGCGTTTGGCAGTGGCATCGTGGGTGATTTCGGCTGTCACACGGGCAACATCCTTTTCCGCGCGCTCAAGCTGGAGCAGTTGTGGATTCCTTCAGTCGTTGGCAAGCGGTGCATTATTCGCGTCGAGGCGTTGCCTTCCGAACGCAACCTTGAAGGCTATCCGCGCACGATGCAGGTGCTGGTGGATTTGCCTGCACGCGGAGAATTGCCGCCCGCGCGCCTCACCGTGAACGCTGGCAGCCGGCCGTCACCCGACTTGATGAAGGGCTATCCGCAGGGGCAGTGGGGCGACTTGGTTGTCGGCAGTAAAGGCGCGATCTATTCGGACAACCCGTGGAACAACAATTTCGTTCTGCTGCCCGAGAAAGACTTTGAAGAAGTCAAACACGGGCCGCCGCAGACGCTCCCGCGCGGCCGTGATCAGGTGCGGGAATGGACCGAAGCGTGCAAAGGCAACGGCGCGACTTTTTCCAGTTTTACCATCGGCGGGCCGCTCACGGAACTCATGCAACTGATCAACCTCTCCACCTTGTTCGAGGAGGCGCTTGATTACGACACGATCAGCGGTCGGATTTTGAACTCGTCCCGCGCCAACGAAGCGTTGAATCGTAAGTACCGCAAAGGCTGGTCGCTCTGAAATTCGCGACGGAGCGCATTTTGAAAATGATCACCATCAAACGCGCAATCACCTTCCTCCCTCACCCCGACCCTCTCCCGCTGGGAGAGGGGGAATCGTCCGCCGTCGCACGCAAGAACCGGAGTCGGAGATAGCTGCATGATATACCGCGACGAGAATCCGAACGAGCGCCTCTCCCTCTCCCAGCGGGAGAGGGTTGGGGTGAGGGAGAAACGCGGATCTTTCCAAGCATCCCATTTGGTGAGCCCCTCCCTTCCTGCCGCATGAAACAATTTTTGTTACTGTTCGCCCTAATCTTCGCTTTGCTCGCAGCGTTTGCGGCTGACAAGCCAGCTCGTCCCAACATCGTTCTTGTCATGGCCGACGACCAGGGCTTTGGCGACACCAGCTACAACGGCCATCCTGAACTCAAGACTCCCAATCTCGACGCACTCGCTCGCGAGGGGTTGCGGCTCGATCGCTTTTACAGGGCGCACTTCAATTGCTCACCCACACGCGGCAGTGTGATGACCGGGCGTCATCCCGCGCGCTATGGCACATTCAGTCCCGGCGCGCCCATCCGCGCCCAGGAACTCACCGTGG
>CAYWCK010000602.1:0-2729 GCA_964456685.1 uncultured Bifidobacteriaceae bacterium | reverse complement strand
ATGGTTAAAATTGAGCGCAGACAAAATCACCCAGTTTTGCAGCAGCCTGCTAGCCGGTTGGGTGGCACTCGCCGGCGGCGCGCTACCGGCCCGCCTCGCGCTCGTGCTGGGACTGCAATTCTTCAACGGCCTGCTCGCCGCGCTGGCCACCATGGCCAACAACCGCCTCGCCATGGCCATCGTGCCGGCGATGGGCCGCAACCATTTCTTCGCGCTCTACTCGGTTGTCAGCAACGTCACGCTCGGGCTCGCGCCGATTGCGTGGGGTGTCTTGATTGATGCGGTGGGCGCGCACCATCCGCAATGGGCCGGGCTGGAGTGGAATCGCTTCACGGTGTTCTTCGCGGCGGCCGCGCTGGTGTATGCGCTGACTTTCCTGCTCTCGCGCCGCTTGGACGAACCGAAGGCCGCCAGCCTCGAGGAGTTGCTCCGCGAAATCCTGATTCAATCGCCGCAGAAATTCTGGCTGCGCTTCTGGCCCCGCGGCTAAATGAACGACCAAGGCTTGTGAACGACAAAGAAATCAAAAATTGCGACGAATGTGGCAGCCAATTCCTCGCCAGCGTTTCGCCGATGGCCGGGCTCTGCCCTGAATGCGCGCACCAACTTTACGGTTACCCGCAGTGTGCGCACGATATCGTGGCTGGCCACTGCACGCGCTGCCTTTGGGATGGATCGGTTTCGGGATACGTCCGGAAGACGAAGCGCAGTTAGAGCGCGAACGCCGGTTCAAAGCGGCGGAGGGCCGCCGCACTCCCCGACGCTAACGCGCTGGAGTGATCACTCGCAAACGCGAAGCGTCCGGGAGTGCGGTGGTCCTCCACCGCTCTTGGCAAAACCCCGCTCGACACTTGGCCATGTCTGGCGGTAGGGTAGGGTTGTCGGTGAAAAACGTGTTTAACCACTCCAAGTGTGTTGCCGCTACTGACCATCTTGATTCTCACGCCTGCGCTGATGGAGTATTGCCTTCTGCGTTGTGGTGGCAAGCGTGTCACCCGTTGCGCAATCATAGCCGCGCTTGTCACCGGATTGGTTTTTACGTTTTTGGTCTTAGGCCCAACTTGGGGTGTACCAATGATTGATTCTGAGACCGCTCGCACTTCCGGCGACCGAGCAATTGGCTCTGTTATTATTACGGTGGCTTCCACCTTTATCTTCTCATGCCTCGCATTGATTCCTGCAGGGGTTTTCGGTTTTGTTTTCCACAAGTTCAACGGGTTTCGTCGATGATGCAAATTCCCATCATGTTTGCGCACGGTCAGCAGGGTGTGTTGGGCATGGTGGTCATTATGTTTGTTGCAGGAATTGCTGGCTTGCTTAGTTTGGGTGCTGCACTGGGGTCATTGGCGAGAAAGACTGATGCGGGAAGGGGGAGGGCGCGCAAACTATGCTTCGTCATGCTTGGATGTTTTGTGCTCGTGATCCTCACACCGGTCTTCTTTGAGTTATTACTCCGAAAATGAAAAAGCGATGGCTAGGCTTCCCAAAACAGCGTCGCCAATTTGCCTGCTGAAACAATTCTGGCGCGGGGGAGTTGGGTCCGGCAACATGCTGGCGTTGCGCCGGGCGGGGCGCGAGACCAGATCAACTATGCGTGTCCTCAACTCGTTAGCTCTATTTGTTTCCATTCTCACGTGCGGATTTCTGCCGCGCGGTTTTTCTGCGGAGCAACCCAAGCACATTGACGCCCGGATGATGCGGCAGCCGGATGTGTCGGCGTCGCACATCGCGTTCGTGTATGCCGGGGATATTTGGGTCGCGCCCAAGGCCGGTGGTGAGGCGGTGCGGTTGAGTTCGCCGCGTGGCGAGGAGTCGTTCCCGAAATTTTCTCCGGACGGTTCGCAGATCGCATTCAGCGGAAATTACGACGGCAATCTCGACATCTACGTCGTGCCGACGGCGGGCGGATTGCCGCGGCGCATCACGCACCACGGCGCGCCGGACCGCGTGGTGGGGTGGTATCCGGACGGGAAACACATCCTGTTCGCCAGCACGATGACGAGCTACAAGGATCGCTTCAATCAACTCTGGAAGGTGCCGGTGGAAGGCGGTTTGCCGGAGAAGTTGCCCATGCCGTACGGCGAGTTTGGTGCGATTGCGCCGGACGGAAAGTCCATCGCCTATAATCCCATCAGCGTGGATTTCCGGACGTGGAAGCGGTATCGCGGCGGCATGAACCCGGATTTGTGGTCGTTCGATTTCGCGTCGCTCAAGGCGCGCAATCTCACGCAGTCCGACGCGTCGGAGTCCGTCCCCATGTGGCATGGCGGCACGTTGTACTTCCTCTCGGACCGGGACGCGAACAAGCGTTTCAACCTCTGGGCGCTCGACGTGGAGCGGAACAAATTCCGCGCCGTGACGACGTTCAAGGATTACGACGTGCATTTCCCCGGCATCGGGCCGAACGACATTGTGTTCGAGAACGGCGGGCGGCTTTACCTGCTGGATTTGAAGACGGAAAAGTCGCGCGAAGTGGAAATCACCGTCACGACGGATCGTTCGACGCTCAAGCCGCGGCTGGAAAACGTTTCGGGTTTCATTCAGAACGCGAGCATTTCGCCGAGCGGCAAGCGGGTGGTGTTTGAAGCGCGCGGTGACATTTTTTCAGCTCCGGCCGAGCATGGTGTGGTCCGCAATCTCACCCGCAGCTCGGGTGTGGCAGAACGTCATCCCTCGTGGTCGCCGGATGGGAAGCTCATTGCTTATTTCAGCGACCGCACGGGTGAATA
>CAYWCK010000601.1:0-2752 GCA_964456685.1 uncultured Bifidobacteriaceae bacterium | reverse complement strand
TCATGCCTACCTGTTGCGCCTGCTCGGCGTCCCAATTTAGATGCGTTTGCCCTGCGTCCACCTGGGGAGCTGCGGCACGCTGTCAATTGCGGGGTTTGGTCGATTCCTCGGCGGGAATTCGCCACTGCCGCCACTGCAGCTTCCGTCCCAGGTCGTCGAGATAGGAATAGGCCACCGGCGTCACGACCAGCGTCAACAACAAGCAAAGTGCCTGACCCCCGATCACAACCACGGCGACCGCCCGCCGCTCTTCCGCTCCTGGCCCCGTGCCCAGCGCCAGCGGCGTCATGCCGGCGATCAAGGTGAGCGTCGTCATCAGAATCGGGCGCAACCGTTCGCGGTTGCCCTGGATGATGGCGGCGAATCGCTCCATCCCGCGCTCGCGCAGTTTGTTCATGTGGTCAATCTGGAGAATCGCATTCTTCTTCACGACGCCGAACAGCACGAGCAAGCCCAGGGCGGAATAGAGATTGATCGTCTGGTTGGCGAGCAGCAGCGACAGAAACGCGAACGGCACCGACAGCGGCAAGGAAAGCAGGATCGTGAACGGATGCACCAGACTCTCGAACTGCGATGCCAGGATGATATACATCAGCACGACCGAAAGCAGGAAGGCCCAGAGAAATTCCGTGAAGGTTTTTTCCAGTTCCCGCGCGCGACCCGAAACCCGCGTGCTGTAACCCGTCGGCAATCCCATCTTCTCGACCTCGGCGCGCAGTGCCGCAATGCGATCCGCCTGCGCGAAACCCGGCGCCACCGCGGCGCGCAGGCTGACCTGCCGCTGCCGGTCGAGTCGGTCAATGCGCGATTCCACCTTGGCCGGCACCAGATTCACGACGTTGTCGAGGCGGGCGAGACCGCCGTTTTGCCTGGGCACGAACAGCCGGGCGATGGTGGCGGCGTCATTGCGTCCGCCGTCCTGAACCCGCACCTGCACATCGTAATCTTCATTCATGCTCTCGTCGCGGAAGCGGGTGACCCGCTCTTCGCCACCGACCATGAGGCGCAACGCCGTGGCGATGTCTTCCGTGTCCACGCCCAGCTTGGCCGCGCGGTCGCGGTTTATCTCGACGCGCAGTTCCGGCTTGTCGAGTTTCAGCGTTGTATCGGCGTCCTGAATGCCGATTTCGGGCGCCTTCTTGCGCAGGTGTTCGGCGAAATTATACAGCTTATCCAGGTCCGGCCCGAGGAAGGAGAAATCAATATCGTAGTTGGGGCCGCCGCCGGTGAAGGTTTGCGGATTGCGCACCTGCGCCCGGACGTCGGGAAATTTGAGGATGCGGCGGCGAACCTCCTGCTGGATGTCGCGCTGGCTGTAGTTGTTCTGGAAGGCGCGCGAGGGCGGCCATTGCAACAGGCGCGCCCAGTTGAAGGTGCGTTCCTCCAAGGGCACCAGCCGCACGAAGAAATTCGCGCTGTTCAGCCCGCCGATGAAACTACTGCCCACCGTCGTGAGCACCGAGCGGATGCCGGGAACTTTCTTCAGTTCCTCCTCCACCTTGAGGGCCACCTCGTTGATTGCGCCCAGACCGGTGCCCTCGGCGGTGGTGATGCGGACGTCAAACTCGCCCTCGTCCACGCCGCTCGGGAGATATTCCTGCCGGACCATTTGGTAAAGCGGCACCGAGGACGCCATGACAAGCAGCGCCAAACCCGCCACCAGCCACCGGCGACGGATCGACCAACTGAGCGCCCGCGTGTACGAAGCGTCAATCCAATGATAGAAACCGGAGCGGGAACGCGGCTCTTGCTTCGGTTTTTGTTCCGCGTTGTCGTCCTCCTCTTCCTTCCGGCCGACGTGCAGCAGCCGCGCACTCATCATCGGCGTGAGGGTAAACGACACCAGCAAACTCACCATGACAGCGACCGCGGACGTGAGTCCAAACTGGTAAAGAAACCGTCCCGAGATGCTCGACATGAAGGAAACGGGCACAAAGATCACCACCAGGCTGAGCGTGGTGGCCATAACCGCCAGTCCGATTTCGGCGGTTGCCGCTTTGGCCGCCTCGAAAGGCCGCATCTTCTTCTCCTCGATGAAGCGGAAAATGTTTTCCAGCACCACGATTGCGTCATCAATCACGATGCCGACCATCAACACCAGCGCCAGCATCGTGACGCTGTTGAGGGTGAAATCCAGCGCCTTCATCATGCCGAAGGACGCGACCACCGAGGCCGGGATGGCGACCGCCGCGATGATCATGGCGCGCCAGTTGCGCATGAACACCAGCACCACCAGGCACGCCAGCACGCTGCCCATGACCAGGTGCGTTTTGATTTCGTGCAGCGCCTGGTAAATGTAGTTCGATTGATCGCGGATGATTTCCAGCTTCACATCGGCGGGCAACTGCGGTTTCAACTCCTCCAGGCGTGCTTTGACGCCCTCGATGACCGCCACCGTGTTCGCGCCGGACTGCCGGATCACGTCCAACGTCACGTTCGGCTGACCGTCCAATCGTGCCAGTGAGCGTTGCTCTTTCGTTCCATCCTCCGCCCAACCGACATCGCGCACGCGAATCGGTGAACCGTTGCGGGTGGCAATCACCAGCTCGTCGAACTCCTTCGCGCTCATCAACCGGCCCATGGTGCGCAAAGTTTGTTCGCGCTGCGCGGTGGTGACATTGCCGCCGGGTGTGTTGGCATTCTGGCGGTCCACCGCGTCCCGCACTGCGGTGATGGGAATCTGGTAGGCCGCGAGCCGGTCGGCGTTCACCCACACGTTGATGGCGCGTCCCAGCCCGCCCACGATGTCAAT
>CAYWCK010000600.1:0-2756 GCA_964456685.1 uncultured Bifidobacteriaceae bacterium | reverse complement strand
CTTCGAATGGAAGCGCAGATCAGCAGCTCTCCGCGGACGTTCACCAAACCCAACGCCAATCCCCGGTGGCCGCCCGGACGCCGGTGCGGCAACGTGTGCATGACCCGTTGCTCCGCCACTTCTTGAAAAATGGGTGTGGGCAAAGCGAGCCATTCGTTGCCGAGTCGGAAGATGACCACCGAAAGCCGGGCGGGTTGAGTGATCTTTTTGACCTGGGCGTAATGCTCCGCGCGTTCCTGCCGATAACTGGCTGGTAATGGACGATCCAACAATTGCAGCCCGGCGGCGCTGTACACCGGACAATTCCGGCAGTGGATGTGTTTCACCAACTCGCGGCAAGTCCCGTTGCCTTCGACGCCAATTTGATTCCAGCAATCGTGGATCGCGACGGGCGCCGAATTTTGCGGATCGGTGGCGTCGCCTTCGGCGTCATTGGAGACGCGCCATGCATCATTGGTTGACACAGGCCGGTTCATGCGATCGGTTTCAACGAGACGCGCTCGGCGCGCCGCTTATACGCACGCGCACCCGTCGTGTCGCCGTTCTTCTCCAGCAACAACGCCATTTGCAACAGCGTTTCGTAATGGTTCGGCTCCAAGTAGAGGGCTTTGCGGTAGTGGTCGAGTGCGGCGGGGTCGCCGGCGGCGTCACTAACCAAACCCAGGAGGTAATAAGCTTGCGCGTCCGGTCCGGCAGATTTCAGGTGAGCGTCGCAAAGGCTCGCGGCCTCGGCCAGTTTGCCCGCGTCGGCCAGTGCCCGCGCAGCTTCAAGTGGATGCGGTGTGCCCGGTTTCGCGCCGCGGGTTCCCCGGTCGCCCTTCGGTGACGGCGAAACCGTCGGTGCAGAACTTTGGGTCCGGAGGTTGGAAGTTGCAGGCTTGGTTGGGCGTGACGCATCCGGCGGCGTGAGGCTTGGCGGCGGTTGAAGTTTGCGGGTGGCAGTTTTCCGCGAACGCGCCGGGAGCAATCCGCCGCGTTCGGCCTTCGCGGTTCCGCCGGAAACTTTGCGGCTCGCAAACGCCATCGGCAATCCCGCGGGAGCAAAGCCATGCTCCGTCACCAACGGCATCTCCGCCGGTCCGACAAACAGCACGCCGGTGGGGGCCAGCTGGCGGTGAAGCCGGCGCAGTGCCTGGGCTTGGGTGGCTCGATCAAAATAAATCAGCAGATTCCGGCAAAAGACAAAATCGTACGGGGCGCGCTGCGCGAAGAAGTCATCGGCCAGCAAATTAGCACGGTGAAAACGAACGCAATTCTTCACGGTATCAGCGATCTGGTAGCCGTCGGCGGTCTCGGTGAAATAGCGGTGCCGATATTCGAGCGATTTACCGTGCTGGCCGTGGTGGTTGCGAAAAGAGTTCTTGCCGTACAACCCCAGCCGCGCCCGGGAGAGGGCACGCGGACTGAGGTCCACGGCATCGAGGACAAATCGCTTTTGAGAAACGCCGGCGTCCAGCAGCGCCATCGCCAGGGAATAAGGTTCTTCGCCGGTGGAGCAGGGGAGGCTGAGAATTTGCAGGGCGCGAGCCGTGGGATCGCGCAATTGCTCGCAGGCCAGTTGTGTGAAGGCGCGGAACGGTTCGTGATCCCGGAAAAACCAGGTTTCGGTGACCACGACGGCGTCAATGAGGTCGTCCCACTCCTGCGCGGAATTATCCAGATGCTTGAGGTATTCCTCCCGCGTCGCCAGGCCGAGGGTTTTTTGGCGCAGGCGGATGGTTCGCTCGATCAAAGAACTGCCGACGGAGGCAGCGTCGAGCCCGATCTTGCGCCGGAGTAAATTTTCGATGGGATTCATGGCGCAAGCGAATCCGCAGCGGGGGAGACGCCGGTCAGGCCACCCGGAATTCCACCCGCAGCGGTCTCGGCACTAAGTAGGTGGCGGACGGTTTCCGTCAACAAGTGTTCGGCGTGGAGCAGTTGAATGACACCGTTGTCATCCATGACGACCGGCCCGAGATAGGGAGCTTCGCCCACGGTGACGCCGGTGCGAATGAATTCGTTGGGCTCACGGCGCATCATGCCCGTGGCGTGTTCGGCAATGAGGCCGAGGTACTGCGCCTGGCCGCGTGCGTCGGGAAATTGAACCACAATGATCCGGGTGCTGAGGCGTTCGCGGGCGGGCCGGCCAAAGGTGAGTTCGCACAGATCCAGCGCCGGAACGGGGCGGCCTCGGTAATTGAAAATGCCAGCGACGCCCCGCGGGGCATGAGGGATTTGCTTCAACGCCAGAAAGGGAATCACCTCGACGGCGCGGCGGGCCTCCAGCGCGTAGCGGTCGTGACCGAGTTGGAACAGGAGGAAAAGCATGCGTTCACGAGCCCTCCAGCTTGAAGCGCGAGACGCTGGTCTGCAAACCGCGGGCGGCATCGTTGAGTTGCTCGATGGCGAGGTTGGAGTGCCGGAGAGATTCGGCAGTTTGTTGCGCGGCCTCGCCGAGCTGGGTCAACGTCTCGCTGATTTGCTGCGCGCCCGTGGCCTGGGCGTGCATGCCTTCGTTCACCGTTTGGAACCGCGGTGTGAGGGTCTGCACTTGGTGGATGATTTGCGCCAGTTGAGTGCTAACCTGGCGGATTTCTTCCACGCCACGCCGGACTTCCTCGGAGAATTTGTCCATGCCCATCACGCCGGCCGCCACGGCGGACTGCATCTCTTTCACCATCTTTTCGATATCGTAGGTGGCCACGGCGGTCTGGTCGGCCAGGCGCCGGATTTCCATAGCCACGACCGCGAAGCCGAGACCGTATTCGCCGGCT
>CAYWCK010000599.1:0-2763 GCA_964456685.1 uncultured Bifidobacteriaceae bacterium | reverse complement strand
GTGGCCAAGATCAGTGGCGAAACCAAGATTGGCCGTCGGTGTGCGCAGGAGAAAGCCAACGGGATCCTGGGCATCATGCGGAATGGCGAAGGTCTCGACCGTGATGTCGCCGACCTCGAACGTACCCCCGGTTACGAAGAGGCGGAATTCCGCCTGCACGCCGAGGATGCGCTGGATTTCCTCCATCGTGGCGCGATTGCAATAAACCGGGATGCGCATTTTGTCCGCCAGCCCCGCCAGTCCGGTAATGTGGTCGCTGTGCTCATGCGTGACGAAGATGGCGTTCAAATTCTCCGGCGCCCGGCCGATGCTGGCGAGGCGCTGGCGGATTTGCCGCAGGCTGAAGCCGGCATCGATCAGCACCCGCGCCTCGTCGGTTTCGACGTAGGTGCAGTTGCCGGAAGAACCGCTGCCGAGGATCGTGAGTTTGGCGGCCACGCAAAGACGTTAAAATGCAGCGAATGGAGCGGCAATGAAATTGAGCGAAGTTTTGCTTTCCGCCCAAGGCGCGCTAGATTCAGGTCAACCGAACCGGGTTCACTCCCAAATGCTATGAAACGCTCTCTGCTGTCTTTTGCCTTCGTGATCGCCCTGCTGCCGGTCCTCCCGGCACGCGCCGATTTGCTCGACAAGGTCCGTTCGCTGGCCGGCGGGACGAACCAGCCCGCGCTCGCGTCGGCGCTGTCACAAACCGAAGTGGTGGATGGCTTGAAACAGGCGCTCGGCAAAGGCGTGGAGCGGGCCGTGGCGATGCTGGGCCGAACGAATGGTTTCCTGACCAACTTGAACGTGAAGATTCCGCTTCCCGAAAAACTGCGGTCAGCCGAGAAAGCGCTGCGGGCGGTTGGGCAGGACAAACTGGCCGACGATTTTGTGGCTTCCATGAATCGGGCCGCCGAACAAGCCGTGCCGGTGGCCGCGGGAGTTTTTGGTGATGCCATCAAGCAGATGACGATCGAGGACGCGAAGGGCATTTTGTCCGGCACGAACAATGCCGCCACGCAGTTCTTCCGGCGCACCACGCAGACGAATCTCTACGCGAAGTTTCTTCCGATCGTTCAGAAGGCCACCGATTCGGTCGGCGTGACGCAGCAATACAAGCAGATGATGGCCAAGGTTGGCGGCGGCGGGGCGCTGGGCGGCCTGTTCGGCGGCAAATCCAAAGAGCCCATGGCCGCCGGCGACCTCGACGCTTACGTCACGAACAAGGCGCTCGACGGCTTGTTCCTGATGGTGGCGGAGGAAGAGAAACGCATCCGTGAGAATCCGGCGGCGCGCACGACCGAACTCCTGAAGAAAGTTTTCGGCGGCGGCAGCAAGTGAGCTCTCACGCGCGCGGCAGTTTGAAATTCCGGCTTTGGCCCAGGAATTTTTTCGGATTCTGAAATATCACGCGCTCGATCGCCGCCGCGCGATGGCCGCGACGCTTCATTTCCACCGCCGTCTTCGGCACGGCCAAGGGATCGCTGATGCCCCAATCGCAGGCGCTGTTCATCCAGATGCGCTCGCTGCCGTAGGTTTCCAAAATATCAATTGCCCGCGCCGGTGTGCATTTGGTTTCGGGATAGAGCGTCATGCCGGCCCAATGCCCGCGATCCAAAACGAGCTTCACCGTGTGCTCTTCCACGTGGTCAATGATGACGCGTTCCGCTTGGATCCGTTTGTCGGACCGGATCACATCGAGAATCAACTTCGTGCCCTTCAGCTTGTCTTCGAGATGCGGCGTGTGGACCAGGATTAACTGATTGAAGCGCGCCGCCAGGTCCACGTGCATTTCGAGAACCGCCATTTCGTTGCGGGAGTTTTTGTTCAACCCAATCTCGCCGATGCCCAGCACGTTGGGTCGGTGGATGAATTGGGGAATGAGCGCGATGACGTCCTTTGCGAACGCGACATCTTCCGCTTCTTTGGGGTTTATGCAGAGCCAGCAGAAGTGCGCGATGCCAAACTTCGCCGCGCGCTTCGGTTCATGCTCCGTCAGCTGGCAGAAGTAGTCGTAGAAGCCCGCCGGCGAACTGCGATCAAAACCCGCCCAGAACGCCGGCTCGCAAATCGCCTCGCAACCGGCCAGCGCCATGCGCTGGTAATCATCCGTGACGCGGCTGACCATGTGGGCGTGGGGTTCGATGTACTTCATGGCGCTGCGATTCTCGGGGCTAAAGGATTCTTCATCGTAATCGTAATCCTAATCTTAATCTTAATCCTCGTCTGTATTGCTTGGAGAGTGAAATCACTTCGACCGCGGCCAGGCCCCGCACGCCGCCTTGGTCGTGGCTTTGGGGATCGGCTTCGTGGTCCGGTCGCTGAAGGCGAGCAGGACCTTCTCGGCCCGGCGCGATTTCTTGCCGCCAAGTTCGCGCACGGCTTTGCGGAAGGCGGCGACGCGAAAATCATCCTTGCCCCGGGCGCGCTCGACGCGGTCGAGAAAGGCCGCGATCTCAATCAACTTGCCGCGCGCATCAAGGAAATCGAGATCCAGCACCTGTTGGCGTGTCATCATACCAATCCTCGTTTACTCGCGGGGTTCGCCGTTGTCAATGATGCGCGCCGTGCTTAGTCTGCGGCTGGACCGGTCACGATGACGCCGACGCAACAACATGCCACGCTCGCCACGGCTAATTGTCAGCTCGCGTTCGACAATCTCACCCGGCAGCTCTATGCCACCGACGCATCGCATTATCAGATCGAACCGCTGGCAGTGGCTTTTCCGCGCGATTCGGCGCAGGCCAGTTCGGTGATTCAGGCGGCGGGCCACGCAGGTGT
>CAYWCK010000598.1:0-2787 GCA_964456685.1 uncultured Bifidobacteriaceae bacterium | reverse complement strand
CCCTGTGGAAAGAGCCGTTGACATAGACCTCAACCGAAGCGATGGCAGCGCCGGCGGGCTTCACTGTCCGCATCGAAGGCGGGGACGGTTCATGCCGCCAGCGGTTCTTTCCACGCAAGGCCGCAGACGTGCCACAGGCTTTAGATGCCATCAAGGAGGTTGCATGATCGGCGTCTATGATTTCTGCGCGCACTACGAATGGACGTTTGAATGGCTGCGCGCGCAGGGCGGCGAACCGTTGGTGCGCGAGTATTGGGATGCGGCGATCAACAAGGATTCCCAGCGCCACGCGGGTGAATTGATCCGCAAGGACGGTTTCGCGGGCATGGCGGCGTATTGGGGGCACACGCTGAACCATGAGGGCGCAGGGTTTCACACCACTCTTGCCAGGGATGTGTTTCGCATCGACATGCACGACTGCCCGTCGAAGGGATTTCTCCGGCGCAACGGCCTCGAACAATATCGCGATTACTGCGATCACTGCATGGGCTGGATCGGGCCGATGATGCGCGAGGCCGGTTTCGTGGTGGATCATGAACACAACCACTGTGGCCAGTGCTGGTGGGAATTTCGTCGCGTGGATGATACGAGCGCGCCGAATCCGCCGGGAGTTGTCGCGGGAAACTTTGATGTGCGCCATCTGCTCAACTGGCGTTCACCCAGAGCCAAGTTGGATCAATATCGCCGCGCGACTCGGGCTGATGACAAAACGAGCGCATGAGGAATTCTGCGCATCCAACTGAATCTTTTCCTCGCCCTCCCGCCTACGCGTGGGCGGTGGTTGGAATGTTGTGGGTGGTGGCGTGCGTGAATTATCTGGATCGACTCATCCTCGTCTCGATGCGCGATTCCGTAAAAGCCGACATCGCGATGACGGACGCGCAATTCGGCCTGCTGACATCAATCTTTCTTTGGGTTTATGGCTCGATGAGTCCGCTCGGCGGTTACATCGCGGATCGGTTCAGCCGCAAGTGGGTGATCATCGCAAGCCTTGGCATCTGGTCGCTGATGACGCTGCTTACGGGGGTGGTTCACAATTATCCCGCGCTGTTGACGATGCGCGCGCTGATGGGGGTGAGCGAGGCGTTTTACATTCCGGCGGGACTGGCGCTCGTGGCGGACTGGCATCGCGGCTCAACGCGCTCCATCGCCACCGGCCTGCATCAATCCGGCCTCTACACCGGCGCAGCGCTCGGCGGGTTGGGCGGTTACATCGCGGATGGATTCGGTTGGCGCTCGGCGTTCGTTTGGTTTGGTGTGTTCGGCGTCTTGTATGCAGTGGTGCTGCTGCTGTGCTTGCGCGAGGAAAAAAGTCAGAGCCTCCTCACGTCGGCTGCTACAAATGAGAAGGGTAGCGTGCTGGAAGCACTGCGCGCGTTGTTCGGTCAGGTTTCGTTCCTCGTCCTCGTGGTTTATTTGAGTCTAGCGGCGCTGGCGGCGTGGGGAATTACGGGCTGGTTGCCGACGTTCTTGAAGGAGCAATTTTCGCTCACGCAAGGCAAGTCAGGCATGGCGGCGACGGGTTACGTGCAGCTTGGTTCGTATGCGGGCATACTCGCCGGCGGATTGCTTTCGGACTGGTGGGTGCGGCGGAACGTGCGCGGGCGCATCTACGTCGTCGTCATCGGTCTGTGCCTCGGCGGGCCGAGTTTGTGTCTCATGTCGAGCACCGGACAATTCGCCTTGGCCATTGCGGGCATGTTGCTCTACGGTGTGGCGCGGGGATTCTCCGACGCGAACGTGATGCCGATCCTCTGCCAAGTTGTCAGCGCGAAGTATCGCGCGACCGGCTACGGTTTTCTGAATCTGTTTAGCACGTTCACCGGCGGCGCGATGATTTACATCGGCGGCGCGTTGCGCGATGCGCATGTGAATCTCTCGAAAGTATTCATCGCCTGCGCGGTAGGGTTGATGATCGCCGGGGTCACGCTGCTGGCGGTGAGACCAAAACGTTCTCTTGACGAAAACTGAACTGCCATGAACCGACGCCAATTCATTCAAGCCACCAGTCTTGCCTCCGCCGCTGCCTTGTTGAGCCTCTCCGTTAACGCCGCTGACGCCGGAAACGAAATCGTCCTGAGCCTCGATCCGTCGCCGGAACATCCGCGATTGTCGGAGGGCGCTTTTGTCACGTTGAAATCGGGCAAGATTCTGTTCATCTACACGCGCTTTCGCGGCGGTGCGGCGGATCACAGCGCCGCCGATCTCGTCAGCACGGCTTCTGCGGACGGCGGGCGCACCTGGGATTCGGAGCCTAAGATGGAGGTTGCCAATCCTGGCGGCGAAAACGTGATGAGCGTATCGCTGTTGCGGCTGAAGAACGGACGCATCGCCCTGCTTTACCTGGTGAAGAACAGCCTGCTGGATTGCCGTCCCGTGGTGCGTTTCTCGGATGACGAAGCCGCGACGTGGTCCGCGCCCGTCACTGTCACGACGGCGCCGGGCTACTTCGTGTTGAACAACGACCGCGTAATTCAGCTCAAGAGCGGGAGGCTCGTCGTGCCGCTGGCGTTGCATCGCTCGCGCGGCAACGACGGCAAGAGCTACAAGCAATGGGACAGCCGTGGTATCGCCGTGTGGTGCTTGTCCGACGACGACGGAAAAACGTGGCGCGAAGCCGCGGACTGGTGGGCGATGCCGGTGCGTTCGACTTCCGGCTTTCAAGAACCGGGCGTTGTGGAACTGGCTGACGGAAAACTGTTCAGCTGGGCGCGCACCGATCAAGGCGCGCAGTTCGGCTGCTGGAGCGACGACGACGGCGAGCATTGGCCGATGCTGACAAAAACC
>CAYWCK010000597.1:0-2790 GCA_964456685.1 uncultured Bifidobacteriaceae bacterium | reverse complement strand
GGGAAATTGGATTTGTCCGGATGAAGTTTTGCCTTCATGTTGGCGTCCGATTCATGATGCAAAAAGCCATCTCCTCCATCAGCGGCCGCCTGGCGACCGCACTGTTAGTTCTGACCGTTACCTTCGCCGAGTTGACTAAGTCTGCCGCCGCGCCCCGTCATGTCTATCTCACCTGGCAAGGCGACACGAGCCGGACCATGACCGTTAATTACCAAACTTTAGAGCCGTCCGCCACGAGCACGGTCTATTTCGACACCCGCTCCCGCGGCGGTCGCCCGGAGAATTATCGCCACCAAGCCAACGGCTCGGCGCATCAACTTCCCGGCCTGGGTGACGGTCGCTGGGTTCATTGGGTTGAACTGACAAAACTCTCGCCCGGCCAGACCTACTACTTCATCGCGGGCGATGCGAAGAATGGCTTCACCGCTGAAAGGAAATTCCGAACCGTGCCTTCCGGCTCACAGGACCTCCGTTTTGTCGTCGGCGGCGACATGAACAGTTTCCCCGCCACCGCCCGGCTGACGCAACAAGCCGCGCGCCTCGCGCCGGCCTTCGCCGTCGTCGGCGGCGATATTGCGTACGCCAACGACATGCCGACGAACTACCTGAAATGGGACGCCTGGCTGGACATCTGGCAAACCAACATGATCACCCCGGCGGGCTTCACCATTCCGATGGTGCTCGACATCGGCAATCACGAAATCCGCAGCGGCGCGAAAACGCTGTCCCCCACCAACGCGCAATTCTTCTTCGGCTATTTCGCCCAGGACCGGGAAAAGAGTTATCGCGTTTGCACCTTCGGCAAAAACCTCGCGCTGTTTCTCCTCGATTCCGGCCACGCCGCGGCTCACGACGGCGCTCAAGCCGTCTGGTTGGACGCCCAATTGCAACAACACGCCCGGTTTCCACATCGCATGGCGGGATATCACGTGCCGCTTTATCCCAGCAATCGCGCCTATGACGGCTCGGGGTCCGTCAAGGGACGCGAAGTCTGGCTGCCGATTTTCGATCAGCATCGCCTGACGACTGCCTTCGAACATCACGACCACACTTTCAAGCGCACTCACTTGTTGCGAGGCAACAAGCTCGATCCGAAAGGCACGCTCTATCTCGGGGACGGTTGCTTCGGCGTTGCGGCACGACCGGTGGACAAGGAACTGCGTTGGTATCAAGCGAAGGCCGCCAGCCTGCAGCACTTCTGGTGCGTGGATCTGACCAGCCGCCGCGTGGAATATCGGGCGTATAACACAGAGGGGCAGCTTTTCGATGTTTACCCGCCAAACGCGAAAGGCGCAGCCCAAGCGGAGGCAACTTACAAATCGCTTACCCAAGCCGCATCGCTAGGAAAGTAACCGTCGCGATCCGCTTGGAACTGGCGAACCATTGGCGTCGCACCCGTCGGATGATCGATGGCGGTTAAGCCCGAAGTCAGCTTGCTTCTCAGCCACGTGGCACACATTATCCGGCCTGACCCAGCGGCAAATTAAACTTGCTGGCAGGTAAACGACACCCTTTACACCGCATCACGACCCATGAAAAAAATCATCACCCTCGGACTGGTCACGCTTGTGGCCGGCCTGCTGCACGCTGCCGATTCCGGCACCAAAGATAAAATCACCGCCGCCACCAAGAAGGTTGGCGACCAAGCCAATTACAGTTGGACGACCTCGACCAAGGAAGCGGATGGCAGCCCCGGCCGCCTCGGGCCGCTCGACGGTAAGGCGGAAAAGGGTGGCGTAACATTTCTCAGTTTCACCATCGGCGGCCTGCCGGTGGAGGTTTGCATGACGGGCAGCAAAGGCGCGGCGAAAGCTCTGGAGGGCTGGCAGACGTTTGAAGACATTGCCGCCACCGGCGGCACCGCCGAAGCGGTGGTCAAGTATCTCCGCAGCTACCAGGCGCCAGTCGCGGAAGCCACGGGCTTGGTGGGCAAGTTAACCGACCTCAAAGAAGCGGACGGCGCACTGGTCGGCGATCTTAAAGAGGATGCCCTCAAGGAACTTCTCCTTTTCGGCACACGCCAGCGCGAAGGACAGGAGCCGCCGAAGATTGAGGGCGCCAAAGGCTCAGTGAAGTTCTCGATCAAGGACGGCGCGCTGACCAAATACGAAATCAAGATTCAGGGAAAGGTTACAGCCGGAGAGCGCGTCATGGACATCAATCGCACCACCACGACTGAGATCAAGGAAGTCGGCAGCACCAAGATTGAATTACCTGACGAAGCCAAGCAGAAGCTCAACTAGGCCGCGTCCATTAGAATTGCGGCGGCTTCCGGTAGCGGTTCATTCGCTGAAGCCAAGCTGGCGGCGGCGTTTCCACAATTCGCCCGGCTTGAAAATTCCGGCCGGCGTGATGATTCCGGTGATCAACTCAGCCGGCGTCACGTCAAATCCTGGGTTGCGGGCGCCGCTGCTCGGATTCGCCACCCGCACATAAACGCGCTTGCCCGCCTTTGTGTTTCGCTTTTCGGATTTGGGATCTGCAGTAATTCCCCACGCGCCGAGCACCTCATGCTCGTGACGCTCCTCGATGGGGATGTCGAAACCAGATTTCAAATTCCAATCAATCGTCGAAAGCGGAATCGCCACGTAGAACGGAATCCCGTGCCGCTTCGCCAGCACCGCTTTGGTGTAGGTGCCGATCTTGTTTGCCACTTCGCCCGTGCGCCCCAGCGTGCGATCACTGCCCACGATCACGAGGTCAATCGCGCCGCGCTGCATCAGATGACCGGCGGCATTATCGGCGATGATTTGATGCGACACACCTTGTTGCGCGAGTTCCCACGCCGTA
>CAYWCK010000596.1:0-2792 GCA_964456685.1 uncultured Bifidobacteriaceae bacterium | reverse complement strand
AGAGCAGGCAGCCAGTCTAGTATAGGAAATCATCGTGAGTACGAAATTGTTTGTTGGGAATCTTTCCTACAACACCACCGAGAATCAGCTTCAGGACCTTTTTGCCGCCCACGGCCCGGTCACCGAAGTGGATCTCATCATGGACAAATTCAGCGGACGCCCGCGCGGCTTCGCCTTTGTAACCATGGAAACCAAGGAAGGCGCTGAGGCAGCCATCAAGGCCATGCATGGCACGCAGGTGGACGGTCGCCCGCTCACTGTGAACGAAGCCCGTCCGCGCGAAGATCGTCCGCCCCGGTCTGGTGGCGGCGGCGGCGGTGGCTACGGTGGTGGTGGTCGTGGTGGAGATCGCGGCGACCGCGGTCCGCGCCGCGAGCGCTATTAAAACCTAATCGGTAAATTTTCAACGCGAGAGTCGGCAACGGCTCTCGCGTTTTTGTCTTCCAAAACTTCCAGCAGCGTCAGAGTTTGAGAAAATTGCGGAGAATCGTCCGCCCGTTCTCGGTGAGAATGCTCTCGGGATGAAACTGCACGCCCCAGATCGGATATTCCTTGTGCTTCACCCCCATCACTTCCCCTTCGTCGGTTTCGGCGGTGACTTCGAGGCAGTCCGGCATGGTATCGCGTTTGATCACCAATGAGTGGTAACGCGTGGCCGGAAACGGATTCGGCATGTCCTGGAACAAGTCGCGGCCGTTGTGTTTTATCAGCGAAGTCTTGCCATGCATCATCCGATAATTCACCACCACGTTGGCCCCGAAGACGTGGCCGATGCATTGGTGGCCAAGGCAGACTCCAAGCGTGGGAATCGTGGGACTGAAAGTGCGGATGATTTCGTTCGAGAGGCCGGATTCGTTTGGTGAGCACGGGCCGGGCGAGATGAGCAAACGTTCCGGCTTGAGCGCGCGCACTTGTTCGACGCTCAGTTGGTCGTTGCGATGCACCTGCATCTCGACGTTCATCTCGCCGAGATACTGCACGATGTTATACGTGAAAGAATCGTAATTATCGATGACCAGCAACATAGCAACGGGGCGGCACTGTAACGGACCGTCCGGTTTTTGGAAACCTGAAATGAAACATCAGTGCATCTTCGCGTGCGTGGCCGGTTTTGCGCTTGCGCCCGCGGCGTCGTTGCTGGTGTGATGACCGCGCCATGAGCAGAACCAAACTCAACCCGCGCGGCCGGCTTCAAGCCGCCTATGCTCTCGCCCGCGAACGCTATGCCGAAATCGGCGTGGACACCGACAAGGTCCTCAAGCAACTCGCTCGGGTGCCGGTCTCCTTGCATTGCTGGCAGGGTGATGACGTGGGTGGTTTCGAAAATTTTGGCGGCACGCTCACAGGCGGTATCGTCGCCACGGGCAATTATCCCGGCAAAGCCCGCACTCCGGATGAACTGCGCGCGGATGCAGCGAAGGCGCTCGCGCTCATCCCGGGCAAACACCGTTTCAATCTCCACGCCTTCTACGGCGAGTTCAGCGGCAAGAAGGTGGACCGCAATGAAATTGAACCACGCCACTTTCGAAACTGGATTGCCTGGGCCAAGTCGCTCGGCATCGGTTTGGATTTCAACCCGACTTGTTTTTCCCATCCCAAGTCGGCCAGCGGCTTCACACTTTCGCATCGTGACAAAGCTATCCGCCAGTTTTGGGTTGAGCATTGCCAGGCCAGTCGCGAGATCGGTGCGGCCATGGGCAAAGCGTTGGGCAAGCCCACGGTGACGAACGTTTGGATTCCCGATGGTATGAAGGATTCGCCGGCGGATCGACGCGGACCGCGTGAACGGCTGGCGGCGGCGCTCGATGCGGTATTCGCAAAGAAACTCAATCCCAAGCACAACCTCGACGCCATCGAAGGCAAGCTGTTCGGCATCGGTGCGGAAAGTTACACCGTGGGCATGCACGAATTTTATCTCGGCTACGCCGTGAAAAATCAGAAGCTCGTGACGCTCGACGCCGGGCATTATCACCCGACGGAAAACATGGCGGACAAGATTTCCTCGGTGCTCTGTTTCGTGCCGGAAATTCTTTTGCACGTCAGCCGTGGCGTGCGTTGGGACAGCGACCACGTCGTTACACTCACGGATGAATTAAATGCCATCGCCCAGGAACTCGTGCGCGGGGATTATCTCAGCCGCACGCACATCGGTCTGGATTTCTTCGACGCGAGCATCAATCGCATCGCGGCTTGGGTGATCGGCACCCGCAACATGCTGCGCGCGCTTTGTCTCGCCATGCTCGAGCCGCACGCGCAATACAAGCAGCTCGAACGGGTCGGGGATTACACCTCGCGCCTCGCGCTGATGGAGGAGGCGAAGTCACTGCCCTTCGGCGCGGTGTGGGATTTTTATTGTCTCAAGCAGGGTGTTCCGATTGGCGAAGCTTGGCTGACCGAGGTCAAAGCCTACGAGCAAGCGGTGCTGTCGAAGCGTGGTTAATTCAATCAGCACGATGCGACGTCAGGCCTACACGATGAAGTTGAAACCCCGCCACGCGGCTGAATACAAGCGGCGCCACGACGAAATTTGGCCGGAACTTTCCTCAGCCTTGCGCCTGGCTGGCGTTTCGGATTTCTCCATCTTTCTCGATGAGCAAACGTTGACTCTCTTTGCCGTCCGCAAGATTGGGGATGAACGAGCATTCGCTGAACTGCCGAAGCTGCCAATTGTGCGCAAGTGGTGGGACTGGATGGCGCCGCTGATGGAAGTGAATCCCGACAACTCGCCGAAGGAATGGCCGCTGCGCGATGTTTTTCATCACGACTGAACCATGACCATCTCGCTGTTCATT
>CAYWCK010000595.1:0-2801 GCA_964456685.1 uncultured Bifidobacteriaceae bacterium | reverse complement strand
GTGCTGATGAACCTGTGTTTGAATGCGCGTGATGTCATGCCCGAGGGCGGTCGGCTCCAGATTCAGGTCGGCATCGTTTTGGTGGACGAGGCGCGCGCCCGGTTGCATCCCAAGGCCCGGGTCGGTCGCTTCGCCTGCCTGGCGGTCAGCGACACGGGTTGCGGCATGACGCCCGCGACGTTGCAGCATCTTTTTGAACCCTTCTTCACCACCAAGCCGGTCGGCCGCGGCACCGGGCTGGGCTTGGCGACGGCGTACGGGATCGTCGAGCAACATCGAGGCTGGATTGAAGTCGAAAGTCAGGTTGGTCGTGGTTCGACGTTCCGCGTGCTCTTGCCGACCATCGAGCCGGTTGCCGACCAGGACACGGCCGCCGTTGCTACCGAATTGCGCAAAGGGGGCGAGGCGATCTTGTTGGTGGAAGACGAGCCGGCAGTGCGCCGCGCGCTTGCTTCTTACCTGCGTCATCGCGGCTATCAGGTCTTCGAGGCTGGCAACGCAACCGAAGCCCGGCACGTTTGGGAACGGAACGCTGGAAAAATCAATCTCCTGTTCACCGACATGGTCATGCCCGACGGCGAAAACGGACGGGAACTCGCGGTGCGATTTCGCGCGGAGTCGCCCGGCTTGAAGGTCGTGCTCTCGAGCGGCTACAGCCTGGAACTCGCCTCCAGCAGCGCGCCCACCGGCGAGGATTTTCTGTGTCTGCCCAAACCGTTTTCGGTCGAGGAACTGAACTCCGCGTTGGTGCGTTGTCTCGGGCAGGAGGCCGGCTGATCCGGGGGCGAATCCTCTCCGGTGAGCGCTCAGGCTTCGCGTCGCGCTACCAGCACCACGTTGTCCGCCCAGCCCAAGGCGCAGAGTGACTTTTCCGCCTGCTCATAAGCCCACTTGGCCGGACGCAACCACGGCGTTTGTTTGAGGCGCGTGGTTCGTTGCAACAACTCCCCGCGCTCCGCATTGGAGACCTCGCGCCCGCCCCGACGAAAGTCCTGCCAGATTACCGCCGGATTGAAGTGGCTGAATCGTCGCGCCGTCACCGTAAGCTCGCACTCCGTCAACAAGCGCGCGAGGGTTGTGGCGGAAAAGTAATTCAGGTGCTGCGGATAAACGTAGCGATACTTTTTGCCGAGTAACTTTGTCGCCAGCGAATTCAGATTCGGTACGAGCACGAAGCTTACGCCGCAGGGGCGGAGCAGGGTGTGAACTCGTTCGAGGAAGGCCCGTGGCTCGGCCAGGTGCTCCGCCACCGCCCAAAGCGTGATCGCATCGAACTCTCGCCCGCCCACATCGAGGTCCAGGAAATTTCCCCGGGCCACCGGTACGCCGCGCGACTCGGCATAATCCAGCGGCGCGCCGCTCACATCGGTGCCCAGCACTTGATAATCGCCCGGCCAGCGCTGCTGCAGTTGAAACAGGAAAGCGCCGGAGCCGCACCCCACATCCAACACCGCACCGCGCGGACAAAAGGCGCGGAACATTTTCAGTTCCCTTTGAAAACGCACCGCCGCGTAATCGCTCGCCAGCTTTGCGGGCGAGAGGTAATACGCTGCCGCCTCCGTGTCGTAGTATTCGCCGCTGGCCATGCCGGCCGGCGCCGGATTCGCGTAAACCATGCCGCACACGGTGCAGCGCACGATCCGCAGATCGCCCTTCTGCCAGTGCGACGCCGAGTTTGCGCCGTCGCAGACCGGGCAATTCCGGTGCCCGCCCGCAGTGTTGCCATGGGTTTCGATCGTCAAGCTGCCGGAAAGAAAACACGCACTCGATTCCCGCCACAATCGAAATTGCGCCGGACACCGCTTTCGCGTTTTCACTTGCGCGCACCCGGCTCTTCAATCATTTCACACTCATGAATCAGAATTCGCCGCGGTTCTCCCGTCGTAGCTTCCTCGAGAATTCCACCCTCGCCGCTGGTTTGTTGGGCGGCACCGCCTTGGCCGCGGATGCCGTCCGCGCCGCCGAACCGCCGTCGCCTGCGGCAACCGCCGCCGTGAACGCTCGCGAGTTTGGCGCCAAGGCTGATGGCAAAACTGATGATACGAAAGCCATTCAAGCAGCGCTCGACGCCGCGGCGACGAAAGGTCCGATTTGTTTGCTGCCGGCGGGGCATTATCGGCTCGACGGTTCCCTGACCGTGCCGCCGGGCGTTACCTTGGCGGGCGTCTCGGGCGGCGTGCCGCACAGTGAACATCCCATCGGGACCGTGCTGCTGGCCTATGGCGGTCGCGGTCAGGCGGACGGCGAACCGCTCATCACGCTCAAACCCAATGCCGTGGTTCGCAACCTCATCGTTCATTATCCGGAGCAGAAAATTCCCGACGTCATTCCTTATCCCTGGACGATTCGCGCCGACGGCGAGCTGTGTCAGGTGCTCGACCTCACGTTGACGAATCCCTACCAGGCCATCGATGTCGGCTCGAAATGGAATGAGTTGCATCTCATCCGCAACGTCTTTGGTTGCCCGCTCAAAATCGGCATCTATATCGACCAGTGCACGGACATCGGCCGCATTGAGAACGTGCATTTCAATCCGAACTTCTGGACGCGCTCCGCGCTCAAGCCGGCCTTCAGTGGCGCAAACATCAAGACCTTTCTGGAAACCAATCTCGTCGGTTTCAAGATTGGCCAGACGGATTGGGAATTCATGAGCAACTGCTTCGTCATCTTTCCGCTCGTCGGATTTCATTTCGACAATTTCGGTCATGGGGCGGGCAACGCGGTCATCACGCAATCCGGCAGCGATATCTGTCCCGTGGCGGTGCGCGTGGATCAGTCGCAACCGCACGCCGGCGTGCAGA
>CAYWCK010000594.1:0-2817 GCA_964456685.1 uncultured Bifidobacteriaceae bacterium | reverse complement strand
CCGGGACTTACCCAATCACACCATTGTGGAACGATCCCAATGGCCGGTTGGGCAATTACGCAGTCACCACAAATGTCGGCACTCTGACGATCCTCAGCCCGCCCGCACTCTCTTTTGCCATCGGCGGTGGCAGCGGCGGATTGTTCACTCTCTCCTGGCCCACGATACCGTCGGGCTTTCTATTGGAGTTCACGGACGGCCTGACTCCTCCGATTATCTGGCACGAGGTCACTAGCGGCATAATTGATAATGGTGGGATCAAATCCTATTCCGTCACGAATGACGCTGCGATTCCCAGCCGCCTTTACCGGCTGCGACTGCCCTGAATTGGTTTGGGTTCTTCGTGGGGGAAGACGTGCTGCCCGCGCGCGATAGGCTTGGCCAGTGGGAACGCCCGGCACGGTAGCGACACCGTGCCGGGCCATTTTATGTCGGTCAATCCCAACTCCGCCTTTACGCTTGCCACCCGCTTCGCAAAGCGATTCTCTATCGCCACAATAGATTTCAAACCTATGGCAAAACCACTTCGTATTGGATTGATCGGCTACGGCTTCATGGGCCGGGCACACTCGAACGCGTATCGCAAGGTCAGCAACTTCTTCGACCTCGAATACACACCTGTCCTTAAAGCCATTTGCGCTCGGAACGAGGCCAATGCCGTCGCCTTCGCCAAGAAGTGGGGCTACGAGAGCGTTGAGACGGACTGGCGGCGCATCATCGAGCGCGACGATATTGATGCGGTGGACATTTGCACGCCCAACAACACGCATGCGGATATCGCCATCGCCGCGGCGAAAGCCGGGAAGATGATTCTCTGCGAGAAGCCGCTCTCGATGGACGGGCCGGAAGGCGAAGTCATGGTGAAGGCCGTCGAGAAGGCGAAAGTGCCCAACATCGTTTGGTACAACTACCGTCGCGTGCCCGCAGTCACGCTCGCAAAGAAGCTCATCGAGGAAGGTCGCCTCGGAAAGATTTTCCATTATCGCGCCAAATTTCTGCAGGATTGGACCATCAGCCCCGAACTCCCGCAGGGCGGCGCGGGCTTGTGGCGGCTGGACGTGAAAGCTGCGGGCAGCGGCGTCACCGGCGACCTGTTGGCGCACTGCATTGACACCGCCATTTGGCTCAACGGTTCGATGGACAGCGTCACCGCGATGACCGAAACGTTCATCAAGAAGCGGAAGCACACGCTCACGGGCAAGACCGAGAAGGTCGGCATTGATGACGCATGCGCCTTCCTCGCGCGCTTCAAGAACGGTTCGCTCGCGACGTTCGAGAGCACCCGTTACGCGCGCGGCCACAAAGCGCTCTACACCTTCGAGATCAACGGTGAGCACGCGAGCATTTTCTGGGACCTCCACGATTTGCATCGCCTGCAATATTTCGATCACAAGGACGAGGGCAAATTGCGCGGCTGGCGTTCCATTCACGTCACCGATCATGGCGGCGAACATCCCTACATGGACAAGTGGTGGGTGCCCGGCTTGCAAATCGGCTACGAACACAGCTTCGTCCATCAGGTGGCTGACTTCATTGCCAGCTTGTCCAACGGCAAACCCGCCGGCCCGACCTTCCGCGATGCACTTGAAACCCAGTACATCTGCGACGCCGTGCTCAACTCGGCCAAGTCTGGCGCCTGGGAAAAAGTGAAAGCGATTGGCAAGTAGCTCGCACTGAAAATTCTTTGAATCGCTTTGACACGAAAGTCGTCTTTCCATCCAATGCCGCGAATTCGAATCGAAATTATGACACACAAGCTCGTTATCGCCCTGACTGCGACGCTGGCGCTGGCCGCCGCCGCCCAAGCCGAGGGGAACAAATCCAAAATTGACGCCAGCAAGCTCCCGCCCGCTTCCACCAAGCAAGGCGTGACCTACGCCGGCGATATTAAAGCCATTCTCGACAAATCCTGCGTCAAGTGCCACGGCGCTGAAAAGTCCAAGGGTAAGCTGCGATTGGACAGCCTGGCCGGCGCCTTGAAGGGCGGCGAGAACGGCAAAATGATCGAACCCGGCAAGAGTGCTGAGAGTCCGATTGTGCAAAGCATCGCCTGGTTGGGCGACGAGGATTATTGGATGCCACCGAAGGACAACAAGGCTGGCATTCCGCAGCTCACCAAGGAACAGGTGGGCTTGATCCGCGCGTGGATCGATCAAGGCGCGAAGTAATTTTATCAACCACCAAACGGCGCGGGCTGAACAGCTCGCGCCGTTTTTGTTTTAGGGCCCGGGTGACAACGGCGCCAGCGGTTGCCGCTTCAAAAGCCGTAGTTCTTGCTGCTGGCGAAGCAAAGTCACTTTGCCTTCTTCATCCAGCGCAGGTTGCGACAACTGTTGAGTCAGTTCAGCAAGCTGGCGGTCGAAGAACTGATTCCGAATGCGCAGCACCACGTCAGCGAATTGTTGCTCAATATTGGGGATCTGCCGTTCCTCGGCGGCCGCTTCCGTGATCAAGCCACGCGTTTCCGCAGAATCAAATTGGTCGAGAAAAAGTCCGAGGCTGTGCCACTCTCCACCCTGGTGGAGTTGCATGCGTCGCCCTACAACCTCACGAATCGTGGGATGAACGATCCAGCGCGTGTCGAGGTGCGCCACCAGCCACTCCAGCGCGGTGTCTTGCTTGAAAATCAATTTCAACAACCACAGCTCGTGAGCGGAAGGTCGGGGTATTTCGCCGCCCGCGATTTCAGCCGTTTCAAATGATTCTTCGCTGGCGACAACAGGTCTGGCGGTTGGTGTTCTTCTGAACTCTGCGCGGACCGAATCAGCAGAAACTCCCAGGCGCAGCGCCGTCTTCTGCGCGTGTTTGTCCATCAAC
>CAYWCK010000593.1:0-2830 GCA_964456685.1 uncultured Bifidobacteriaceae bacterium | reverse complement strand
CGTGCCGCTGTGACATTGCTGGCAGGTCGGTTCGTCCAGCCAACCCGTCCGGCTGGATTTGCCAACATTGCTCATGTTGCCGTGACAACTCTGGCACTGCATCGACATCGAACCGTCATTCGCAATCGCACCACCCATCGCGCCGCGCAGACATTTCGTCGCCGAACCGGGATGACACCGATAGCACGACTCGCGATGCGCGGAGTTGTCGAGCGTTATGCCGAGATCGGGATCAACCACGGTCGCGTGCTTCGAATGAATCGATGCCGTCAGCGGCGGGATGTTGCTGTAACTACCTGTGGCGAGCGCCTCGCTCGCGTGACAGACGGCGCAGAGAATGGGTTGGTTATCCGCCACCACGCTGCGATAAAGCCCCTGAGGATTGAAGTGAAAGCCATTTTTCCCGTCCGGTTTGGCAGCCAACGCAGAAACATAAAGGTCGTGATGCTCTGCGAACTGCTTTTCATCATGCAGCCGCAAAATGTTCAGGCGGAAATCGCGCTCCGGGTTGTCGCTCCACACCCAGCCCGCCGCCGGTTGCGCCGCCGCTTGCTGACCCGATGCGTGACATGCGCGGCAATCCATTTCGTCGGACACCGGCAGGACGATGTCATTCGTCGCGATAGCGACGTTGCTGGCGTTGCGCGCAATGAGCCGCATCATGGGATAGGGATTCTTCTTTCCCGCATCGTCGTAGGGCGTGATCGGAATGCCATAGGCGAAAAACCAATCCAAGCCCGAGTCGAACAACATTCCTTGCGGCGTGTTATTCGTGCCCGGCATCCAGAACGAATACGGCGAAGGAAACGGCAGCCCTTGGTCAGTCGCCACGCCGCCGTAAAGCTTCGCGGCGTTGGCCATCCAGTTGCCCTTGCCCGCGGAGGTCTTGTTGATCGAGCCGTCCGGATCGGCGACGGCTTGATACGTGATCGTGTAGCCATTCGACACGGTGACGAGCGCGCCGTTGACGATGAGTTGCGCGTTCACGGTGTTGTAAGGCGGCAGGATGCTGAACACCGAATAATCGCTGTCCATGCAGTGCATGCCGAGATTGTTCCAGCCGAGCACCTGCGCGTTGGCCGCGTGGGATGTTTCCGTTCGTGAGAATAACGCCGCCAATCCCAGGAGCAACGCCGCCACCCTTAATCCTTTCATAAGCAGGACTGAGCCGGGAATTCGAGTTTGGTTACATGATTTCATAATTTTTCCTCAATTGATCAAGGGGTGTGGCGCAGACGGTAGAATGCTTGCGGCGGCTTGCCTCCGAGTTCGGCGAAATCGTCCCAGACGACCATCGAGCCGTCGGCCCAGGCTTGCACCGGCCAGGTTTGCACCGTGCCGGTGAACGTGGCGTTCGTCGCACGCTGGCATTCGTAGTAATACCACGGCACGCCGGTGAAGCTGGCGGACACGGCGCCGGACCCGCTCAAGTCCAGCGCGTTGGCCTGACTCGTCGGACTGCTAATAATCGAGATGATCGCCGTGCCGTTGGTCATGACCCCCTGATCGTCGGCAATCGTGTAGCTGAAACCGTCTGCCAGCGAATTCGTCGGCACGAGAATCTGCGCGCCTTGCACCGTGAGCGCGAGGCCGTTGGAAGTCGTCGCGCTGGTGTCCACGAAGAAAACCGGTTCGCCGTCCGGGTCGTAATCATTCAACATCAAATCGGCGATGTTGATGGCGAGCGGTTGGCCGGCGAGTTGGTAAAAGTGACCGCCAAAAGCCAGCGGCGGCGCGTGCGGCGGCAACGGCGCGGCGATTTGCACGACGATGTTGTCCACGAAGAAGAGGTTGCTCGGTACGGGATCCTGCGACGGCACTTCGATTTTGACCTTTGTGAATGGTGAGGCTGAACCGAAAGAGAGCACGCCTTCGGGATACGCGCCGGAAACCCACGCGCCGCGCGCCGTGCCCGTCGCGACGGGGTTGGTCATCGCGGCATTCGTGTACGCCGTGACGCGGACTTGTGCGGCGGTGTTGAACTCGCTTGATACTTCCCCAGTGAAAAATGCCATCGTGAAATTCGTCACCGGCTTGTCGAACTCAATGGCCATCGTGCTGTCCCACGTGCTCGGATAGAGGAAGTTTCCGGAAAACACGCCCGGCACCCACCACGCAAAATCATTTTGCAGCGACCAGCTGCCCGCGAGCGTGCTGAACGTGGCCGTGACGCCACTCTTCGTTTGCGTCGCCGGCATACCCTGGCCCGGGCCGACGGCCGGTGAGCCGGTGTCGAAATCAAAAGTTGCGCTGGCGCCGGCGGGCGTGAAGTTGGCGACGAGCGTGCGGTCGCCCAAGATGTTGAAACTGTAATTCGCCTGCGTACTCACCTGAGTTCCGAACTCGGTCCAATTCACAAATTTGAATCCTGCAATCGGAGTCGCCGAAGCGATGACGAGGGAATTGCTGTTAAATGTGCCGCCCGCGGACACTGTTCCACCGTAACTCGGCGAGGTGCTCGTGGTGACGGAGAACGCGGGAACGAAGTTCGCGACGAGCGCGCGGTTGCTGCGCACGGTGAAGGTGTAGTTCGCCGACGCGCTGACTGGCGAACCGTTGACCGTCCAGTTCTTGAAGCCCCAGCCCGGGTTGGCCGAAGCCACGACGGTGCAGGGCGAGTTGCTGTTGTAATTTCCGCCGCCGCCCGCCGTGCCGGCTTCGACTGGTGAAGCGCTCACCGCTACGGTGTAAGTCGGCGCGGGCGGAATCGGCGGATTGGTGTCGATCAGCGTCAGCGCCGTCAGCGCGAAATCACCCCACATGTGGATTTTGTAGGTGTCGTAACCGGCCAGGGCGGGCGTGTAGGAAAAACTCTGGCCGCCGTAACCCG
>CAYWCK010000592.1:0-2832 GCA_964456685.1 uncultured Bifidobacteriaceae bacterium | reverse complement strand
CGGCGTGCTCCCGCGGTTCATGGCGGACAAGGAACTCGCGCACACGCGGCTGACCAAGCTCCACCTCGTCGAAACCATGCACGAGCGCAAGCGGCTCATGGCTGAACTGGCCGAGGGCTTCGTCGCGCTGCCGGGCGGTTTCGGGACGTTTGAGGAGATTTTCGAGGCCATGACGTGGGCGCAGTTGCATCTGCACCGGTTTCCCTGCGCCCTGCTGAACGTGAATGGCTATTACGATTTGCTCACGGAATTTCTGGGCCGCACCGTGGCGCATGGTTTCGTCCGCCAAAGCCTGCTGGACGCGCTTATCGTGGCGCAGTCGCCGGATGAGTTGTTCGAACGGTTTGCGCAATTCCGGCCCGAAAAATCTGAGAAGTGGATTCCGAAGAAATTGATTTGAGAAGCATGAAGACGCCGAAGGGTTTGATATTTGATTGCGACGGTACACTGGCCAACACCATGCCGCTGCACTGGCGCGCGTGGCAGTTGATCACGCAGCGCCACAACCTGCACTTTCCCGAGGACCGCTTTTACGCGCTCGGCGGCGTGCCCTCGCGCGACATTTTGAAGATGCTCGCGCAGGAACAAGGCCGCTCCTTCGATCACATCGCGGTGGCGCATGAAAAAGAAGAAGCGTATTTGCCGCTGATGGCCGAAGTCGAACCGATCCACGCGGTCGTCGAGATTGCGAAGGAACATCACGGCAAAATTCCCATGGCCGTGGCCTCCGGCGGCACGCAGAAAATCATCTGCGACGTGCTCGAACATTTGAAAATCCGCCACCTGTTTGGCGCCGTGGTGACCAGCGAGATGGTTAAACACCAGAAACCCGCACCGGACATCTTCCTCGAAGCCGCCCGCCGCATCGGCGTGGACCCGAAACAATGCCGCGCCTACGAAGACACCGAACTCGGCTTGCAAGCCATCCGGGCCGCAGGCATGGAAGCGGTGGATGTGCGGGCCTTCTACGCGAAACGCTAAGCAGACGCAGTGATTTAAGCAGCCGCTTGTTTGAAAGCCGGTCAGGGCAACAGGACAACGCGGTAATAACTGCCACCCGGGAGCGGTGATAAGTCTGTGAAGGACGCCGTGCCGCCAAGGGCGGTGACGTTTGGAACCAGAGCCACCCAATTGTTCGACCACACGCCGGACTTGCGTTCCACACGGTACACTCCGTTCGTGAAAGCCGTCCAATGCAAGATCACAGTTCCATTTGAAATGGTCTGCGTGGTGATTTGCGGCACCTGGGCCAAACGAAAGAAAATACCGGCGTTTCCGTTTAGCGAAAGATGGCGTCCCAAATCGGCGCTGAGGCCATAAAGATTTCCGTCCTTGGTCAGGCATAGTTCGGCAATCGGATTTTGCGCGTTCGTCCCATTGAAGTTCGCAATTGTTGAGATTACGCCGTTCGTAGCGACTCGGTACGCTGTCCCGAAGGATCCGAAGAACGCATTCGTAGCCGCCGGTCCTTGCGTCGTGAGCCCGTAGAGTTCGCCCGACGGCAGTTGCGCAACTTCCGAGTAAGGATTGGCGCCGTTCGTCCCGTTGAAGGATGCCAAGGTGGTCAGAACTCCGGCCGACGTGATCCGGAACACGGTCCCGCACGCGAATGCGCCGCCGCCGACCGTGGTGCCATAGAAGCACCCGTCGTTTCCTTCAGTGAGACCCGCGTACGGATGTGATCCATTGGTGACAGCAAAATAAGCCAGCGTGGTCAGCGTGCCATCAGTGGTAAGTTTGAAAACTGTGCCGAGGCCTGAGAAGTTACTTCCATCAAAACCCACGCCACCGTATGCCGTTGTGCCATACAAATTGGCGTCCTTCCCCAGCACGACCGAGCCGAACGGAAGCGAGCCGTTGGTGCCGTCAAAGGAAATCATTACCGCAAACGTTCCGTTGGTCGTGATCCTTAATACGCTTCCCAAATGGTTACTGCCACCTTGCGTCGCTGTGCCGTAGAGGTTCTCAGCACCGTCGTATGCCAGACCGCCACGAATACCGTATTCGCCCGTTCCATTCCAAGGAAACTCCACTTTAGGGATTCCATTCGTCCGAAATCGAAATGTATCCCGGACGGGCGTCGGGTAACTCTGGCCGAAATAGTTCCCGTAGAAGTCCCCGCTCGCTGTCACCGTCATGCCCCCGAACGCCGGGCCGTTGTCATAAGGCGTTCCATCGAATGAGTACTCAACATTCACGACACCGTGCGTCGTAACCTTGAAAACTGTGCCAGCATCGAATTCCCCTCCCAGCGGGCTCGTGCCGTAGAAGCAGCCATCCTCTCCTTGCACCAGCCGGCCTGAGGGAAATCTAGGCGCTCCATTTCCGGGGAAAAATTCGTGAAGAACCTGCAAGGCCATTTGCGCCCCCAAGGCCTGCCCGACGCAGCCGCATACCGTGAACGAAAGGATCACCAGCAACGTCACTTCGATCCATCCCGAAACGAAAGCTCTCGTCGTTCCCTTCACAACTCGAATCATATGGCGATCAAGCCCCACGTGCAACCGCCAGAACATCTCCAATCACGCGCGCTCGGTTTCTCGCTTCCGCCACACATACCGAAACATCACCACCCGCAGCGCCGCCGTTAGGGGAATCGCGAGAATGCCGCCCAGAATTCCGCCCAGCAGGGTCGTGCCCACCATCAGCGCGATGATGATCGTCACCGGATGCAGGCCCACGCGGTCGCCCATGATTTTCGGCTGGATGACCGTGCCTTCGAGCGCTTGAACGACCGCCACCACCGCCAGCACGAGCGCCGGGTGCTGCCAATCACCGAACGACACCAGCGCAATCACCAGCGCGGTGACACACGTGGTTATCGCGCCGAGG
>CAYWCK010000591.1:0-2860 GCA_964456685.1 uncultured Bifidobacteriaceae bacterium | reverse complement strand
CGCGGAAACAACTCGAATCGCAATTCCTTCAGGCGCAGAAAATGGAAGCCGTCGGCCAGCTCGCCGGCGGCGTGGCGCACGACTTTAACAACATTCTCTCGGCCACCCTGATGCACCTGAGCCTGATGCAGGACACCCCGGGCTTGGATCCGGACCTAGCCACGTCCCTTCAAGAACTCAATCACCAGACGCAACGCGCGGCCAACCTCACGCGCCAACTCCTCACCTTCAGCCGCCGCCGCGCCATCCAGCGGCGGCGCGTGGACCTGAACGAAATCGTCGAGGGCATCAACAAAATGCTTGGCCGGTTGCTCGGTGAGCACATCCACATCACCTGGCGTCCCGCAACTGAAGCGTCGTGGATCGAGGCGGACCCGGGCATGATCGAGCAGGTGATCATGAACCTGTGCGTCAACGCCCGCGACGCGATGCCCAAGGGCGGTCGGCTCGCGCTGGATACCACGCACGTCGAAATCCAGCCCGGGGAGGCGCAGCAACAGGTGGAAGCGCGCGTGGGCTCCTTCGTCCGCCTGACCGTCAACGACACCGGTTCCGGCATGAGCGAGGCCACGCTCAAGCACATCTTCGAGCCGTTCTTCACCACGAAAGAGGTCGGGAAAGGGACCGGTCTCGGGCTGGCGACCGTCTATAGCATCGCCAGGCAGCACGAGGGCTGGGTGACGGTGCAGAGCGGCGTGGGCCTCGGCACCACATTCCAGGTCTTCCTGCCCGCCGCGCCCGCGGACGCGCGGACGGAAGAGTCGCCAGACGAAGTCAGCCGGCTGCCAAAAGGTCAGGAAACCATTCTGCTCGTCGAGGACGATATGAATTTGCTGAAGCCGACGGGTCTGCTCCTGCGCCGCTGCGGCTATCGCGTCCTCGAAGCCCGGAACGGCGTCGAGGCGTTGCACGTCTGGGAGGAAACCGGTCGCCAGGCGCAACTGCTGTTGACCGACATGGTCATGCCCGGCGGCATCAGCGGCTTGGAACTTGCCGAGACCTTGCGCCGCGCGAAACCGGGCCTGAAAATCATTCTGACCAGCGGCTACAGCGATGAGTTAGTCCAACGCTCCGATCCGGTCGCCCACGCGCGCTTCCTCGCCAAACCCTACTCCTCCCTCGAACTGGCCCAAGCCATCAAGGATTGCCTGGACGGAAAAGACTAGAACCTGTACTTAAATTTTTCCGAACCTCGTCGCGAGCAGGCTGGACCGGATGAAAGCGGTCACCGCGCCCGGTGGTTTGGCCGCAGTCCGAAGCCATGACCGATTACATATTAACACCGGTGCGGGTTTGCATTGTCGGCGGGCTACGGTCCATGCTCGGCATGTGGGCCGTGGCCGCGTTCCTGCCGTTGCCCATCCTGGCAGTTACCGATCCGGCGACGAGCGCCGAGCTTTCCTGCCTTTACCTCGGCGTCATTAATGCGTGGCTGGTGACGGAGTTTTATCGCGCTTGGGGACAGCCGGCCTCGGCCCGGGCGTGGTGGGCCCGGATGTTGGCGATCATCACGGCGGTTTCGGTCAACGTGGCGCTTTTCATAGGGTTCGGCCTCGCGGCGGGCGTGCAAACGCATTTCCCTTTTCCGCTCCTGGCCGGACTCGCAGCGTTGCCGGCGGTGGGGATCATGCCCTGGATGTTGCGACGCGTTGCGCAACACCCGTACGCCGCCATCATCTTCAGCGGCTTTCTCGTCTTTGCCTGCAAACTGATCGGATGCGTCGTCGCGCGAATCGTCTATGGCCCCGACTTCATGGCGCAAGGCTATATCGCGGCGGATTGGCGAACTGCGAAGTTGATGCTTACGGTGCTGTGGACCTTGAGCACCGGACTGTCGCTGGGGTTGCTCCTTGCTGATTATCGGAGTTGCGCGCGGGTCGACCCTGACGAGGCGACTTCTGGCCGCGCAACGCGGACAATCGCGTGAGCACCAGTGCGCTGGGGAAATGCCGGTTGGCGGATTTCACAGAATTCATTTCCAATTTATACGCGCTTCCCTGGTCGAAAGGTTGACCCACACGGAAGCGTGGGCAAATTCGCGGGTCGCCGTCAGGCCGTTCCAGACGGCATCGGCTTTCGGTGGGCCGAGGGGGCGCTGCCATTCCGGATAGGAATCCAACCCGCCCATCGTTTCCGTGTAGCCCCACGAATAGCAAAAGTGGCAGCCCGCTTGCGCGCCAATCAGGAAACAAGCCAGCGGGAACGTGATCCGCTCCCGCGCCAATCGGAGCTGCTCTTCGCGTGGCTTGTCCTTGGCGCCGGGGTCCAACCAGCTGAACCCGGGCCAGCCTTTAAGCACAACGAACTTCCCCTTCTTCGCCGCGAACGTCATCGCGTCAATATCCGCTTTAAGTTGCTCCGGCGTTTTTGAATCAAAAGCATCGAAGTGCTCCACCATGACGCCGTCAATCCCTTCCCAGTCCAGGAAGTCCAGGTGTTGGCCGGCCCGGATGCCGTTGGCCAGGACGATCCTTCGATTGCCCAATTTGCGTTTGGTCAACGCCAACATCTGGCGCAAGCCGTCCACCAGCGCCTGTTGCTTTTCCTGGCCGACCATTCTGGTCATCGCGGGCGAGCGTGCCTGCGGCAAGGCGTCAGCAAAAACGCCGTCCAAGTTTGCGTTAGTCACTGCCTGAGCGACGACATCCGACCACCAGGCGCGGAACTCTCCATTGGAAGGATCGGGGCGGGGCGTGCCGGAAGGGTGTGTGATGACATGGCCGTCCACGCCTTTCAAGGTCCACTCTGGACGATAAGTGGCAAAGGCGTCGTAACCCGGCCAGTTGATGAAAGCGTTGAAGTAGAACAGCACCCGGACCCGCGGGTTGCGCTGCTTCAATCTGCGGGCCGTGTCGGCACT
>CAYWCK010000590.1:0-2866 GCA_964456685.1 uncultured Bifidobacteriaceae bacterium | reverse complement strand
CACATCATAAAGATCGTAGATCGGCAGCACCGCTTCGATGAACGGCCAGGTGCGATCGCCGTCGGCCGCGCCGGGGCCCGCTTCACCGGCCAGATGCAAGTACGCGCGCGGCGCGGCCAGCGCGAGAATTTCGTGATGTTCGTGACCAAAGTCGGGCGCATCGATTGCGTCGCCCAAGTACCAAGGCGCGTTCCAGTTCGTGAACCGCAGGCCCAGGCCGCCTTCGCTGCTGACCGCCGCCTTGATTCGTTCGTCGAACGCAGTCAGGTACAGCGCTTCTTTGCTGCCCAGTGAATGACCGATGCAGCCGATGCGTTGCGCATCGACCCCGGGCAAGCTGGCGAGCAGGTCGAGCGCCACCTGCGAGTCGAACAGCATCTGGGCCATCCCGCGACTGCCCGGATGGCGTGCGAGCGCGTGTGCCGTGCGGAGCTTGTAGTCGCCTTCCGTTTCATGCCAGAGGAAGTTCGGCGGCGCCAGCGTCACGTAGCCGGCCGCCGCCAGTTGCAGAGCGAATGCTTGAGAGAAGTCGCCTTCGACGCCGGCCGGTTGGCGAATCGTGAAGTCCGTAGTCGAGTGCAGGTCCAAAATGCCCGGCCGAGGTTCTTCCCCATCATTGAAGTGCGGTTGCAACAAGTGCTCGGCAATCTGGTGGACAACGCCATCAAATACGGCCGGTCCGGCGGGAACGTCTGGTGGACCGCGCGCGCCACCGGCACGGACAAGTTGGAAATTTCCGTGCGCGATGACGGCCCGGGCATCCCTGCGGATGCCTTGAACCGCGTCTTCGAGCGGTTCTATCGGGCGGACAAGGCGCGTTCCCGCGAAGCCGGCGGCACCGGGCTGGGGCTGGCCATTGTGAAACACATCGTGCAAAGCCATGGCGGCGAGGTGTGGGCCACGAGTGAAGTGGGCGTGGGCACAACCTTCTTTTTCACGCTGCCGTTACAAAGTCCCGAGCCCGAGGTCTGAAGCCAAAGGGTTTCCCGGCGCCTGACTTTTGGCTTTGGACTTTGGACCTTGGACTTTAGACTTGGAAATATGGTTCACGTTGGCATCGGCTACGACGTTCATCAACTGGTCGCGGGCCGCAAACTCATACTCGGCGGCGTGGAGATTCCGCATCCCAAAGGGCTCGACGGTCACTCGGATGCCGATGCGCTCATGCACGCCATCTGCGACGCCATCCTGGGCGCGCTGGGCGAGGAGGACATCGGCCATTTTTTTCCCAACACCGATCCGCGCTGGAAAGGCGTGGCGAGCAGCGTGTTTCTGGAGGAAGCGGCGCGTCAGGTTTTGCAGCGCAACGGGCGCATTGTGAACGTGGACGCCACGGTCATCGCGCAGGCGCCCAAGATTTATCCGCACCTGGCCGCGATGAAGCGGAACATTGCGGAAGCGCTGGGCCTGCGCGAAGCCCAGATCGGCATCAAGGCCACGACGAACGAGCACATGGGGTTCATCGGCCGCGAGGAAGGCATCGCCGCGATGGCGGTGACGAGCGTGGATTTGCCGTAAATTAGTTCCGTGTTCGGCGTTCCGAGTCGCGAGTTTTCCGCGCTCCCAACGCCGGCCGGTGACGCGGAACCCGGAACTCGAAACTCGGAACTAAATAGAAATGCCCAAAGCCGAAGTCAGTTGGAAACGCGTGACCGATGACGGTCAGAAACTCCAGGTCTATGCCCAGCGCGTGAGCCGCGACTGGCGCTTTTTCGTGCGCGAAAAGCGTTTTGATCAATGGGCGCCCGTGCCCGAACCGCCCTTGGAAGACTGGCTGTTGCTGCTCGATGCGGTGCAACGCCTGGTGGTGCGCCGCCGCTTGCAGCCCGATGATGAAGACCGCTTGCGCCGGCGCATCCGCGAACGGTTTCCGGAAGCGGAGTTTTAGAGCAGTTTCAAAAAGCTTGTGGCCGCTGATCTGCCCCAAAAGAACACACAGAACACACAGAACGCAGAAACGGAATGAAGCTTGGCGATCTCTGTGTTCTTTCGTGGCTACGGTTTTCCTGATCTGTTCTAGTGGGCGGCTTCCTCCCGTCCGGCAAGACATCGTGGGCTCACGACACGTGATGCTCGAATAGGAGCTGATGACCAGGACCACACTGGTCATGCGAAGAGGAAACGGCGCCCTGCGGCACCAAGCGAACGTCACGGAAACAACCGGGAAAGGAAAAAAGACCAAAAAGCTTTTAAGAAAAAAAACTCACGCCGAACCGCACTTGCAGTTGACAACCCTCATAGGCGCTGCAGCGTATGGTTAGCGAACCAACCGCGTCGGACGCGGAGCAATGACGTAAGGAACTGAAAAGGCAACCAACGTTCCATATCAACGGTTTGCATATCCAGTTCCTCAGGAGGCGACGGTTTCACTTTATCGGCGCTATAGTTGGGTGAACGGCTGTGCCGTCCATCAAAACTATGAAAGTCACTCCGCCATCAACATGGGAAGGAGGTAGCCTTGGGTCGTCGGAATGCCGTGCGAATGAAATCACATAATCCCAGATTTCAATACCGTCTTTAGCATCAACTGTCCAAGCTGCTGGCTTGAGAGTCACGCTTTCAAGTGTCCAGACGCGCTTGGCTGGAAATAGCTCATCAAGTTTGCGCCTTGCAGACGCAATCGCGTCTCGAACGGATACCGGTGGATTCTTGTCGGTAGTCTTCCACACGGACTGATCATTTGCCGCCTTGGCATCAAGTCCGAAGGTCAACTCCTTACCGTCAATGCGGCTGTAGTAACTCCCGACAAATCCATTCGCATAGCGACCTCCAACCTTTTTGATATTCTGCGCGACGAGAGTCGCTGCCAGCAAACTCAAGATCAATACCGTGTATTTCTTCATAGTGGTTATGGCGAGTCGCCTAA
>CAYWCK010000589.1:0-2871 GCA_964456685.1 uncultured Bifidobacteriaceae bacterium | reverse complement strand
AATCGGGTGAGTTGAAGCACGGTGATGACGTTTATGGCGTGGTGGAGATCAATGTGCCAGGAGACGGCGTGTTCGAGGAGGAACTCGGAGAGTTGAGGGAGTTTGTTAGGGAGGTTCGAGGTAAGCGGAAGGCAGACGTTCTCAAGGTGCTTGATGAGGCGGGCGCTACCGTTGCTTTTCGGATTCTATTTGGCGATCGAAAGTGGGAGGCTACTCTTGAGAAGCTTGATCCCCTATTGGAGTGGCTGGTTTTTAATCGCAAGGGCTTATTACAAGTGGATGATGAGGGTTACTTTGTCCAGACCGGACGGATTTTGAAAGTCGAGTGATGATGTCTAACATCAGGATAGGCTGCAAATCCAACGGCTGACCACACATCGTTGCAGGCTTGCTTCGCTGGCGTAGGAGAGTTACCAGTTTCCCGAACGCCAACTAAAAGGAACTTTATGATGACTCGTCGCCAAGCTCTGCAAACCACCGCCCTCGTCACCGCCGCGGCCACGGTTGCCCCCGCCGTCTTCGCCGCCGATCCCAAACCGGGCCAGCTCGGGAGCGGCGTTCACATCCTGCCGAAGCTGCCCTACGCCTACGACGCTTTGGAGCCGCACATTGACGCGCCGACGATGGAGATTCATCACACGAAGCATCATCAGGCGTACGTGGACAACTTGAACAAAGCCATTGCCGCGCAGCCGGAGGTCTTGAAGCCGCTGACCACTGAACAGATGTTGCAGGACCTGACCAAGGTGCCGGAAGCCGTGCGCAACGCGGTGCGCAATCACGGCGGCGGCCACTACAACCACAAGCTTTTCTGGCAGATGCTGGCGAAGAACGGCGGCGGTGAGCCGAAGCACGAACTGGGCGAAGCCATGGCCAAGAGCTCCGGCAGCTTCGCCGATTTCAAAACCAAGTTAGCCGACACGGCGATGAAGACCTTTGGCAGCGGCTGGGCCTGGCTCACGTTGACGCAGGGCAAGCTCGCCATCGAATCCACGCCCAATCAGGACAGCCCGGTTTCGCAGGGCAAGCAGGTGTTGCTCGGCCTCGATGTGTGGGAGCACGCCTATTACCTCAAATACCAGAACAAGCGCGCGGATTACGTGGCGGCGTGGTGGAACGTGGTGAACTGGGATTTTGTGGCGGAGCGTTACGCGAAGTTGAAGGGCTGAAAACCACTTGAAAAATCCCGCGGCCAGTTCCGAACCCGGTAGGGACGCGTTCCACCGCGTCCCATTCTTCCAGAGCAGATTCGGGACACGGGTGGAACGCGTCCCTCCCACATGCGATCGGTGAGGTCTAGATCGCATCCAAATACCGGCAACCGGGTCAGTCCTCCAGGTACCAGAAGGTGTGGCTGACGTTGCCCGCCGCGTCGATGGCCCACAGTTTTTTGAAGCTCACCCGTTCGACGTGCCCGTCGAGCAACGTCACATTGGCGCCCTTGCCGTGGACGGTGGGCCGGCCGGAATTGTACGGTGTGTCGGGATAGGCCGACATCGTGTCGCGCACTCCGTCGCCATCGAGGTCGAGGGTGAACTTGTAATTCGCTTCCACCGGCGAATAGACGTAATGCGAGATGGTGTCCATGAACAGCATGGCGTCGGCCGGCTTTTTGATGCGCGTGGCGAGCAGGGGCGCCGTGCCTTGATTGCCGTAGTAGAACGCGCCGCTCAACGGCTTGCCATAGGCCCCGAAGTTTGCCCCGATCCAGCAGTTCCACGCCGTCGGACTCCACGTGCCCTTGTAAAAATCCGGCGCGCCAAAACTGCCGCCCGGACATTTCCGGAGTTCGTTGGTGTAAACCGACGTGACATTGAAGGTCGTGCCTCCCTGGGCCACTTTGGCGACATACGGCGCGAGCAGCGCGTGCCAGAAGGGTTGGGTGTAATCCGCCCCGCTGTAACCGAAGTAAGGAATGCGATCGCCGTAGTCCCCCAGGTACATGACCGTGGCGTAACCCCAGTTTTTCATGTTCGCCCCGCAGATGACCGTTTGCGCGCGCGCCTTGGCCTTGCTCAACGCGGGCAGCAGCATCGCCGCCAGGATGGCGATGATGGCAATGACCACTAGCAGTTCGATCAGCGTGAAGGCGCGGGCCCGCCGCCGGGTCAACCCGGGGCGTGATGCCGGCAAGCTTTGAACCTTGGTCGGGCGCATTGTTGGGCTGGTGCTTGAACCATACGTCCACCCGCCCGCCGCGGTCAACGCCCGCGTTGCGTCAATCGTGCCGGGAGCTTCCAAAAAATGAGGACAGCGGCTTCACACAGATGCTGCTCCCTCACCCCAACCCTCTCACGCTGGGAGAGGGAGTAACGCTCGCCGCGTCCCGGCCAATCCATTGCCGCCGACTGTTTCGTAACGCTCGGAATTCAACTGAAGCTCCCGCCAACCGAACTCTCTCCCAGTGGACAGGTCTGGGGTGCGGGCTTGGAGTGTGTAACCAAATACCGATTCCCTCTCCCCGCAGCGCAGCGCGGGGAGAGGGCTAGGGAGAGGGGTCAGCCGGAACAACGCGCCACCTCTCCCCGGCCCTCTCCTCCACTTCGTGGAAGAGAGGGAGCGCGAACGTCCATTTTGTTACCGCCGCTTAATCAAAAATCTTAGCGTTCATGCCTCGAGCCGCGCCCAATCGTCTCGGGCCAGCATTCCGCGATTGGACATCCCTCCCTACTTGGGTCATAAAATAGCCGCGTGATCCACCGATTCAAACCCGCCGGCGCTCTGGTGCTGACGCTGCTCGCCTTCTTGCTCGGCGAGCGCCGGACGGCCCGGGCCGATCTGGCGGAGGATTACACCAAGGAAATCCGCCCCTTGATCGAGAGGAAGTGCAACGGCTGTCACAACGCGGAGAAGCACAAAGGCGACATAGTT
>CAYWCK010000588.1:0-2873 GCA_964456685.1 uncultured Bifidobacteriaceae bacterium | reverse complement strand
TGGGATGCGCATTGAACACGACGGCATTGCCTGCCGCGACGATGTTCACGATGTTGCCGCTCAACGTGGGAATGGAATGCGTGCTGGGCGTGATCGCGCCGACGACGCCGAACGGAGTATATTCTTCCAGCGTGATGCCGTGGTCGCCGCTGCGGGCGTCGGGACGCAACCAATCCACTCCGGGAACGAGTTTGATCAAGCCAAGCTTCGCGATCTTGTGATCGAGGCGACCGATCTTCGTCTCTTCCAATTCGATCTTGCCCCAAGGCTCGGCGTTCTTCTCCGCCATCTTCTTGACGATCTCCTCAATCTTCCGCCGCGCAGCGATTCCTTTCTGCTGCAACTGCGCGAAGGCTTCCTGCGCCGCTGCACAAGCTTCTTCCGCCGTGGCGAACACGCCGAACTTGCCGCGCAATCCGGGCGCCGCCTTCGCCGTTGCCGCTGCTCTCTTTGCCGCAGCGACGCATGGATCATCTTTCGCTGCCGCGGTTGCGGGTTGCGTAACGGTCGTTGTTGCGGCGCCGCCGAGACGACCGAGCACCTCGGACACCACGTCACGGATCAAAGTTTCATTCACAGAGCTCATAAATTTTAACCACGAATGGACACCAATTGACACGAATCAGAGAACAATTCGTTCCCATTCCAGTTTTGGATTCTTAAAATTCAGGATCACACCGACTCGATTTTTCGTTATCCGCAAATAGTTCAACATCTGCCCCCGCTCCACGTCAGTGATGCGATCAATCACTTTCGCGTCCACGACCACACTGCCATACGCGATCAGGTCGGGAATGAATACGCCCACTTTATGGCTCTTGTAGAGCACATCGAAATTGGCCTGTTGTTGAAACGGAATCTTCCGGATTCCAAACTCAACCACGAGCGCGTTCTCGTATGGTTTCTCATGCAACCCGTGGCCGATCTCATTCAGGACTTCCATCGCCGAACCCACGACCTGGAACACCTCATCCTTCAGCAGCAATTTGTTTTCAGGATTCGTGTTCATTCGTGTCTATTCGTGGTTACGCCTTCCCGCTGAAGATTTGTTTTCCGAGCACATCCACGCTGTCCACGATCCCGATGATCACGGCGTCAACAGGCGCGTCTTTCATGCCAGGCGCAAGCCGGGCGCTGCTGCCCTGGCAGAACATGACCATCTCGCCGACGCCCGCGCCGAGGCAATCCACGGCCACGATGGTGTTCGCGCCGGGGCGGAACTTCGTGGGATCTTTTTCGTCCACAAGTTGCGGACGAAGCAACAGCATCTTGCGCCCGCTCATGGACGGGTCTTTCTTCGTCGCGACCACCGAGCCTTCGACTTTGGCTAGAAACATAACAGTGAGTAGTTGTTAGCGAGTAGCGAGTAGAGCGGGTCGCTTGCGCGGCTCAACCTACTCTCGATTCTCTACTCACTATTCACTTCTTCTTGGGCAACACCGCTTCCACGTCGCTGTGCGGGCGGGCGATGACGTGCACGCTGACCACTTCGCCTTTGATGGCCTTGATGGCTTGCGCGCCGGCGTCGGTGGCGGCTTTGACCGCGGCGACGTCGCCGACGACGACCGCAGTGACGAGGGCATTGCCGACCTGCGTCATCGGGCCGACGAGTTCCACGTTCGCGGCCTTGAGCATCGCGTCCGTGCCCTCGACGAGGGCGACGAGGCCGCGCGTTTCAATCATTCCAATTGCTTGAGGCATAGTTTTGTTTTCTGTTGTTGGTTAAGTATGAAATTCAGTTACCGCCAGTTTCCAAAAGTCGTTTGGTCTCGCGCGCAACAACCAGTTCTTCATTTGTCGGCACGACCATGATTCTCACACGCGAACCCGAGGCACTGATGACGGTTTCAGTCGCGCGCGTCGCAGCGTTGAGCTTGGAATCCAGTTCGATTCCCAATCCGGTAAGGTTCGCGCAAATGGCCTGGCGGATTTCGGACCGGTTCTCGCCAATGCCCGCGGTGAATACAATCGCCTCCGCGCCGCCCATCTCGAAAAAGTAGCTGCCGATCCAGTGGCGCGCGCTGGCCACGTAAACGTCGAGCGCGAGTTTCGCATTCGCATTCCCCTGCTCTGCTGCGGCGGTCACGTCGCGGATGTCGTTGGACACGCCGCTCAATCCTTTGAGGCCGGATTCTTTCGTGAGCTGGCGTTGCGCTTCTTCAATTGAAACGCCGAGTGTCTTCACCGCATAGGGCAGCGCTTCCGCGTCGAGTTCGCCAACGCGATTGTTCTGCGGCAAACCGGATTGCGGACTCATGCCCATGCTCGTGCCGATGGCAACGCCGTTGTGGATGCCCGTGACGCTGGAACTTCCGCCGAGGTGACAAGAGATCACGCGCAGCGGCGCACCGGTCACCGGTGACTTTCCGCCATCCACGTAGAGTTTGCGCACGCGTTCGGCGACGTCATTGCGCCCGAGCAATTCCGCCGAGCGCTCGGCGATGAACTTGTGACTCGCGCCGTGAAAACCCCAACGGCGAATCCCGATGTCGCACCAGGCTTGCGGAACGGCGTAACGCATCATCGCTTCCGGCGCAAACTGGTAAAACGCCGTCTCGAACAACCCGACCAACGGCACACTCGGCATGCGTTTCCCAAACAGGCGGATGCCGGTGATGTAGGGCGGATTGTGCGCCGGCGCGAGGCCGTTGTAAGCCTCCATCGCGCCAAGCACGCGTTCATCGAGTCGCACACAGCCCGTGACGTTCTTCGCGATCACGGTCTTGAAACCGACCGCGGAGAGTTCGCTTTCGCTGGCGAGCGCGCCGGCTTCCTTCAGTTGCGCGAGAGAATCCTCAATCGCCTTCGGAAAATCGGTCACGCGCTCGAAGCCGCCTTTGTGCAAAAGGCGCTCGGCGTTGTTCGAGAAGTCG
>CAYWCK010000587.1:0-2885 GCA_964456685.1 uncultured Bifidobacteriaceae bacterium | reverse complement strand
GACCTCTGGTTCCACTGGGACGGCAAGCCACTGCTGCTCTACAACGGCAACCCGAACGTGGACGCCAACGGCAAGGGGCCGCAGAATCCGAATCCGCATTACGAGGCCGCTGCGAAGACTGACCCAAATCATCCGCACTACGGCAACCCAGATTTCGCGGAGGAGTTCTACAAGGATTACACCAAGGAAGTGAAAAGCTTCTTCACGCTGCGGACGATGTGGTGGGGCTACTACAAGTGGGCTGGGCAACGCTTCGTCGGCACGGAAGACAACTGGAGTTTCGGCCTCGACATGGGCGACAAAAACGTCGCCGCCATGAAACCGGACGAACTGATCTCCACGCACAAAGGGCAGAAGGAAGAAGCGGCAGTCACGCCCGGCCAGCATCCGTCGAGTCTCACCGGCAAAAGTTGGACGCGCGAGAACGGCGAACCGCCGTTGAACGAATTCGATCTGCCTGAACCAACGCTTGTGCCTTGGCTCGGTCGCAAGGTCGCGAACCCCGAGGGCTACGGGATTTATTTCCAGCAGCGCTGGGACGAGGCGCTGCAAGCCAATCCGCAATTCCTCTACATCAACGACTGGAACGAGTGGACCGCTGGCAAATACCCGCCTACGGGCGGCAAGCCGACCACGAAGTTTATGCGGCGCGACAGCACTTATTTCTTCGTGGACCAGTACAACTCCGAGTTCAATCGCGCCATCCAGCCCATGAAGGGCGGTTACACGGACAATTACTACATGCAGATGGCGCAGAACATCCGCCGCTACAAAGGCGTGCGGCCGATCCCGGAGTTGCGCGGCCTGAGCCGGATCAAGATCGACGGCAGTTTCGCCGACTGGTCGGGCGTTGAAGTTGAATACCGCGACACAATTGGCGACACCGCGCATCGCGATTACAACGGCTACGGCGGTCTGCACTACACGAACGACTCCGGTCGCAACGACATCATCACCTGCAAGGTCGCGGTGGATCGTGATCGCGTGAACTTCTACGCCGAAACCAAGGACGCGCTCACGCCACCTACGGGCCGCAACTGGATGTTGCTGTTGATTGACGCTGATCAGAATCCGGAAACTGGTTGGTATGGCTACGATTACCTCATCAACGAAACGGTGATCAACGACCACACCACCACGCTGAAGCGATTCGTTGGCGGCGCGTGGAAGGAAGTCGCGAAACTCGATCTGCGTTCCGCTGGCAAGGCGCTCGAACTCGCCGTGCCGCGAAAGCTGCTTGGCCTTAAGGGTAACGCCGTCACCTTCGACTTTCACTGGTGCGACAACCCGGTCGAGTTGAAAGACCCGATCTCGCTCTGCACCGATGGTGACAGTGCGCCGAATCGCCGCTTCAACTATCGCTGTGTGTGGAAGCGGTAGTTCGCGTTCAAACAAGCGTCGCCAGTCAAACATCTTGTCAACTCGGTGACTGGCGTGTAACCAACCGCGCGTGGATATCCCACCCATTTTGCCGGTAGAACCAAAGGCACCACCGGCGGAAGCGCTGCCGCCGCCAATTAAGCGCTGGCGGTGGTCGATTCATCTGTTGGTCATCGCTTCATATCCCTTGCTGATCGGAGTCCTCGCCCTCTTTTTCGGTGAAAGTCAGGGGCCGGCGCTCACGAGTGATGCAAAAGGGTTGCTGGTCGTTTGTTTGGAGCAAATGATCTTGTTCGGAATCTTTTTCGGCGTGGCTTGGGCCGCGTCGCGTGCATCACGGGATGATTTGCTATGGCGGTGGCGAGGCGGGTTTCTAACGGTGCCGTTGGGAATTGGCTATTCCATCGCGCTGCGAGCGCTGGTTGCGTTATTGGCTGGAATCGTCGTCGTTCTGCTCCTCGTGGTGGGTGTCTTTACGCTGGAGAGCTTGCAGGAATACGTGACGACGAACCGGCCGAAAGTCGAAACCATCGTGGACGTGCCGGCGATGCGACAGAATCCGGTGTATTACTGGCTCACTTTGACGGTGGTGAGCTTTGGGTTCGCGGGCTTTCGGGAGGAATTGTGGCGGGTGGCTGTGCTCGCCGGTTTGCAGAAACTGTGGCCGGGAATATTTGCTTCGCGACTGGGCCAGTTCGGTGCGGTGGCCGTGGCCGCGATCATTTTTGGCTTCGGCCATCTCGGCCAGGGAGTGCTTGCGGTGGGAATGACGGCGATCCTGGGTTTCGGCCTGGGTGCGATCATGGTTTTCCACCGCTCAATCTGGCCGGCGGTCATCGCACACGGAATGTTCGATGCGACAAGTCTGGCGCTAATCCCGTGGGTGCTGGAAATGTTGCAGCAGGCACAGAAGACAACCGGGCATTGAGGCTTGCAATCAACGCGGAGTTGGAGGACAAGAGGGCAAGCATTCACCGCCGCACTGGCAAACCAATTATTGGAGACTCAGGCAATGAAATCGCAACGAGTTGATACGTGGGCCGCTTCCATCCCGGACCGACCGGGCGCATTGGCAACTAAACTTCAGGCCTTGGGTACGGCGGACGTGAACTTGGAACTCATCGTCGCACGCCGGGTGGGTGACGGGAGCCGGAAGGGGGTTGTGTTCGTGACCCCGATCGCCGGCGCGAAGCAAGTCGGAGCCGCGGGCGCGGCGGGTTTCACCCGAACCTCGAGCCTGCACGCGCTGCGCGCAGAGGGGCCGGACAAACCGGGAGCGGCGGCGCGGGTCGTGGCGGCGGTGGCGGATCTGGGGTTGAGCCTGCGTGGTTTTTCCGCGGCCGCCATCGGCAAGAAGTTTATTTGTCACCTGGCTTTCGACACGGAAGCCGATGCGGTGAAGGCAGCGCGGGCTTTGAAAGAACTTTAAGCTCGGCTTGGCGACCATTCAGGAGTTCAGGACGCGCTGCAGTCGCAGCAGAAATTCCCGCTCGGCTTCCTTCGCG
>CAYWCK010000586.1:0-2899 GCA_964456685.1 uncultured Bifidobacteriaceae bacterium | reverse complement strand
AATGGTGGTGTGCGCATCAACTTCACCGGCCTGCCGCTGTGCCAGTACGCGACGGAAATCTGCACCAACCTGACTTCGCCCGGCTGGCTTGCGCTGGAAACAAACACCGCCAGCGTCACGGATGGAAGTTTCTCCACGCTCGACGCCCAAGCTGTCCGTCGTGCGGGAGCGTTTTATCGGGCGCGCTTCGTCGCGGGTTACATCGGCAATCCCGGCCCGCCGCCCACGATCTCGGGGCAACCATTGAGTCGCGTGGCGGACGCGGGCGACGCGGTGAGTCTGAGCGTGACCGCCGCCGGCACCGCGCCGCTGATTTATCAGTGGTATCGCAACAACGCGGCGATCGTCGGTGGAACGGGCAGTGCGTATTCCCTCCTCAGCGCGCAGACAAATCAGGCCGGCAGTTACCTCGTGGTCGTCACGAACGACGCCGGCAGCGTGACCAGTCGGGTGGCGACCTTGACGATTCATCCGCCGCAAACCGTTGTGTTCACCGACAACTTCGACGCCAACACTGCGGCCAATTGGACGGTCAACAAAAGTTCCACCGACACCCGTGTGACGTTCAATTATGATTACGCAGCCGACGGAATTCCCCCGGCGCCGCATGCCGTGGGCGGCACAACGCGCGGCGTGAAATTCGAGGCGAACATGGTGAACGGCGTCACAGCCGCGCTTTCCGTTTCGCCGACGGGGCAAAGTTTTTCCGGGGATTACCGGTTGCACTTCGACATGTGGATCAATGCGAACGGACCGTTCCCGCTGGGCGGAACGGGTTCGAGCCAGTTCATCACCGGCGGTCTGGGCACGGCGGGCAATCGCGTGCAATGGATCGGCTCAGGCAGCACGGCGGACGGATGCTGGTTCGCCGTGGATGGGGAGGGGCAGGCGGGTGACACCTCGACCTCCTCCGATTTCAACGCCTACGTGGCCACCGCCTTGCAAGGCGTCGCGAGCGGAGTGTATGCGGCGGGCACGGATGCCAACGCGCGCGGCAACGGCAATGCTTATTACGCGACGGCCTTCCCCGGCGGGCAAACCGCACCCGCGTGGCAACAAACCACTTACCCGCAACAAACCGGCGCGCTCGCGGCGGGCGCGGTGGGGTTTGCCTGGCGCGACGTCATCATTTCCAAACGTGGCAGTGTGATCGAGTGGTCCATTGATGGCGTGAAACTCGCCGCGGTCACGAACGCCACGCTCACGGCGAGCAACGTGTTCGTGGGCTACTGGGATCCGTTCACCTCGCTCTCGGACAACGATGCGTTGAGCTTCGGCGTGGTGGACAATGTGCGGGTGGAAGTGCCGGCGCCGTGAGCGGGAAAATCTCCGCGAGTGATGAACAGGATTGGGGCTGGATCGGGAGGGCGCAACTCAAGCGGGCGAACTTCCCCCTAATTCTATATTATGCCACGGGTTACTTCTCTTCATAACCGATCTCATTGTTGATCTCGACAAGAGCGGCCCACACCGGCCCGACGCGCTCCTCACCATAAAGACCGGCTAGATGCGTGCGGTATCCGGCCAGCCGTTGCTGCTTCTCTGCCGATCCGTGAGCACGAAAAAACTCACGTGCGAGTGTCGCCAACGTCTGCAACTCCTCACTCGTGAACGGCAACGCCGCAATGTCGAACCGCGTCGTGAGCCGAGTAATGGCGTCGGCGACAACTCGTGCTTCGTAAAGCTTGTGGTGCTCTGCTTTCCAGCTCATGGCCAGAAGTGGCCTAACTGATGATGGCCGTAACGAATTTCCGCTTATCTTGGTTCACGGGGCGAAACTATTCTTGGGTTAGCTGGGTTTCCAGCAAATTGTCCCAGCGAATTGGAAGCTTGGAATGTGAGGCGGTGCGCAACCAGAAGTCCGACGCTTATCTATAGCCAAAGTGAGAAGTGGCGGTTTTCGCGCTGCGAAAAACAGCGCCGCGCTTGGCGGCGAAATAGCATAATCAACCGGACAATTTCGATTATTTCTGCCGCCCGCTGGTTCACGGGCGGAGTTCTCGCAGCGCGAGAACTGCTACCACACCGGAGGTGAACTCAAATCTTGCAACCGGCCAGTCCCAACGGAACAATCCCGCTCACATGAATCGTATCGAGGAACGTTTTGCGCGGTTGAAGCGCGACGGCAAAAAAGCTTTCGTCGTTTACATCGGCGCGGGCGATCCGAATCTGGAAGCCACGCGCCAGTTAGCGCTCGCGTTTGACCAGGCTGGCGTGGATGTGCTCGAACTCGGCGTGCCGTTCAGCGATCCGCTCGCGGACGGTTTGGTGAATCAGCTTGCCGCGCAGCGCGGGCTGGAGTCCGGCACGACCCCGGCAAAAGTTCTCGAAACGGTCGCTGCTATTCGAAAGCAATCGCAGATTCCGCTCGTCCTCTACATTTATTTCAATCTGATTCACAAGGTCGGGATGGAGCAATTCATCACCGATGCGGCCAAGGCGGGCGTGGATGGCCTGCTCGTGCTCGATCTGCCGCCGGAGGAAAGCGAGAATTACGAGGGGCTGATGCGCAAGGCCGGCGTGGCCAACATCTACCTCGTTGCGCCCACCACGCCGGAAGCGCGCATGGAACTGATCGTGAAACGCGGCGCGGGATTCATTTACTACATTTCGCGTGAAGGCGTGACCGGCATGCAAAGCCAGGTGGCGGCAAATCTCGCGGCACAAGTCGCGAAGATTCGGGCACATACCACGCTGCCGATTGCGGTCGGCTTTGGCGTGTCGAATCCCGAGCAGGCGAAAGTCGTCGCCAAAGATGCCGATGGTGCGGTGGTCGGCAGCGCAATTGTGAATCAGATCGCGCAGCATGGGAAATCGCCGGACTGCGTCGCGAAAGTCAGCGCGTTTGTGAAGTCGCTGGGTGACGCGATCAAGTCGGTGTAGTGTCGGGTTAACAACT
>CAYWCK010000585.1:0-2903 GCA_964456685.1 uncultured Bifidobacteriaceae bacterium | reverse complement strand
GATGACCATCGGCTCGGTGGTGCTATGGGCGTTGGTGATGTAAACGCGTTCGGCGGGAAAATCCACCGCGATGCCGGCGGCGTTGGCGCGCTGCGGACCGCGTTCGAGACGTGGTTCGAGGAATTCCAGGAAACGGTTCGTGTAGCGCAGGTCGCTTTCGAGGTGGCCGATGACTTGTTCGCGAAACGTGAATTCCGTCAGCTCGACCCGGCCGGTGAAGCCGACGGAATCGGGTTCGCGCCAACGGCCCCAGATGCCGCCGCTCACGACCGGTGGTCGGGTGAGTTTGAAGTATTCCAATCCGCGCTGCGCATTGGTGGAAAGCACCGGGCGCAGGATTTCCGGTGAAACACTGCTGTGCAGGCCGAACCAGTATTCATGCGTCTTGTCGTCCGCGATATGGCTTAACGACAGCATTCCTTCCGGCCGGCCCGCGAGGAGGTCCGGCAGGTGCCATACCTGGTTGGTGTAACGGATGTGGGTGGTGACCCAGTCCGCCGGAATTTTCAAATAAGCGCAATTGGTGGCCGCCAGCGCGGCGGCGAGCTGGAGGGTCGGGAGGACTTCGGTCCGCCAATCGGGTTGCTGGTTGGTCCAGGCCGGCAGCACAACCGTGCCGGTGCCGCTCAAATGTGGCGGCGTGACCCACGAATAGCGGTCCAACCATTTTTGCGCCTTCTCGGTCAACAATGGGGCGACGCGACGCGCGTCGAACGTGCTGGTGAGGGCAAAACTGGCGCGTCGTTGCGGGACATCCAGTTGCGCCCGCGCCACCGCTTTGCCTTCGGGAAACGCCGCGTGGAGGTTGGTAATTTGCAAAAGCGGCGCCGCCCAGTTGCCGCCGACTGAAACGTTGTCGGCGCCCAGCTTCGGGGTGTCCACGCGGGCCGCGTTGGCGGTCCAGCCCAGCGCGAACGGCTGCAAGTGTTGCCACCAATCCCAGGACGCATCGGCGGGCGGCGCGTTGGTGGGCGTGGCGAGACTGGCGGTGAGTTGAAGCGAGCGCGCCGTTGCCCAGCGGGAGGTGGCAGCCTCGGCCCGCAGATCGCCGTGACCGGAGAGCGGAATGGCATTGGTCAGGGAATGCAACCATTGCGCCGAGAAATGGGCATTGGTGACGTTGGCCCAGCGCGTGATGACTTGCGCCGCATCCAGCGTGGCATCGGCGTGCAGCAGGTTGGTGTCGGAGTCGTGCGAATGAACGCGCAAATCGAGATGAAGCTTGGTTACCTCGGCCCAAGGCGTCTGCGCGCTTTGGGCGGCCAGTTGAAATTCAGCGTGCCGTTGTTCCAACGGTGCGGTGGGCAGCAGGCGGGCCATCATGGTGCCGGACGAGAACCGGCCCCACGGCGTTTCCGCGTCGGGCGCGCGTAAGGTGACCCGCAAGGTGAAACTCTCAGCACGCCGGGCATCGCCGTTGAGCACGACGCGCATTTCCGGCGGCGACTTGAAATGGATTTGCTCCAACGTATCCGCAAAGCGGCGGAGCCGTTGCTGCACGACGTGGGTGGGAGTGGGTTTGGCCGCCGGCTTGGGAGCTGTCTCCGGCCCGCGCATCGAGCGCCATTCGCGCAAAGCGGAGCCATTCTTAATGATCCCGGTAAGGCTGAAATCAGCGCCCGCAAATACGGCGTGAAAATCGTCCAACGACCACGAGTCGTCTTCGAGGAAGCGGAGGTGGACGCGAAGTTTGTCCACCGTGAGCGTGCGTTTGGGCTGGTTGGTGTCGGTGATGGGAAAAGTCAACCGGCCGTCGTGGAGGACCACGCCGCTGATGGCGATCTGCAGGTGGAGCAGGGCGGGCCAGCTGAGATTTAGGTCGGCCTCGCGGGCCTGGAAGCGCGGGCTGGTGGGCTCGCCCATCCGTCCCGCGCGAACTTCCTGCGCCACGATGCCGCGGTAGAAATGCAGGCGGAGGTTGGAGAGTTGCAGATCGAGGCCGCGTTCGCGCAGTTTGGTCAGGAGCGGGCGTTGCAGAAACTCCGGCAGCCCGACGAGGTGGAGGTAAATCAGCGCGCCGACCAACCCAAGCAACCCGAGCAACACCGCAATGCGGCAGCGACGGAAATACCTTCGCCACCGACGGTCGCGGGGGAGTTGCGCGGGTGCGGACATGTCAAGGCGCGGACGCCGGGATCGAAAGATAATTCAGGACGAATTCAAACAGGCCGTGCGAGCATTCGAACACCCACGGTTCGCCATCGAGGGTGACCCGGGCGTAGGCATATTGTTCGGGCGACAACCCGCCAAACTGGAGGTCGAATTTTTCGCCGCGTTTGAGTTCGAGCGTGAGCGCGAGGCTGTTGGTATTGATCCCAAAGCGTGCGTCGCGCGCGGCTTCGCCATGCGCGTTCCACACCGTGGCAACCGGCCGGCAAAGCTCGCGCACGGCGTAGATGACGCCCTCCACGCGGATGATGCCTTGCGAACCGGGCGCCAGCGCCCACGAATTGGTGTTGCTCGAAACCAGTTCGCGGGTTTTGCCATGCTGCCGGATCACCAGCCGGCTGACGTCTTCCGGGGCGACCTGCCACAGCACGCGCTCGCGCAATTGCCAGCCCGCGGTGGGCAGCTTTTGGAACAGCGCCCGATTAACCGTGTAAGCGGAAAGTTCATCCGTGCGCCGGGCATACAGGCTCTCGCCGTTGGTGGCGCCGAACAAAACGGCGAGGGGCGGGTTGTTGGTCGCCTGACCGTTGGCGAGTTTGAAATTGATCTGATACACCGGCGAAGTCAGGCCGTACTTGGCCATTTCGGCATCGGTCACGGCGTTGAGGTACTGGCTGATTTCAAAATTTTCGACCGTGCGCAAAAAGTCCGTCACGGCGGCGTCATCCACCGGGAGCTTGCTGCCGGCCAGTTGCCAGCGATTGGAAACGCCGCGCTGGAGGGTGAAGGGTTCA
>CAYWCK010000584.1:0-2921 GCA_964456685.1 uncultured Bifidobacteriaceae bacterium | reverse complement strand
CCGCGCTCGGTGATAAAAGCTGGCAGGTCGGCACTAGTTGAAGTTTGCCTCCGCTCCGCCGTGTCCTGTGCGATTAGTGCTGTAAAGGATGTCAAAAATAACACCGTTTGGACAAAGCATGGTCTCATGATGCAAAGATGTGATCGTTCTTGATTGCCTGACTTACCGCGGGTCCAAACACGGGCGGCTAAGCAAAACACCCACCGCCTGCAAAACGGCTCAAACCGTTGTGTGAATTGACGCGGAAACGACGCTTTGACTCGCCAAGTCTTCCCTTGACGGCACCCTGCAACCTGGTTGGAACGACGGCAGACAACTGAGGGCGAATTGTCCTACTGCCGGGGTCGGGTGCGTTTCTAAATCCCAACCATCGGAGAAGCAAGCTTTTTCTGTAGAATAAATGTAACGCTTGCGTGACGCATTACGGCGTCAGTCCAGCCGCCCTTGCCTTCTCGCCGGTTTGTGGAATGCTTACTCATCGACCCGTTGACCACAACCCAGGTGGCGCGGATGCTCGGCGTTTCGCAGTCGCGAGTGCGGCAGTTCATTTTGGCCGGCCGGATCAAGGCCAAGAAGATGGGGCGGGATTTGGTGATCGAGCGGCGGGACGCGGAGCGGTTCGAGCGCAGCGGCAGGCTGCCCAAAGGCCGCCCTGCTTGGCTCGAAAAGAAAACATCACGCAAACGTTAGTTCTTACCCTCTACTTTCCTGCTGACTGTTTCCAATCGATCATCCACGCCATCCTTGTTCGCATCCACAAAACCCTGCAAGCGACCATGTCGGTGCGCGAGAAACCACCCGCCGACCGCCAGGGCCACACCGCCAAGGATGAGCAATTCATTCCCCACGATCAGCGTCGGCAACACCATCAGCGCCAGACCGCCGAGCGTGATGGCGGCACTCGTCGTCACGCTGCCGATGATGGCCTTGAGCGGTGGATAGAAGATGGATGCCAGCCCGAACACAAACATCGCGACGCCAAGCCAGACGATGCTCTTGAGGCTCGCGAGCTTGGCGCCCAATTCGCGCGCCGAGTCCTTTTGAGCCGCGCCTAGCTCGGTCTTGGCTCGCGTCTCTTCACGTTCCGTCACCGGCATCGGCGCGCTGATTACCAGGGATTGCAGATTCGTAGCTGGCGCTCCGCCGTCCACAGCCATCACTCGCGCTTCCTCCAGACGTGACCCCGCCGGCACGGTGTACGATTTCACCTTCACCACTTCCTGATCCTGCTTCGAAACCTGCGACGGGTTCTCCGATTGCACGACGGTTTGCTCAATGCCCTGAGTAGGTTTGCTCACCGTCGTCGCCTTGCCGCCTTTTAGCGGCTTGGTGCTCGTGCAGCCAGCCACCGCCAGCGCCAGACAGATCCAAACGATGCGCTTCACTTCGCACCTCCTTTGCTTTGCGTCTCCAGGATGATGCTCAGCCGATCCACGGTGCGCGCCAGCACGGCCTGATTTTCCACGAGCGTGGTAAGACTGCGCTTCAATTCGCGTTGCTCCTCGATGGCGTAATTCTCCCTGACCTCGACGGCCGAAACGCGCTTGTCCAGGTTCATCCAAAGCCCGACTACGGCCGCGGCGAGCGACAGCAGTTGCAACGCATTGCCCAAAGTAATCTCCGGCGTGAACCGGAACCGCTTGATTTGCTTTGTCACCAATTTCTTCATGGCTTTCCTTTCCGTGTTAATCCGTGAAATCCGTGGCTCAGGCCCGCGTCAGTTGCACCGAACCGCTCCGCGCATTCAGCAGCGTGCCGTATTTCGCCAGCGTCGCCTGGACGAGCGCCGGAATGATCGGCCGCTTGTCCGCCTTGTCGTAACCCTTCTGAATCGCGCCGTTGTTGTCATAACTCAGCCCTTCGCCTTCGGGCGCGGCCGTGCGATTCACGATCAACAACTCGCGCGCCAGTTCGCACGTCGCTTCCACCAGCGCCTTCGGAATCACATTGCTCGGGATCGTCCACTCTGCGCTGATCAACCGAATCGTTTCGCCCACGCCCGGCACGATGCCGCGCGCCGCCACGCGTGCTGCGTTGTCCGTGCCGAACGCCGCCATGCCGCCATCGGGATCGCGGCAATCCGATCGCGGCCATTGCAACGCCTGCTCCAACCGAGCGCGCACACCGCCGAACTGGTATTCCGAATCAATCACTCGCGTCGCCATCACCAGCGCGGAAATTTTCTGGTCGTTCGACGCCGCATCCCACGCCGTCGCGTAGAGATGCCCGTCGTGATACTCCTCGGCATCGGTGACGCTCGCGTAACTGTTTGCGTCCACCTTGCCCGTGCCGTCTTCTTTGACCAATACGAGTCCCATGGCTCAGACAACCACGTTGATTTGATATACGTTCGAGAATGGTCCGAGCGTCGCCCCGTTCCGGTACCGCACCTGGAACTCGAACGTCAGTTCCGACTCGGTGGCGCTCGGGTAGTAATAAGTCACTTCGCTACTCGGAATCGTCACCAGCAAATACGCGGGCGCGAAGTTGATGCTCACCCAAACCTCCACCGTCGCCACAGGAAACGTGCCGTGATCGAACGTCCACGCGAGCCAGAGATCGGCCATCCCCGCCTCGGAGACGTTCCAGTCAAACCCGCCGTTGTTGATGACCGGCGCGTTGGGCGTGACGTTGCTGGCCGCGCGTTTGCGCCGGCGCTTTTGCAGCCACGCCGCCAGCCACGCGTTACGATTGAGCTTCGGAAACGCCATGGGCCTCGTTCGCCTTTCCTTCGCCGCCTTCGCTGACTTCGCGGGACACGACCGCTTCGACCTTCACCGGTTCGACGCTGCCCGTAACCACCGGTGGCTTGTCTTCAACCATGAGCGGCCGTCGCTTGCGGCGAATGATGGGAAACAGTTCGTTCATCACTGACCTCCTTCACTCTCCGGCAACGGCGCCGTCTGAATTGCTTTCAGGCC
>CAYWCK010000583.1:0-2942 GCA_964456685.1 uncultured Bifidobacteriaceae bacterium | reverse complement strand
AACCCATCAAGTTCCACGCCCCGGTGCGTGACGTGCGCCTGCTCGCGCCGCTGTCGTTCCTCGCCGCGGAGTCCATCCGACGCCAGGCCGAACACGACGCGTACGAGCGCGGCCGGCACGAGGGCGAGAAATCACTGAGTCTCCAGTTGCTCGAACAGCGCAGCGAACTGCTCGAGCTGCAGCAAGGCGTCCTCAATTCACTTCGCGCCGCCGTTCCCCAGGTGGTTCAGCAGACCGAACAGCACTTGGTCAGCGTGGCGCTCGAATCCGCGCAAAAAGTCGTGGCCGGGGTCGCCATCTCCACGGAGGTCGTCGAAGCCGTCATCCGGGAAGCGGTGAGCGAAGTCGAAGACAGCGCGGAGATCACGGTTCATTTGCACCCGGAGGACCTGGCCCTGCTACGGAAGCATCAATCGCCCGTGCTTCAGGGGTTGCCCGATGCCGGTCCGTTGCGCTTCGTCAGTTCTGCCGACGTTTCGCGGGGCGGCTGCCTCGTGCAAACCCGTTTTGGGCTGCTCGACGCGCGCCGCGAAACCAAATTTGATCAACTCAAGGAATCCCTGACTTCATGAAACCAGCCCTGCCCTGCCCTTCGCCCCGCTTCGCGCATGTGTTGCAGCGGGTGCGGCAGACGCGCGTCACGGAAACGTGCGGGCGCGTGGTTCAGGTGATCGGTCTGGTTATCGAGTCGGAAGGGCCCATCGCCGCCGTCGGTGAAGTATGTCGCATTCAATCCGCGCGCCGCGATGGTCACACCCTCGCGGAAGTGGTCGGGTTTCGCAACCATCACCTGCTCCTGATGCCGCTGGGTGAATTGCACGGCATTCACCCGGGCAGCGAAGTCATCGCCACCGGCGCGCCGATGCGCATGGGCGTGGGCCAGGCACTCAAAGGCCGGGTTCTGGATGGACTTGGAAAACCGATCGACGGCCTGCCCCCGATTCATGCCGAGCACACCGTCGAGTTGAATTTGCTCCCGCCGCATCCGCTCAAGCGGCAGCGCATTCACGAAGTCTTCCAAACGGGCATCAAAACCATTGACACTTTTACGCCGTGCGGCCGCGGCCAGCGCATGGGCATTTTCGCCGGCAGCGGCGTCGGCAAATCCACGCTGCTGGGCATGATGGCATCCCACGCGGCGGCGGATGTGAATGTAATCGCGCTGATCGGTGAACGTGGCCGTGAAGTGCGCGAATTCCTTGAGCGCGATCTCGATGAAACGGGCCGACGCAAATCGGTCGTCATCGTCGCCACATCAAACGAACCCGCGTTGCATCGCGTGAAAGGTGGCTTCCTTGCGATGGCCATCGCCGAATATTTCCGTGACCAGGGCCTGAGTGTGTTGCTGATGATGGATTCCGTGACGCGTCTGGCGATGGCGCAGCGCGAGATTGGCCTCGCGGTGGGCGAACCGCCGACCACCCGCGGCTACACGCCCTCCGTATTCTCGCTGTTGCCGCAGTTGCTCGAACGCGCCGGCACCGGTGAAGCCGGTGCCATCACCGGTCTCTTCACCGTCCTGGTTGAAGCCGATGACATGAACGACCCCATCGCCGATGCGGTGCGTTCGATCCTCGACGGCCACATTGTGCTCACGCGCGAACTGGCCACGCAGAATCATTATCCCGCGATCGACGTGCTGGAAAGTGTCAGCCGCTTGAACCGTGACTTGTTGCCCGCCGCGCGGCTGCAACTCACCGCCGCGGCACGCGAGCACATGGCGGTTTACCGCAAGAATTCTGATCTCATCAACATCGGTGCGTATCCGGCCGGGAGCAGCCCCGCCATTGATCGCGCCATCGCGCTGCACGACCCCATCAATCGCTTCCTCAAACAGGGCGTCGTCGAAGGTTTCAACGCCGAGCAGAGTTGGTCGCTGCTAACCAAAACGCTTTCCGAGAATTCCGTTCTGAAACAACCGCAAAACCAATCCAAGCCATGAGAACTAGCCTTAGTCTCCCGCGTCCGACCCGCCGAACCAAGAAGAAGAAACTTCCGCAGGTGCAATGTGAGGCGGCGCTGCGGGCGTGCGAGAGCGCGGCCGCCAGCATCAAATGCGCGGGCGACGACCTCGCCGCGCGCTGGGTCGAGCTCGCCCGCGAACTCTCCGCCGGCGCCGGCCCCACCGACCTCCTCCGCACCCGCGCCTGGTGCAATGTCCTCGAACTCCGCCTCAAAGAACGCGCCCACGCCCTCGCCGAGGCCCGCGCCCTCCTCGATCACGCCTGGCAATCCATCCTCGCCCAGCCCACCAACCCTTTGCCCACACACGATCTCCCCGCTTCAGATACCGAGCCCCACTGGCCCTTCCTCAGCACCCCGGAATTAACCGTGCCCCGGTCCACCCGCCGTTCCTAAACCACCGCACCCCCACCCGCACACCGCACAAAACAATGAAAGCCTTCCGCTTCTCCCTCCAATCCGTGCGCGTGCTGCGCGAGCGCCGCGAGCAAGTGGCCCAAAAACATTACGCGGATGCCTTGCGCGCCCGGGATGCCGCCGCGGATGAATTGCAGGGCGCCAATGAAGCCCTGGCCCAGGCGTGGCACACCGCCAGCCATCGCCTCGCCGCCGGCCTGGGCGCCGCCGAGTGGCGCGCCGTGCACGCCTGGTCCGAGGCGCTCGAACGTCGCCAACAAGCCCGCGCCCGGGATTTGCAAGCCGCCAATGGCGCGGTGGCCGCGGCCTCGCGGGATCTGCTGAGCGCCGCCCGCGAGCGGCAGGCCATGGATTCGTTGCACGACAAGTGCCGGCGCGCTTACGACCGGGACGCCCAGCGTGAGGAGCAAAAGCGGCTGGATGAAATGGGGCTGTTGACCAAGTTGACGATTTCGCCGCTTACCCGGGCGCCGTTGCCGGAAGGCCGGGCCACGCGCGGCCCGGCGGCGCTGGCAGGGCGCGCCGTCCCTTGCGCGCCGGGGGCGGAGGGTTCGTAAAATATG
>CAYWCK010000582.1:0-2947 GCA_964456685.1 uncultured Bifidobacteriaceae bacterium | reverse complement strand
CGATGGAAGTCGCAGCCATCGCCCGGGGAATCGCGCGCGCACTTAAACTCAACGAAGACCTGACCGAGGCGATCGCGCTCGCGCATGACCTCGGGCATTCGCCCTTCGGGCATCGCGGCGAAACCGTGCTGGCGCGTCTGATGCGCGGCCAGGGCGGGTTCGAGCACAATCGCCAGAGCCTCCGCGTGGTCGAGCAACTGGAGCAGAAGTATCCAAAGTTTCCCGGCCTCAATCTCACCTGGGAAGTGCGGGAAGGTTTGGTCAAACATTTCGATCCGGCCGACCATCCCAGCCGACGAAAGAATTTTCACGCGAAGAATTCCTCGCTTGAGGCGCAGGTGGCGAACCTGGCCGACGAAATCACGTATTACAGTCACGACTTGGACGATGGTTTGGATGCGGGATTGCTCGACGAAGGCGAACTGGCCAGGAACGTGAGTGTGTGGGCGCAAGCGGCGCGCAGCGTGCACCGCGCCCAAGGCAAACTCGCCGATGAATGTCGGCGTTATTTCATCGTCCGAACCCTCACCGATGCTCAGGTGCGCGACGTGGTCGAGACCAGCGAGTGGCAGATTGCCCGAGCCGGGGTCCGGACGGCCGACGACGTGCGGCTGCACGCGAGGGCGCTGATTCAATACAGCGCCGAACGGCGCGCGCAGAATCTGGAACTCAGAAAATATCTTTATCGCAACCTGTATTTCAGCCCGCAGGTGGACGAGGCCAACACGCGGGCGGTGCGAGTCCTGGCGGAGTTATTCAAGTTTTACCTCGCGCACCCGAAGGAAATCGGAGAACAGGCGCGCAACCGCATCCGCCGGGAGGGCCTGCACCGGGCGGCGTGCGATTACATCGCCGGCATGACGGACCGCTATGTGATGCTGGAATACAAACGTCTGTTTGGTGTAAACCTTTGAACGGCGACGCGAGTCCACGATCAGAGCGCGCGCATTATTATTTATGGCTGAGAAAAATCTGCTGAATCTTGAATCGGGCAGTGGGCGCGTCACCTTCCTCGAAGGCCGGGGCGACCTGCCCATGATTGAAATCACGACGCCGTGGAGCACGGCGGAAATCTATCTCCACGGCGCGCACGTTACGCACTTCAAGAAACACGGCGAACCGCCCCTGCTCTTCCTGAGTCAATGCAGCCGCTTTCAAAAGGACGCGCCCATTCGCGGCGGCATCCCGATCATCTTTCCGTGGTTCGGCAAGCCCGCCGACCGCCCGGGTCAGCACGGGTTTGCGCGCGTGAAGGCCTGGGAGTTGAAGGAAATTCATTCGCCGGCCGATGGCAGCGTGAATGTGCGCCTCAAGCTTTCCGCCTGGTCCGAACTCGCGGACGGCAAGATCACGGTGGAATACGCGGTGCGGATCAACAATGAACTGAGCGCCGAGTTAATCACCCACAACGGAAGTGGACAGCCGTTCACCTTTGAGAACTGCCTCCACACGTATTTTACCGTGGGCGACATCAGCACTGTGGCGGTGACGGGCTTGCAGGGAGTGGATTATTTGAATCAGCCGACGAATTTCTCGCGCCACACGGACAGCGAAAAAGAAATTCGCTTTGCCGCTGAAGTGGACCGGGCGTATCTCCACACCCGCCACACGACGGAGATCCGCGATCCCTCACTGCAACGGGTGATTCGCGTCGAGAAGGAGGGCTCCCTTTCAACCGTCGTCTGGAATCCGTGGATCGCGAAGGCAAAGGCCATGCCCGATTACGGAGACGAGGAATACAAGGAAATGGTCTGCGTGGAATCCGGCAACGTGGCGGAAAACCGTATCAGCCTCGCTCCCGGCGAAACTTCGCGGCTGAAAATCAAACTGAGCAGCGCCAAATTGGGCTGAGTCTCCGGATCACATCTTTGCACCGAAGCCGTCGGACTTTTGTTTCAGCGCGGAGAAATTGCCTTCTTCGCAGCACGACACGAATTCCTCGGTCACTGACTTGAGTTCCTCCCAACGGGCGCGAATGACGGCGGACTCCTGCTTCGTCACCTGATTATCGGCCGCTGCGGCCGCGATCACCGCGAGGAGATCAGCAAATTCCTGGACCACCTCGTTGGTGGCCGGAATTAAAAAGTCGGGATGGGGCTTGTTGGTTTTTGGATTCAGGATGAAGAAGCCGCCCGCCCGTTCGCAAACCCACTGCACGAGGCGACGATCCTTCGTGCTGCGAAAAAGGGCCTCGATGCGATCCAGCGGATTGGCGACGCCGCTGCCATCGCCTTCGTCTTCCTCCGCCCATTTGTAAATGGTGGAAAGCGAAAGCCCGAGATCGGCCGACACGTTCTTGGCACTGGTTTTCTTGAGGACCTCACGCATCAGTTCATGCGATTGCATGGGCGCACGATGCGGAAGCGCGGATTTCTTGGCAAGCCCAATGGCTGGAAAGGTGATCGCAAATTGTAAATGCAAAGGGGACCGATTCGCGGTTGCATGTCAGTGGAGCATGACAAACAGCCGGAAACTCAAACGATCCCGCGAAAGGTCGAACGCGGGCGCCACAAGGCTGAAGTCATCGTGCGCTCTCAGCGTTCTGGCTGAATTCGTTTCCGGCTTGCTTGAAGTCGTGCTTGCGGTATTACTCTGATCAGCGGAACAACTCAGCGAGGTCCTATGATAATCTACGCCGCCTGTCTCGTACTCGGACTCCTCTTCACCCTGATCAGCGCTGTCGCTGGACACCTTTTCGGCGGCGGGGATCATGATCTGGACGTCGGCACGGGCGGGAATGCCGAAGCTGGCTTCGATCACAGCGGCGTGCCCGGCATCTCGTTCTTCAGCCCGACCGTACTGGCCAGTTTCGTCACGGCGTTTGGCGCCTTTGGAGTGATCTTCACGCGGATTGACAGCACCAACAGCCCATGGCTGAGCGCACCTCTCTCACTGGCCGGAGGGGGAGTGGTCGCCTGGGTGGTTTTTCTCATCTTCAACACCAGGT
>CAYWCK010000581.1:0-2959 GCA_964456685.1 uncultured Bifidobacteriaceae bacterium | reverse complement strand
GCGAAATTCTCCCTTCCGATCAAAAGCTTCGAACACAGGGCCGGTGTAGTAAGCGAGGCCGCGGATGACGTGGTAGTCCACCTTCACGAACTCGCCCAGCCCGCGCGCGGCGAGATTGTCGAGGATGGTTTTCAATTCCGGCGTGGGCTGCCCGGCGTTGATGAATTGATTCAGTTCCGCGAGCGAGAATCCCAGTGCCTTGAGCTTTGCTTCGCTCGCGGATGGTTCTTCCCGCTCCAGTTTGTCCACGATCTGAAAGAATTCGTAGGCCTTGGTGAAATCCGCACAGCGGGTCGAAAAATAATCCTGCCAGGCGTTGCGGCTGCTGAGCCGGATCACAAAGTCCTCGGCGGTCAGACCGAAGGATCGGAGCGTATCGATCAACAAGGCGATAAGTTCGGCGTCCGCGGCGACATCGTTTTCACCGAAGATATCGGCGTTGAACTGGAAGTGTTCCCGCAGCCGGCCTTTTTGTTGGCGTTCATAGCGGAAAAGTTGCGGCACGGCGAACCACTTGATCGGCTTTTTGTAGGCCCGTTCGTGCGCGGCCACCATTCGCGCCAAAGTGGGCGTCATCTCTGGGCGCAGTGCAATCTCCCGATCGCCTTTGTCCTTGAAGTTGTAGAGTTGGCCGACGATTTCATCGCCGCTCTTCATCGTGAATAATTCCAGCGGCTCGAGCGGCGGCCCGTCGTACTCGCGAAAGCCATAGCGATGCGCGGTTGCGCGCCATGTTCCGAAAATGTATTGGCGGGCGTCCGCGCTCCACACGTCCTTGTGCGGGAGCGGTTCAGGGTAGAAATCTCGAAAACCAGGCAAACGTTCCATAAAGCAGGCGCGAGGTTAGAACGCAGACCGCAAAAGGAAAAACAAAAAGGGCGTCAGCGATCGGCTGACGCCCTTCAAATAATCCCTTGGTTCAGGCCGCAGGGGGCGGAGTTTCCTGTTTGGGCGAGAGCTTGAATACATCCGCGCGCATTTCCTTGCCGGGCTTGAATTTCACCACGGCCCGTTCAGGAATGGGGACGTCCCGTTCGGGAGCGTTGGGATTGCGGCCGATGCGGGCTTTGCGGATTTTCACCTCGAACACGCCGAAGTTTCGCAACTCCACCTTGTCGTGCTTCGCCAGCGCCTCCGCGATGTAATCCAGCGTCTTCTGCACCACATCGAGGACCTGCTGTTGAACCAACCCGGTTTCATTGCTGATACGAATGACCAAGTCGCGCTTTGTTACGGTCATAATCTTGGGGTTGTTGGGGATTAATGTTGATGCTGATAAACCGGTTATAAACCCCTAAAATTCAGCGGTCAAGCAATGAAAAAGCCCAAGGCAGGATTCCCGGTTCAAAGCTGGGTTCTCCGCTGTGAAATCAATTGGGTTGGCAGCCCACCGCTTGTGACAGCCGGTCGAATCCCCGGCTGGCCAGCCGGGCGCGGAGGCCGTGGACAATTGCCTTGGCCAGGCCCGGACCCTCATACACCATGCCGGTATAAACTTGGATCAAAGCGGCTCCGGCGGTGATCTTCTCCCAAGCGTCTTCCGTGTTCAAAACGCCTCCCACGCCGATGATGGGCAGCCGTCCCTTGGTCTGGCGGTGAAGATGCCGGATGACCTCCGTACTGCGAGCCCGCAATGGCCGCCCGCTCAGTCCGCCGGTTTCAGAATAAGCTCGCGCAACGCTCGGGTCCGCGGTTGGCGGTCGTGCGATGGTCGTGTTGGTCGCCACCAAGCCGGCGATGTTTCGTGGACCAACCAATTCCAAAATCTCATCCAGGGCCTCGAATGTGAGGTCCGGCGCCACTTTAACCAGAATCGGTTTGCCGGGCTGGTTATTCGCCTGCAGTGCGGCCAGGATTTCATCCAACGCACTCTTGTCCTGCAGCTGGCGGAGGTTGGGGGTGTTGGGGGAACTGACGTTGACGACGAAGAAATCGGCCAGGTCGCGCAGGACGCAAAACGAACGGCGGTAATCTTCGGCTGCTTGTTCGAGCGGCGTGATCTTCGATTTGCCGAGGTTGATTCCGACCGGATGTTGCGGCCAAAGCTTGAGCGAGCGCCACTTGGTTAGTTTGCCACCGAGTGCCTCGGCGCCTTCGTTGTTGAACCCCATCCGGTTGACAATGGCTTGTTCGGGAATTGCGCGGAAGATGCGGGGCCGCGGATTGCCCGGTTGCGCGTGCCAGGTCACCCCGCCGAGTTCGCTAAACCCAAAACCCAAGGCAGCCCACGCAGGGACAGCCTCGGCGTTCTTGTCCATTCCAGCCGCAAGACCAACCGGATTCGGAAAGCGAAGGCCGAAAAGTTCCACGGGCAATTCCGGCGCGCCCAGAAAGATATTTGCCGCGCGACAAAGCCTTTCGTGACGGCTCAGCCAGGCGAGCTTGCGAATCGTGCGGCCGTGAATTTCCTCCGCGTCATTGGTAAAAAGCACCGGGCGAATGAGCTTCCGGTAAACCCAACTCATGGCGCGCAGTGTTCAATGACCAAGTCCGGGTGTCGAGGAGGGAATTCGGCCGCTACGATTTCGGCACGGCGTTCGTCGTCAACTCCTGGATTTTCCGAATGGCCTCCTGCGCCGCCTGGCGGACGGATTCATCATCATCCTGCTTTTCAATCTGCGCCAACCGGGGCAAATCATCGCGCGTTTTCCAACAAACCTCCCCCAAAGCCTTCGCTGCCGAAGCGCGGACGAGCGCGTTGGTGTCGTCGAGGGCGACACGATAAACCGCCAGGGCGTTGGTGTGCGAAATCCGCAACGCCGCCAGGGCATCGAGAGCGGCGCTACGCGACGCCGCTTCGGCATCGCGCGTCATTGTCATGAGCACCGGCATTGAGAGCGCCGTGCGGGGATGGACAAACACTACTGCGCGGGCCGCCAGGCGCTTGGCCTCGCCCTCACTCGTTTCGACAGCTTTCAAAACCGCCGGCCCGGCCACAGCGCCGATGCGACTCAAAGTG
>CAYWCK010000580.1:0-2977 GCA_964456685.1 uncultured Bifidobacteriaceae bacterium | reverse complement strand
TCGAAAATTTCGAGGCCCTCAAAAAGGAACTGCATCTCTGGCAGACGGTGCTCGAAAAGGTGCAGGCGTACGAGATGCCGCCGAAGAAGTCCGGGGAGCTGGATTACGGCCAGTTCGAAAAGCTCACCGGTTTTCTGCGGGCGCTGCCCAAACCGGAAAAGCCGGATTGCAATCAGATTGCCTCCGACCGCACGACCAGTTTCTACCGCGGCTACGTGATGAGCCGCCGGCTGAACCGCGCGGAATACATCAACACGATTCGCGATCTCTTCGGCGTCACCCACGATTTCCAACTCGAACAATTATTGCCGGCTGATGGCGGAGGCGGTGAGGGTTTTGATACCACGGGCGAAACGCTCTTCACCTCTTCCATCCACATCGAGAAATATCTCGCGGCCGCAGAACAGATCACGCAAACGATTCTGGCGGATCGCACCCGGGGACAGAGCCCAGAGTTGCGCGCCGCGCGCGAACGCATTCTTTTTCGCCAGCCGGGCCGGGCGCAAAAACCGGAGGCGGCGGCCCGAGAAGTCATTGCCGCCTTTGCGCGCAAGGCCTGGCGCCGCCCGCTGCTGCCGGAGGAGTTGAGTGAATTGATGAAGGTGTTCGCCCGCGGCCATGCGCGCGGCGACAGCTTTGCCGCCTCCGTACGGCTCGCGTTGCAAGGCGTTTTGATCTCGCCGCATTTCCTGTTTCTCACGGAGCCCGAGCCCGCCGAACTTGGCATTCAACGCCTCGCCGATGTTCCGCTGGCGAGCAAACTCTCGTATTTTCTGTGGGCCTCCATGCCGGATGACGAACTGCTCAAGCTCGCCGAGCAGGGAAAACTCTCGGACAGCCAGCTCTTCCGCGCGCAGGTTCAACGCATGTTGAAAGATCCGAAGGCCGTCGCCCTCGGCGATCGTTTTGCGCTGCAGTGGCTCGATCTCGACCGCCTCGGCAGCGAGGTAAAACCCGATGCCGGCCAATATCCCGAATTTGACCCCGCCCTCGCCCGCGCGATGAAAGGCGAAGTCAGCGCCTACTTCAACCATCTTGTCCGCGAAGATCGTTCATTGCTCGAACTCATCGACAGCCAATACACCTTTGCCAACCGGCGGCTCGCCGAACTCTACGGCTTGAAGAATGTCGCCGGTGAGGAGTTGCAGTTGGTTGCGCTCACGGACGCGCGGCGGGGCGGCATTCTGGGCATGGCGGGCGTGCACGCGCTGACTTCCTTTCCGTTGCGCACCAGTCCGGTGTTGCGCGGGCGCTGGATGCTCGAGGCCCTGCTCGGTGACAAAGTTCCGCCGCCCCCGCCCGATGTGCCGACGTTGAATGAGCAGGCGGCCGCCACGCCCGGTGGACTTTCGTTGCGGAAGCAACTCGAGCAGCATCGACTGAAAGCCGAGTGCGCCTCGTGCCATGACCGGATGGATTCGCTCGGGTTCGGGCTGGAGAATTTTGACGTGTTGGGGCGCTGGCGGACCGAGCTTCACGGCGAACCGGTGGAGGCGCGGGGCACGTTGCCTTCGGGCGAATCCTATGACGGCCCGGCGGGGTTGAAACAATTGCTCCTAGCGCGCAAGGACAAGATCATGCGCCATCTCGCCCGCAAAATGACCGGCTTTGCGTTCGGGCGGGAGTTGAACGAATTCGACAACTGCGTTATTGATGACGCGATGTCCGCCCTGGTGAAAAATAACTGGCGCACAACGGTGCTGATCGAAACCATCGCCACCAGCTATCCGTTTCAGCATCGCTTTTACCCGAAACCGCTCCAGACCGGAGGCTGATGAAAAAACCATTCCCATCCGGCTGCGAGCCAATCGCGAAAGCGCCCGCCATTCTCGAACGCAACTGGCGGCTGCCGCGCCGTTCCTTCCTCAAAGGCGCTGGCGCGATGCTGGGGTTGCCCTTGCTGGACGCGATGGGCACGCTCGAGGCCCTCGCGGCACCCGATGCCGCCGCCTCGACCAAGAAGGCCAGCCGCGTGCAGTCGCCGGTACGGATGGCGTGCATTTATTTTCCGAATGGCGTGTGGACGAAAAACTGGTTTCCGCACAAGGAAGGTGCGGATTTTGATCTTCCCTTTGCCCTCGAACCGCTGACCAAGCATCGCGACAAACTCCTGATTTTCTCCGGGCTCGACAAACAACACAGCCATCAGGGCGACGGTCACTACGCGAAGACCGCCAATTTTCTCACCGGTTTGCCCGTGCGGAAGACTGCGGGCAAGGACATCAGCGTGGGCGGGCTTTCAATTGATCAACTTTGCGCGGAACAGATTGGCCATCTCACGCCCCTGCCCTCGCTCGAACTCGGCGTGGACCCGGTCATCTCGGGCATCGATACCAACGTCGGTTACACACGGCTCTATGGTTGTTACATCTCCTGGCGCTCGCCCAGCATGCCATTGGCGAAGGAGATCAATCCCCGGCTTGCCTACGAGCGCCTGTTCAGCGTGATGAAAACCAAACGGGTCACCGCCGCGGATCGGCGCCAGCAGGAAGACCGCAAGGCTCTCCTCGACCTGGTCCTGAACGACGCCAATAAATTGCGCAACCGACTGGGCCGCGATGACCAGTTCAAGCTCGATGAATATCTCGATGCCGTTCGCGAGGTGGAAAAGCGGCTGGAATTTTTCTCGAAAGCTGACACGCGCGACTGGACGCCCGAATCGCACCCCGCCGCGGACATCGCCGCGCCCAAAGGCGAACCGGGTGATCATCAGGAACACGTCCGGCTGATGCTCGACTTGATTGTGCTGGCGTTCTGGACGGACAGCACGCGCATCAGCAGCTTCATGTTCGCGAATGATGTTTCGGGAAAGAACTTCGGCCGGCTAATTCCCGGCACGGGCGGCTCGCACCATGAGTTCAGCCATCATCAGGACAAGGCTGAAAAATACGAGCCCTACGCGAAGATCAACCGCTGGCATAACGAGCAACTCGCCTATCTCATGGACAAGCTGGCGGCAATCAAGGAAGGCGAACGC
>CAYWCK010000579.1:0-2979 GCA_964456685.1 uncultured Bifidobacteriaceae bacterium | reverse complement strand
GTCACCGCGTTGTTGACGTTGACGCGGTCGTAGTTGTTCGTTTCGGCAATCTGCATGTGATACACGCCGGCGGTTGCGTTGGTGAACGGCCCCGTCAGACTTAATGTGCCCAACGGACTGCCGGGCCGCAGTTGCGACGCGTTGTAAAGGCTGGGACTGGATTGTACCGTGGCTGCGCCCGCAAGTTCGCCGCCAAGAATGTGAAACTTTGCGCCATTCACGGTGCTGCCGCTGATGTCGGTGCTGCCCGTCAGTTGGGTGAATGCGCCGAGGGTGATGGTGGTGCCGAGCAGTTTAACCCTGCCGTGATTGGTCGTGGGCAGGTCAAAGGCCGGGCCGCCGTTGATGCCGGATCGTTGCAGGAGGCCGTGATTGACGAACGAATTGGTGTACCCCGGCGTGTTGTAAACCAGTCCCGACCCGGACGCGTTCACCACTCCGCCGGTATGATTGATCCAGTGTGAATTCAAGAACCAGACCTGATCGGGATTGTTGAAAGTGACCGTGCCATGATTGTTCCAGAGCGTCGTGTAAAAATTCTTGCCCGCACCGGCGGCAATGGTGTTGATGCTGCCCGCCAGAGTGTTGAACGTAGCCGCGCCGAATCCGTAAAGGCTGCCGCCGTTGAAATTGAAATTGCTGCGCACGTTGACCAGCGAGCTATTGTGAACCGTACCGCTGTCCACCTGAAACAGGTTTGCCTGAATCGTCGCAGCATTAGTGACGAAGGCTGATGCCGTGCCGACGAAGAAGTTTTTGCAGTCCAGCGTCACGTCCGGATTGGTGAGATACAACCGTCCCCCCGTGGCGAGGTTGAAACTGTTGAGGCTGGTCAGGTTGGCGTTGAGGCGGATCGAAGGGCTGCTCAACGACCAGCCGCAATATATCTGGTTCGATGAGGTCAGCGGTGTGTTGAAAAGAATTTCGCCGGTGTTCTGCGAGATCAACGCTCCCGTGCCAAGCAGTTGGGTGCCACTCTCCAACACCAGGATTCCCGTCTGGTTGAACAAAAAACTGTTGGGCGCGATGTTGATTGTTCCCGTGTTTGTGCCGCCGGAGTATATGTAGCCGTAGTAGAGTGACAGGCTGTTCGAGACGCCGACGTTCAACGTGCCCTGATTGAAGAACGGCGGATTGATCCAACTGGGCTGGACGGATGCCAGGGAGAGCATGTTGATTGTGCCTTGATTTACCACCGCCGCCGGCGCGCTGCCGTCAAATCCATACGCACCCAGATTGATGACGCCGCCCGGCTCGTTCGTAATCGCGCCGAGCGTGGACAGGTTCAGGAATACCGCCGCGCTGCCGCTGCGGTCATAGACACCGCGATTGACGAGCTTGCGGTAAAAATATTTCACCCCGAACGCGAACGGCTCGATGATCCGGCCCTGTGGCTCGTTCACCAACAACCCGGCACCTTGGACCACGCTGGAATAAAGATTAAACAGGCCGCGATTTGTCACCGTGCCCGCGCCGTCGAGGGTCCCGATGAAATCCACCACACCGTTTGTGCCGATGTTGCCGCCGCCATGCAACGTCAACGTATGCTGCACGCTCAACGTCGGAGTGCCGCCCGGCAGGTCAAGGCCCAGGACGAGATTGCTCACGGCGCTGGCGCTGTTGAGGGTGACGGTGTAAGTGCCCGCGTTGGTGATGAATGCATCGTCGTTCGCACCGGGCAATTGATTTGGCGACCAGTTCGCGGCAGCGGTCCAGTTGCCGCCGGCGAGATTCGTCCAGACGACGGTGCTGGCCCGGCTTGAATTAACGACGGAAAGTCCGGCAATAAAACCGAACGTGCACAGGGTGCGGAGGATTGTTTTCACCATAAATCGTTGCCCAATTGCTGTTTGCCACGTGACCAGCGGCGAAAAATTTTGTGGAAACTATTTCACGTCTGACGATTCTTCAAATTGAATCTTAAGATTGGCAGCTTTTGATGGCGGAGGCTTTGTCGCCCGCTGGCGCTTGACGCATGGCTCTGGTCTGCATAGGGTCGCGTCGTCACTGGGGAGCCGTTGGAATGGCTGAGAGGTCCGCTGGAGCGGACGACCCGTTGAACCTGTCTGGGTAATGCCAGCGTAGGAAGCTCGACAACTCTCACCGCCAGGTTTTCCTCTGACACCAAGCACGCATTAATTATGATCGCGACCAAAGACTCCTTCGAACCGCACAGCAGCGAACAGCTCCCAGCCTCCAAGAAGATTTACGTCGAGGGCACGCTGCACAAAGACGTCCGCGTGCCGATGCGCGAGATCGAGGTCACGCCGACGAAGTCCTACACCGGCGCGGTCACGCCGAATGATCCCGTCCGCGTCTACGATTGCTCCGGGCCGTGGGGCGATCCCGCGTTCACCGGCACATCCGAGCAAGGTTTGCCCGCGTTGCGTGCCAAGTGGATTCGCGAACGTGGCGACGTGGAGGAGATTGATGGCCGCGAAGTGAAGCCGCAGGACAACGGTTACCTCTCCGGCAAACACGCCGAATACGCCAGCAAGGCGGAGAAGAATCGCCTCGTGGAATTTCCCGGCCTCACCAGCCAGCGTCGCCGTCCGCTGCGCGCCAAGGCGGGCAAGGTCGTCACGCAACTTGCCTACGCCCGCGCCGGCATCATCACGCCGGAGATGGAATTCATCGCCATCCGCGAGAATTTGGGAAGGGCGAAGATGGAGAATGGAGGATCGAAGATAGCGGATTTGTCCCGCGACAATGTCCGCAACGATTTGCACAAACAGCACGCAGGCTCGGCTCAATCCTCCATCCTCAATCCTCCATCCTCGTTTACACCTTCGGTGTTTAGTCGCTTCCCGCAGCGCATCCCTGCGCAGATCACACCCGAGTTCGTTCGCAGCGAAATCGCCGCGGGTCGCGCCATCATTCCCTCGAACATCAATCACCCCGAGCTCGAGCCGATGATTATCGGCCGCAACTTCCTCGTGAAGATCAACGCCAACATCGGCAACAGCGCCGTCGCGTCGA
>CAYWCK010000578.1:0-2988 GCA_964456685.1 uncultured Bifidobacteriaceae bacterium | reverse complement strand
TGTATTGGCAGCGATTGCCGTCGCGCTCGCGAATCGTCTTGGAACAGAGCTTCGGACGCTTCTTCGGCACCTTGGCGAAGTTCACCGCCACAATCACCGTCGGCACGCGGATCGCGCCGCGCGCGGTGCGCACGAAGTTGTCGCCCTCGCGGATCGGCAGTGTGATCCACTCGTCCCACGTCACCGGGCGGAGTGCGTGCGCGCTGTCGTCTCCGCCCAGCTCGATGTCAAGCGCGGTGGCGACGTTCGTGGCCAGCTGGCAAAACGCATCCGCCGGCGTGCGGATGTTGATCGCCTGCCAGTTGCGGTTGAGCACGAGCACGATGTTCTTGTTCAGGATGTCGGACATAAATTCAGTGCATAGTGAACAGGGGGTAGGGGAGTAGTAGGCGTTTCAAAACCTGGCCATTCACTAATCTCAACTCACTGCTCACTCCCGAGGTGTTTGTTCTTTATTGAAATGAAATTGGCTGCCTCGCTTGGTTTTGCTCCAAGTCCTCCGGTGTCAGAGACCGGCGCGCGCCTGATTACGCCACGAGGCAGTTGGTAGCCCGTGCTGGTAACTCTCCAGCGTCCGCTGTTTGTAAGACAGCCGCTCTGATTTTGAGCTAACGGGCTTTGAATTTGTATCAACCGCGAAATACGCCAAACACGCGAAATGATTTTTGTCTGTCTGTTCCGTGTGGTTCGCGGTTCACGCGGTTTGAATTCTGGCTGCCGGGGCTGGGTTCGCACCAGCACGGCCGCCTTCAAAGGGCGGTGTCCTACGAGTTAGACGACCCGGCAGTAATTGGCTCACCGAGCTGTAGCTTCAGTGAAGGCTGGTGGCCCGCCAGGGTAACGCTCCCTGTTCAACGGATTAAAAGTCCGTTGCATCACTTTAATGCTTGCAGGCCGAAATGGTGCTCGCGGCCGGATTCGCACCGGCACTGGCGACGCCCTCAACGTCGTGCCTCTGCGTTGGGCTACGCGAGCAGTGGGACTGGAGATTTGACGTTTCCGATTCGCCACGGAACAATCCGCCCACGGATTCCGCCCCGGGCCGCAAGAATCAAAAGTCCGGCTGGAGGCTTCCCCGCGACGTTCGCCAATGCACCAGCTCATGAAAAACAATTCACCAACTAAACATCCCGTTACTCGCCGAACTTTCCTCAAGACTGGCGCCATCGTCACGGTCGGCATGACGGCGCCGAGTTTTCGCACGCGTGCCCAGGTCAACAAGAACAGCCGGTTGCGCGTCTTGCAGATTGGCGTGGGCGGCATCGGCGGCATGCAACGCGGCGGGCTCAAGGGGCATCCCATGGTCGAGTTCGCCGGGTTCTGCGACGTGGATCAAAACATTTTGGACAAGGTGGCCGGTGAATATCCCGGCGCGTTCAAGGCGAATGATTACCGGGAAGTTTTCGCCAGCCGGGCGGACCAGTTCGATGCGGTGATCGTGGACACGCCGGATTTTCATCACGCGCCGATGATGTTGACGGCGATGCAGCACCACAAACACATCTACGGTCAGAAACCGCTGGTGCATCAGTTGAGCGAGCTGCGGATGATTCGCGACGGGCTCAAGGCGCGTCCCGGGCTGGTGACGCAAATGGGCAATCAGCGTGCTTGTGAACGCGGGCGAATGCAGGCAGTGGAAATTCTCAAGAGCAACCAACTGGGCCGCCCTGTCGAGGGTTATGTCTGGACCGGCGGGCCATCAAAGGCGGATGGTTTTCCCGAGGCTTGGAAGCCGTATCCGCCGGCAAAACCGGTTCCGGACCATTTGAGCTGGGATTTGTGGTTGGGGCCGCTCACGGAGAAGCTTGGTTACAGCGAAGCGCTCGCGCCCGGCACCTGGCGCGACTTCTGGGAAACTGGCTCCGGTCAATTGGGCGATTGGGGCTGTCATTTGCTGGACCTCTTTTATTTCGCTTACGACCTGCCGTCACCGGAGGCGGTTCAGACCAATACCTGCCGTGCGTCCAACACCGGTCACTCCGCGTACGACCAAAGCATCATCACCTATCCTGGCGGCGGCCGATTTGCCCGCGAGAAATTTGTCATTCACTACAACGACAACGCGGTGAAGCCATCCTTTGCGGCGCTCGGTTTGCCGCCGACCGACGTGCGCTCCAATTACATTCTCGTGATTTGCGAGGACGGAGCCTTGCTCGTGGAAGCCGCCGGGCACATGAGAGTTTTCCGCAAAGGCAAGGAAGTGGAGGACGAACCCAAGCCCGTCGTCGCGCCGCGCCATCATTGGAAAGATTGGGCGGACACTTGCCTCGGAAACAAGAAACCATTGTGGACACCGTTCAGCATTGCGTGGCGGATCACCGAACCCGTCCTGCTGGCCGTCAAAGCGACGCGCTTTCCCGGCCGGGAGCTGCTCTGGGATGCGGAGAACTTCCGCTTTACCAATCACGACCAGGCGAACAAGGAAGTTCTCGCCCGCACTTATCGAGAGGGCTTTGCGCCGCCGAAGGTGGGATGATTCCCGTCCCGCACTGTGGGAATTGTTCATTCGGCTTTCTGCCTTCATCCTTCTGAAAGTGGCGGAATGCCGTGGGCTTGCACCACACTCCCATGGTGCGGGAGCGCACTGTTTAGCAAACAGGCCTGGCTCGCTTGACCAGTTGACATTCCAAATTGGCTTGCCGCGCCGAAGCTCGGCCGAGCGAAGGCTGGTCCGCGTGGCAGGACTTGCACCTGCACTCTCGAAAGTTTGAGCTTCGCGCCTCTGCCTTGGGCTACACGCGGGTTTGTGGAAGTGCCCACGGCCGGATTCGCACCGGCACTGTGCGCGTTTTAAGGGCGCCGTCTCTGCGTTGGACTACCTGGGCGAAATGGTGGGCATGAAGGGACTTGCACCCCCAAGGCTGCCAGATTCTGAGTCTGGACCCTCTGCTATTCGGGTTGAACCACATGCCCGTAAATTGGCCTGCCGAGCCGTAGCTTGGAGCGAAGGCTGGTGCATCCGGCAGGACTCCCACCTGCAAACTCTCC
>CAYWCK010000577.1:0-3015 GCA_964456685.1 uncultured Bifidobacteriaceae bacterium | reverse complement strand
GGATGGTTTATTCGTTTGCTCCGGCGGGAAGGGTGGCTGAGTGGTTAAAGGCACCTGACTCGAAATCAGGAGATGGGGTAACCCATCCGTGGGTTCGAATCCCACCCCTTCCGCCACCCTTTTACCATTTTTGTCCGGCCGCTACGGCCAGATTCTGCCGCATGCCCGAGAAATTTTCGCTCCCGTTGAACTGGCCGAACAACTTGAAAACGTTTGTCCCCTCGCGCACCGGCACCTTGTCAATGGTTTCGCGCAGCGTGTTGAAACCGGCGTCGTAAGTCATCCCGCCCTCCAGCGAGCCCGATTCGATCCCGGGATTGGACAACAAATTTGCGCCGCCCGCCGGCAAACTTGTCGGGGCATACACGCGCACGTAATCCACCACCATGCGCTGCGGAAAAACGGTCGTGCCATCCGGGTTGCCCGGCCAGTTGCCACCCACAGCCACATTGAGGAGGATGTACTCCGGTTTGTTGAACACCCACGCGGCGCCCGCCGGCAGGCTGGCCGGGTTGACGCCAAAGAATTGCACCCCATCTACGAACCACTTGATTTGATTGGTCGTCCATTCGATCGCGTAGAGGTGGAAGTCATCTCCGAATGCCGCGTTGCCCGGCGAAGGATAGGCGCGGCCAATACTGCCTCCACCCGAATACCCCGGCCCGTGAATCGTACCATGCACCTGCGTCGGCTCGCGGCCGATGTTTTCCATGATGTCAATCTCGCCGCAGTTCGGCCAGTTCACCGAAGTGATGTTCGTGCCGAGCATCCAGAACGCCGGCCAGATACCTTGCGTTTTGGGTATCTTGATGCGCGCTTCCATGCGACCGTACAGCCACGATACTTTCCCCTGGGTCTTCAAGCGCGCTGAAGTGTAATTCGAGCCGCTGAAACTTTCCTGGCGCGCCTCGATGATCAACTGGCTGTTCTCGATGCGCGCGTTGTTTGTCCGCGCCGTGTAGTACTGCAATTCGCTGTTACCCCAACCGCCGCCCCCGGTTTCCATGACCCACTTCGCCGGATCCGGTGAACTTCCATTCGGCTGCGAAAATTCATCCGCCCAGACCAGACTCCAACCCGTTTCCGCCCGCATGGTCGCCGGGCACAGTGAAGCAAGGCTGCAGATTAAAATCGCAAGGAAGACCGGAAAGTGTCGCATAGTCATGGGCGGCTGCCGCTGCGGGCCAAATTATCTCATCACCGGCGACTTGGATAGCCTGTGCGCGAAAACTAGCCAGATGGCTAGGTCGGCTCTGGTAACGGTTGTCGCTCCGCGCTCGCCTCCTCACGAATGGGCCTGCCGCCCTCAAATTCGCTCTTGTCATCCGGGTCGCAGTTGCTATCTTGCGCGGCCTTTTATGAAAGCAGACATTCATCCGAAATACGTGGACGCGGAGATCCGTTGCGCCTGCGGCAACATCATCAAGACCCGCTCCACCAAGTCCACCATCATCGTGGGCATCTGCAACGTTTGCCATCCGTTTTACACCGGTCAGCAGAAGTTCGTGGACACCGCCGGTCGCGTGGACAAGTTCCAACAACGCGCCGCCAAGACCCAGGCCGCCCAAGAGGCGTTTGCCGCCTCCAAGAAGAAGAAGAAGGCCTAGCTGTTCTCCCAAAACCGCCCGCGATTCCGTCCGCACGGAGCGCGGGCGGTTTTCTTTTCCCCTGCCCGGACCGCGTTCGGGTTTGATCATGGATTTCCGCCCGCACATCGAAAAGTTTCGCCGACGCTTTGCCGAGGTGGAAGCCTCGCTGAGTGATCCGAAGGTCTTTGACAATCCTCAACGCGCGCAGGAACTCTCAAAAGAATATGCCCGCCTGAAGGACTTGGTGGCGGCCGGCTCGGAATTCCTCAAGACGCTCACCGATTTGGAGGAGAATCGTGTGCTACTGAAAAGTGAGCCCGCGGAGTCCGAACTCGGCCAGATGGCCAAGGAAGAAGTCGCCCGCCTCGAAGCCGAGGAACAGCGGCTCGCCCGAATCCTGCAATTTGGCCTCGTGCCCCCTGAACCGACGGATTCACGCAATACCATCGTGGAAATCCGTGCCGGTGCCGGCGGCTCCGAATCCGCCTTGTTCGCGGCGGACTTGTTCCGCATGTACAATCGTTACGCCGAAGCGCGCGGCTGGAAAGTCGAGCCGGTTGATTCCAATCCTTCCGACCTCGGCGGCTTCAGGGAGGTAGTTTTTGAAATCACCGGCGCTGATGTTTTCAAGCGGATGAAATACGAGAGCGGTGTGCACCGCGTGCAACGCGTGCCTGCCACCGAGGCGCAAGGCCGCATCCACACCAGCACGGCCACCGTGGCGGTGTTGCCCGAAGCCGAGGAAGTGGACATCGAGATCAAACCCGACGAAGTCGAGATCAACTGCTGCCGCGCTTCCGGGAAAGGCGGCCAGGGCGTCAATACCACGGACTCCGCCGTCCAGATCATCCACAAGCCGACCGGCCTCATCGTGCGCTGCGCCGACGAACGCTCCCAGCAAAAGAACCGGCTCAAGGCCATGACCGTGCTCCGCTCGCGCCTGCTCGAACGCAAGATAGCCGAGGAGAACGCCAAATACGCCGCGCAACGGAAAGATCAGGTCGGCACCGGCGAGCGGAATGAAAAAATCCGCACCTACAATTTCCCGCAGAACCGCGTGACCGATCATCGCATCGAAGTCACGCTCTACAACCTCGCGAGCTTCATTGACGGCGATCTCGATCCGATGATTGATCCCCTCATCACGCACGACATGGAGGCGCGCCTGGCGGCACTCAACGCCTGACCATGAAACGGCTCTGCGTCTTTTGCGGTTCGAATCACGGCCACGCGCCCGTCTTTGCGGACGCCGCGCGTGAACTGGGCGAAGCCATTGCGGCGCGCGGCATCGAACTCGTTTATGGCGGTTCGCACGTCGGCTTGATGGGCGTGGTGGCGGATGCGGTGCTGGCCCGCGGCGGGAAAGTCATCGGCGTGCTCCCGCGGTTCATGGCGGACAAGGAACTCGCGCACACGCGGCTGACGA
>CAYWCK010000576.1:0-3018 GCA_964456685.1 uncultured Bifidobacteriaceae bacterium | reverse complement strand
GTTCAATCTGAGTGCCGAGGACATGCAGGTGGAGATCGATTCGGCCACCGGGCTGCGCCAGGTCAACGCCGCGGCCGGATCGCTCGCGGCGTACCGATTCAGCGCGCGGCCGTTCGCGCTCGCGCTCCGGCTCAAACGCATCGAGCCGGTCGTCACCGCGAACGACCGCGCCACGGCACGCCTCGAAGAAACCCGCCTGCTCGCCACGCACGCGCTCACACTCAACGTCGAGAAGGCCGGCATCTACAACATCGAGTTGCAGCCGCAGCCCGGCTTCGTGGTCGCGGACGTGCGCGGCGAAGGCGTGGAAGATTGGAAGATCGCCGACGGTAAATTGCGCGTGAGCTTCACGAACCGCGTGCTCGGCTCGCGCAAACTGGAGGTGCAACTGGAGCAACCGTTGAAGGAGTTCGCGTCGCAAATCACCATCGCGCCGCTGCGCGTCACCAGTGCGACGAAGGAAACGGCGAACGTTGGTGCTGGTTCGGCCGCTGGCATTCAACTCAAGACCGCGGAACTGATTGGGCTGCGCGAAATCCCGTTACGGTCGTTGCCGCGTAGGACAGGCGTGGCGCCTGTCTCTAACTCCATTAATTATGAGACAGGCGCGACGCCTGTCCTACTTGATGAACTCCTTGCCTACGCGGCAGACGCGGCGGACTGGAAACTCTCGCTGAGCGCTGAACGCCTCGCCGCGCGTGTGGTCGCGGAGATTTTCAACCTCGTCACGATTGGCGACGGCCTGGTCGGCGGCAGCGCGACGATTCGTTACGGCCTCATCAATCAAGGCGTTCAAGAATTTCGCGTCAGCGTCCCGGCGACGTGGAAGAACGTCGAGTTCACCGGCCCGAACATTCGCCGGAAGGAAATGGTGGGAAAGGCGTCTCGCCTGTCCAGTGCCACCAACGAAGTCATTTGGACCATCGGCTTGCAGGAAAAAGCCTGGGGCGGCTACACACTCGTCGTCACGTACGATTACCAATTTGAACCGCAGGGCGCGACGCTGCCGCTCGCCGGTGTTCATGCGCTGGATGTGGAGCGCGAAACTGGCTCGGTGGCGATCACCACTGCCGCGAGTCTAAAAATCACAGCCCAGCTGCCGGGTAGTGGGACAGGCGTCCCGCCTGCTCGTGGCACGGTGACGAGGGAGACAGGCGAGACGCCTGTCCCACCATTACGGCGCGTGGATGAAGCGGAACTCGCCGCCGCGGATCGCGCGATGATTTCTCGGTCCGTGCTGCTCGCCTACCAATACACCGGCGGCAGCTATAACCTCGTGGTGGACGTGAAACGTTACGCCGAATCCTCCGTGCTTTCCGCCGTGGCCGACCGCACGCAACTCACCAGCGTGCTGACGGACGCGGGCGAACTGCTCACGCAAGCGACGTTCATGGTGAAGAACAACGACAAGCAATCGCAGCGCTTCCTGCTGCCGGCGAAAGCCGAGTTCTGGAGTTGCTACGTGAACGGTCAGCCCGCCAAGCCCGAGCGCGACAGCGACTGGCTGCTCGTCCCGCTCCCGCGCGGTGCGAATCGCGACGAGGCCTTCGCCGTGGACATCGTTTACGCGCAAACGAACATCATGGCGAAAGCGAACTGGTCGCAGGCGCTCACGTTGCGCGCGCCGCAGACGGACGTGCCGAACACTTACGCTGAATGGCAACTCTACACGCCGGCCACGAAGCGGCTCTCCGGTTTCGCCGGCAGCATGAACGTGGCGCAGGGCACGACCTACGACCTATTCGATGCGTGGAAGCAATTCCTGTCGTTCTACGCCTCGGTGTTGCGCGAGATTGGCCCGGGCTTTTTCGTGCTCGCCTTCCTGACCGCGCTCGTCGTGATGTTCGTCGTCTCGGCCGTGCGCCGCGGTTGGAACGGCGTCATCACGCTGTTCATTGTCACGTCCATCATCGCCATCCTCGGCGCGATGATGTTGCCGGCGCTTTCAAAAGCGAAGTCGCGGGCGCAACGCATCAACACGACCAACAACCTGAAACAAATCGGTGTGGCCGCGCGGCTGTACGCGGGCGACAACGGTGGAAAACTACCCACGTCTTTCGCGGACATGATGAACGAGTTGAACACAGACAAGATTACTTACGACGTCGCCACCGGTGAACGACTAATCTACCTCGGCAACGGCCTGCCCGAAGCGAGTTTGAAACCGGAATCCGTGCTCGCCTATTCGCCGATGTTCAATGGCCAGTGCAGCGTGCTCTTCGCGGACGGCCACGTCGAAGGCATGAGCGCGAGTAAGTTTGGCGAAATCTCGAACCGCGGTTTGTTGCAATTCAACTCGCCCAACGAAGTCGCCGCGCTGGCGCAACAACAGGCGATCATGCAGCACCAGCTCAATGCCCCCGCGCAGCCAGCCGCCACTCCAGCGGTGGCGGCGACGACGCCCACGGCCAAGCCCGGCGGCCCACGCAGCATCCGCATCGAAATCCCGCGCACCGGCAACGCGCTGCTGTTCACCAAGATTCTCAATGTGCGCGACGAACCGCTCAGCATCTCGGCGAGCATCATGTCGCTGCACACGTTCCAGCAGCGGCAGATGGCCGGGCAGGTCGCGGCGTTCGTGGTCGGCCTGATGGCGTGGTGGTGGCAGTGGCGCGGTCGCCGCAACAGCTTCCTTCTCACGCTCGCGCTCGTGCTGATGCTCGGCTCGGTGTTCAGCCTGCTGATTCAATGGCACGCGCTGCATGACGCGCTGATTGTCGGTATGCCGGCGGTGCTGGTCGCGGTCATTGCGTGGTTGATCTGGAAATTCTGGCCGCGCAGCGCGTCGGAAACGCCGGCGGTGGAAATCGCGCCATCGCCCGTGATTCCGCCCGCCGTGGCGACGCTGCTCGTGATTGGCGTGCTCGCCCTGGCCACGACTGCGAACGCGGCGCCGGCGAAATCCAAGAAAGCTCCACCAGTCGAAACCGCGCCGGCACTACCGGTGAACGTCTCGATTCTCAACGCCACGTACACCGGCACGATCAACGACCGCGTGGCGCAACTGGATGCAACCAT
>CAYWCK010000575.1:0-3023 GCA_964456685.1 uncultured Bifidobacteriaceae bacterium | reverse complement strand
GGGATCACCTGCACGCTGATCACGTTCATCATGATGAAGACGCGCGAGATCGGTATGATGAAGGCGCTGGGCGCCACCAGCCGCCAGGTGAAAATGGTGTTCCTCGCGCAAAGCCTGATCGTGAGCGTGTTGGGAATTCTCGCGGGTCTCGCCGCCGGTTTGCTGCTGGTTCACTATCGCAATCCCTTCCTGCACACGATGCGGCGGTTGACCGGCGCGGAATTATTTCCCGCGAGCATTTACGGTTTCAGCGAATTGCCCGCGCTCGTGCTGCCTGCGGACATCGCGGTCATTTGCGGCGGCTCGATGATCATCTGCCTGCTGGCGGCGTGGTTTCCGGCGCGGCACGCGAGCAAACTCAATCCCGTGGAGGCGTTGCGCAATGAGTGAGCCGCTGATCGCCGCGAAAGCGGTCACCAAATCCTACACGATGGGCCAGCGCAAGCTGGACGTCCTGCGCGGCGTGACGCTCGACATCGCGGCGGGCGAATTCATCGCCTTGCGCGGCGCGTCGGGCGCGGGCAAAAGCACGGTGCGCCATCTGGTCGGCGGACTCGACGCCCCCAACGCGGGCGAAAGCTGGTTCGCTGGCCGCAATCTGGCCGAGTTGGGCGAAAGCGAACTCGCGACGCTACGCAACCGGCGCGTCGGTTTCATTTTCCAGGCGTATCACCTGCTGCTCGATCTCGATGCGTTGGAGAATGTCTGCATTCCCGCCCGCATGGCGCGCGTGCCCGCGCCGGAAGCCGAGCGACGCGGACGCGAGTTGCTCCAACGCGTGGGCTTGGGCGAACGCATGGAACACAAGCCGTTCGAACTTTCCGGCGGTGAGCAGCAGCGCGTCGCCATTGCGCGCGCGTTGATCAACGAACCGGAGTTGATTCTCGCCGATGAACCAACCGGCAATCTCGATTCGCGCACCGGTGGAGAAATCATGGATCTGCTGCTCCAGTTACGCGCCGAGCGGAACACGACGCTCATCATCGCCACGCACGACAATCATGTCGCCACGCGCGCGCCGCGGGAGATTCACCTGGCTGACGGAGTAATCGCATGAACCAGCACGAATGGGAGGCACGTTATCAGTCCGGCGAAATGCCGTGGGAAAAAGGCGCGCCCTCACCCGGCCTCGTGGATTTTCTGGCGGCGAATCCCGGTCTGCCCGGCGCAACCGCCTGCGTGCCGGGCGGCGGCACCGGCCACGACGCGTGCGAATGGGCCAAGGCCGGCTTTCGCGTTTACGGTTACGACATTGCACCGAGTGCGATCCGGCTCAGCACCGAGCGAGCGCAGGCGAATGGTTTGCGCGCGGAGTTTCGGCTGGCGGATTTTTTGCGGGACGAACCGCCGTTCCCGTTCGACTGGATTTTCGAACACACTCTGTTCTGCGCGATTTCGCCCGCCGATCGCGAACTCTACGTGCGGGCCATTCAGCGCTGGCTGAAGCCGGGTGGAAATTATCTCGCGGTGAATTATTTGATTCCGGACAAAGATGGCCCGCCCTTCGGCACGACGCGCGACGAGATCGTCGAGCGGTTCTCCCCGTTTCTAAAGTTGAAGACTGACTGGGTGCCGCGCTCGTACCCGAACCGCACCGGTTTGGAACGCATGTTCTGGTGGCACAAGCCTGCCTGAGATTTCCGCCATGCAAACCGTGTCGCTCGCGCGGAACGCCATGGCCACCCGCTTCGAGATTTTGCTGCACGGCGAGAATGTGAGCGCCCTGCGCGCCGCCGGCGAAGCGGCGCTCGACGAAGTGGCGCGACTCGAGAACCAACTCAGCCTTTACCGCCCTGCCAGCGAGATCGCGCAACTCAACGCCCGCGCCGCCCGCGAAGCCGTACGCGTAACGCCGGAACTTTTCGCCCTCTTGCAGCAGGCGCAAATGCTCTCCGCTGAAACGGACGGCGCATTTGACATCACGGTCGGTCCGCTGGTGCGTTGCTGGGGGTTCACGAATAACCGCGGGCAATTGCCGGCGCCGGAAGCAATCGCCGCGGCCCGCGAGCAAGTCGGCATGCATCACGTGCTGCTCGATCCCACTGACTCAACCGTGCGGTTTGCCCGCGCCGGAGTCATGCTCGATCTCGGCGCGATTGGCAAAGGCTACGCCGTTGGGCGCGCGGCGGAAATCTTGCGCGACGCCGGCGTCACCAGCGCCTTGATTCATGGCGGGACGAGCACAACGTACGCGCTGGGCCATCCGCCGGACGCGCCGCACTGGCTGCTCGCGCTGGAAAATCCGCCGCCCGCCAGCGCGATCCGGGACTTCCCCACCCTGCCCGCCATCCAGCTGCGCGATGAAGCCCTGTCCGTATCGGCCGTGTGGGGTCGTTCGTTCAATGCCGATGGCAAAACGTTCGGCCACGTCCTTGATCCCCGCACCGCACAGCCGACGGAAGCGGCGCTGCTGGCGGCAGTGGTTTTGCCTTCCGCAACCGAAACCGACGCCCTCTCCACAGCGCTACTCACGCGGGGCACGGCAATTCAAGAGCTTCTAACTTCGCTCCGCCCGGAGGGGCGCACGATTGTCGTCCTACCGACCACCTCGGGAGGACAACTCTCCACCCGCGGAAGCGCGCCAATCGACGGGCCGGAATTTGGTGTCGGGGACAAAACCACGTTGAAAAAGCCGGCGGCCACCACTACGTTCACGCCGAAATGTTAGAAGATCGCGATTACATGCGTGAGGAGTCGGCTGGACGATTTGGCTCGTTGCCGCCTATCTCAGCGTGGCTTGTCATCCTCATCCTGAATATCCTGGTTTTTATCGCCCAGAATGTCGGCGGCGAAAGCCTCCGCGAAGGCTTTTTCAGGTACGGCGGCTTGAGTCTCTACGGCCTCAAGCACGGTTACCTCTGGCAACTGATAACTTTTCAGTTTATGCACGGCAGCCTGAGCCACCTGGCCTTGAACTCCATTGCCCTGTTCTTTTTTGCCCGTCCGATGGAATCCTACCTCGGCACGCGCAATTTTCTGGGCTTGTATCTCTCGAGTGGGTTTATCGGCGGTCTGCTGCAATT
>CAYWCK010000574.1:0-3030 GCA_964456685.1 uncultured Bifidobacteriaceae bacterium | reverse complement strand
AGGTCATGCGCCTGTTTTGATTCGTGGATTGATCAACCGTCGCCACCACGGTGGCAGTAACACGATCGGAATCGCCCGCTTCCCTGAATGCGGGCGACTGAAGAAAAATTAGCTGAGAATTATTGCCCCGCACCGGGTTGGCGTCGCCCCTCATCCACGTCAATGAACTCAAACATTGTTTGCACCGTGCCCGCTGGCAGTCCGATCTCCGCGAGGCGTTCGTTCAAGCGTTGTGTGCCGGCATCGCGCCAGCCGCGCTTGGTCATGAACGCATTCCAAACCTCGATCTCCTGCTCGTTTGGACGGCGACCGTGCGCGTACGCCCACTCGAGTAAATCCGCATCGCCCTTATCGCCCTTGAGCGTTTCGGCTTCGAGCGCGGAATAATCAATCTTCAGGAACTGGCAGCAGCGCCAGTCAAAACTGCCTTTCATGCTTGTGCCGCGTGCCGCCTGCCAGCCTTCCGGCAACTTCCCCGCCGCCGCGAGCCGCATCTTGTCCAACATGCGGCCGAAATAGACGACTCCGTTGACTTGATCGAACGGGCTGCGCAGCCCGGGAATGAGGGTTGGATATGACTGTGCCATCTCCGCAATAGAGCATTCTTAATCACTGTCGGCAAGCAACCCCTTCCGCACTTGTTACCACTCATGCGGGAGGCCCGAGAGATTCTATGGACCGCCAGGCGGTTCGTGCCTATCGTGGTTCCCGACAATGCACCAGTTCACTCCCCCACGAAGTTTTGGCCGGCGCGCCTTTTTGAAAACCTCCGCTGTGTTTGCCGTGGGCGCGCCTCTGATTGCGAATCCATTTCGCGCGGCCGCGGCTCCGGACAGACGTCCGCTGATGGCGTACGTTGGCACCTTCAGCTCACCGCTGCGCGATGTCCTGCCAACGCAGGTGGATCTCCCGCCGGGGAATGGTCGCGGAATTCACATTTTGCAAATGGACCGGAAGACCGGCGTTCTGACGCCGGTCGGGATTTACGAATTGGGCACGAGCCCGAGCTGCCTGACCGTGAACGCCGCGGGCACCAACCTTTACTCGGCCAACGAGACGGACCGCATCGGTGAGGACAAGCAGGGGACGATCAGCGCCTTTGCGATCGACCGGACTGACGGACAACTAAAGCTGTTGAATACCGTGCGCTCCGGTGGCGCCGGTCCGACCTATGTGAGTTTGCATCCCTCGGGAAGATTTCTGTTTGTCGCCAACTATTTTGGCGGCTCCGTGGCGGTATTGCCGGTTCTTGCCGACGGGCGACTGGGTGAAGCCGCGGACGTAAAAAATGATGCCGGGAAAATCGGCCCCACCCGGGCTACCAACGCGCCCCGCGGTAGTTTTGCTTTCAGCGGACACGATCGAACGCATGCCCACATGATCCAAGCGGATCGTTCGGGCAACTTTGTTCTTCATGCCGACAATGCGCTCGACCAAATATTCCTCTGGAAATTTGACGCGGCGAAGGGCGTTTTGACACCCAACCATCCCGCCGCCGTGGCGCTTCCGCCCGGTGACGGCCCGCGACACTTTCATTTTCACCCCAACGGTCGCTGGCTCTACTCCATCCAGGAAGAAGGTTCAACGGTCGCCCTTTTCGATTACGACGCCGCAACAGGTGGTCTGACGGCGCGTCAAACCCTATCCAGCCTGCCGCCAGGCTTTGCGGGCAGCAACTTCTGCTCGGAGATTCTAGTCTCCGCGGACGGCCGATTCGTTTATGCCGGCAATCGTCTCCACGACAGCATCGGCATCTTTGCGGTGGGGCGGCATGGCGACTTGAAGTTCGTTGGCGAAGAATGGACGCGGGGCAACTATCCGCGCAGTTTCAATTTCAGTCCCGGTGGCGAATTTCTCTATTGCTGCAACCAGCGCGCCGACAACGTCACGGCTTTCCGGGTCAATCGGCAATCGGGGAGGTTAAATTTCACCGGCCACTACACGCCTGTGGGAAATCCTTCCATCATCGTATTCCTGGATTTGGCCAAGGCAGGTTGAACTGGATGGTTTTGCACTTTTATGTGCTGGGATGTCCTAACACGTCCATCCCGTTCGTCGTAGTGTTGAAAGTCCATACCAAGAAAAATATATGACCGCCAACCAAACCAACACTGTAAGGCTTCACCGCGTCCTTCGCGCCAAACCCGAGCGGGTCTATCGCGCCTTTCTGGACGCCGACGCCATGGCCAAATGGCTGCCGCCGCATGGCTTCACGGGCAAGGTCCATCATCTGGACGCCAAGGTCGGGGGCACGTTCAAAATGTCTTTTACCAACTTCAACACGCAGAAAAGCCACTCCTTTGGCGGAAAGTATCTCGAACTCAAACCGAATGAACTCCTGCGTTACACCGACAGATTTGATGATCCGAATCTGCCGGGTGAGATGATCACCACGGTGACGTTGAAGCAGGTAATGTGCGGCACGGAAGTGAGCATCACGCAGGAAGGCATTCCCGCGATGATCCCCGTCGAGTTCTGCTACCTCGGCTGGCAGGAATCGCTCACCTTGTTGAACCAACTGGTCGAGCCGGAGATTCCGGATCAGCCGTAATCTGCTGAAGCTCTTTCGCGCAGCAGCGACGGGAGCACACGCGGTTATGACCCGGAATAATCGGCCGGAGACACAGTCGTGCCCTCAACCTCAAGCAAAGCGACTTCAAAACGAGAAATTCGCCCACGGATTGGCGTTGGTAATCGTGCCCGTCACGTTGATGAAAGGGCCGACGATGTTGCCGCTGATGATCGAGTAATTATTGACCCCCGCTCCCATCACCGAGTTGCGCACCACGATGTTATTGGTGAATCCCGAAATGTTTCCGTAGATGCCAAAGCCTCCGTTGTTGACGGTAATGTGATTGCCTTCGATCCGGTTCGCCGTCCCGTAAACGCCAAGAGCGACATTGCCCGGACCGCCCAGCGAATTATTTCCGGCGAGCGTGTTGTTCAGCACGAGCGAACCGTTGCCGTTGACGTCGATCCCGTCCCGTTGGTTGCTGCGTGAGCAATGACACCAGCCGGCAACCCGCTATT
>CAYWCK010000573.1:0-3052 GCA_964456685.1 uncultured Bifidobacteriaceae bacterium | reverse complement strand
CGCCCCAATCCACGAAGTTCGCACCCAGTTCCACACCACCCAAGCCGCTGTTGTCCGGAGCGAGGCGGACGTTGATCACCGGTGGCGGCGGACGATTGGTCGTCGTGCCCGGTGGCCAGCCGCGGATGGAGAATTGTTGTTCCGCCGGCGGCAGGCCGCTGTTATCACGCGGGGTCATGCGCACGAAGAAGCTCGCCGCGTGGCCGAGTTCGGTTTCCACGCCACCGCCGTCGGCGTCCGCGAAGAACTCCATGCCGCGCTCGTCGCCGTCGTCGTAGGCTTTCATCAAAGTCACGTGGCCGTCGCTCCATTTGCGGCCGGACATCGTGATGGACGGATTGTCGAACGCCAGCGTGTCCAGGTTGCTCATGGTCAGATTCAGTTCGGTGACGGGCGGTGATGGTGGCGTCTGTGGTGGCGTGATGATGACACGCGCGGTCTTGTTGGTGCCCGTGGGTCGCGGGCGCGGATTTCCATAAATGCAACCATCCCAGCCTTTATGCCGCGCGCTTGGAGTCCAGTTACACTGCGGCAGGCCAATGCTGACTTCACGAGTGACAAGGTCGAACGTTACCGTCATCACACTGCTCGTCGCGCCGTTCATCAGCTCGATTCGCGCGAACACATTCGTGTCGAGTGCGTCGCGATCCACGTTAACGGAGTCGAACAACTTGCCATCCTGGTTGATCGCCACTGCGTGGAACTTCGCCGCCGGATCGCTCACGATCTGCGGCGCGAGGCGGACATTCCAAGCACTGTTCGTTTCGGGCGCGCGCTCGAAGCGCACGAGTGGTGTGCTCAGGATTGAACCGCCGCCCGGCGGCAGGCGGAGTTCGAAACTTCCATTCGTCGGCGCGTTGAAATCCAGCATGGTGCTGAAAGTGAACTTCTCCGCCGGCCCCAGATCGAAGCGCAATCCCTCCGTGCCGCTGAAGTCGGCCAGGTCCACGCCCTTGCCGCCATCCGGGAAGTCCGGCCGGTGAATGATGCGGCCCACGGGCGGCGGTAGATCGACTTTGATCCCAATGATCTTCGTGATGCAGTCCCAAATGCGGCGCGGCGGTTTGACGGTCACGTTGAATCCGCAGACAGCCATACCGCCGCAACTGCTCGTCGCGGTGCAGGTGACGAACGTTGTGCCGAGCGGGAAGACGCTGCCCGAGGGCGGCGAATAAACGATCGGGCCAGCATTGCCGACGGCGGTGGCGGCGAAGTTCACGATGGCGGTGTTATTGGTGCGGCAGCCGATGACGACGATGGGCGGCGGACAGGTGATCGTCGGTGCGGGCGCGTTGACGTAGAACGGCAGGATGCAGGTGTTGGTGAGGCCCGCGCAGTTGGAAATCTTCACCGTGATGTTCGTCTGGCCCGCGCCCACCGGCGTTCCGGGCGGCGGGTTCTGCGCAATGTTGAGCGTGCCGCAGTTGTTGCTGATGCACGGCGAGTTCGCGAGCACGGCAAGATTCGGCACGAAGCCCTGACACGCGTTGGTGCTGAGATACGGGATCGCCCAATCCATCAGACAATCGCAATTCACGGACAGCGCGCCGCCGTTGGTCGAGGCGATCACGGTCTGGCTCCAATTGGTGGAATTACCGCAGGTATCGGTCAGCGTCCAGGTGCGAACAGCATTCACCGGGCAGGTCGAATTCGTGACCGTGCTGGCGACGGTGACGGTGACGTTGCTGCCACTGCACAGGTCCACGCCGATCGGCGCGGGATCGAAATTCCACGGCGCACCACAGGCCACGGTCTTGATGGGTATGTTCGTGCAGACGGCGATGACTTTCACGTCGTCGAAGTAGTAATAGGAAGTGTTGTTGACCGGCGCCGGCCCCATGAACTGCGCGGTGGTGTTCGCGTCTTGGAGGAAGTTGCCGAGTGTGAGCGTGTTTTCGCCGCCGGTGGCGGTGAAGGTGCCGGCGATCAGCGTCCAGTTCGTCGCCGACGTGATGATGTTGGCGGATGGATTCACGACCTGAGGTGTCAGCGCGAAGTAGTTCGAAACGTTGCCGGTGGAAAAAGCCGCGCCGATTTCGGCGATAGCGTGCGTGCAATTATCCGCGCGGCTCACGCGGAACGAAACCTGGTATTGCATGCCGGCGATCAACGGCGCGATCAGCGGCGTCTCCAGATATTCGCGATTGGAATTCGTGACGTTGCCTGTATTGAAATAAACGTAGCAGCCGCCGTAGCCCGAGCCGGAATACGGCGTCTGATTGCCGATAAAATTCCCCGGCACGGAAACGCCCGATGCGAACGGCGCGCAGGCGTGGAAGAATTCTGAACTCCAGCCGGTCCATGGTTGGGCATAACTCAGGAACGAAAACGCTGGCGGACACGCGAAATAATTTTCGAAATCGCCATTCGGCACCATGTTCACGCCATTGCACAGCAGCATCGGCGGCGTGAAATCGAGTTCGGTGACGGATTGCGTGGCCGTGATTGAGTTGGCGCAGCCGTCGTAGATGGTCCAGACGCGCGTGTGCGTCCTGGGACAGGTTCCGGTGGTCCAGTTTGTCGTCACGAAGATGGAAAGAAAATCGCCACTGGCTGCCACACAACACGGTCTTGTTCGTGAAGGAGCAGAGCGGCGTGACGGCGACGTCGTCAATGTAGTAGTACGAATGGTTCGTGCCCCACGCGGTCGTGGCCGTGGTGTTGGCGTCGCTGCGGAAGTTGCCGATGGTGATGTGGTTTTCTCCGCCTGCCGCGACGAAGGTTCCTTGAACGAGCATCCAGCCGTTCGTCGAGGTCAGCAGGTTGGCGGAAGGATTTTCGACCTGCGGCGTCAAGTTGAGCGGCCCTTGCGTGTTGCCTGTGACGGGGCCGATGGAGAAATGCGCGCCGATTTCCGACATCGCCCAGCCGGAGAAATCCGCGAGGCTGACGCGGAAGGAAACTTGATACGTCGTGCCGGCTTGCAGCGTAGAGAGCAGCGGCGTTTCGATGTATTCGCGGTAACCGGGCACGGGATTCGTGCCGTAAACCGAATAAGTGAAGATGCCCATGTAGCCATTGCCGCTGTAAGGCGTTTGCGAACCAACAAGGT
>CAYWCK010000572.1:0-3061 GCA_964456685.1 uncultured Bifidobacteriaceae bacterium | reverse complement strand
TCGGACAAGGCGAAGGATGCGCATCGCAAGCGCGGCTGGCAGTTGTTCCGCGCGCTGGTGGAGCGGAAGATAATTGAGATTCTCCCTCCTGACACGTGTAGCAGCGGACGTGAGTCCGCTCCATCTGATCCGAATAGGAGTGAGAATGTCGTCCGCCCTCACCCTGCCCCTCTCCCCGGGGGAGAGGGCCGGGGTGAGGGCGAGCGTCAACCAAACAAGGGCAGGCAGAAGCTCCGCGTGAACGTCGAATTGCAGGACGATTTCTCGATGGACCAGACGCTTTCGCTTTACCTACTGGAGACGATTCCGCTGGTGAACCCGGAGCAGGAGGATTACGCGCTCGTGCTGCTCACGCTCGTGGAATCCATTCTCGAGAACCCGGAGGTCATCCTGCGCAAGCAACTCGACAAGGTGAAGGGCCAGGCTGTCGCGCAGATGAAGGCCGAGAGCATCGAGTACGACGAGCGCATGGCGAAGCTCGAGGAGTTGGAGTATCCGAAGCCGAATCGCGAGTTTGTTTACTCCACGTTCAACGCCTTCGCCGACAAACATCCGTGGGTGGGCCAGGAGAACATCCGGCCAAAGTCCATCGCGCGCGAGATGTTTGAAACGTTCCGCTCGTTCGCCGATTACATTCGCGATTACGAGCTCCAGCGCTCGGAGGGATTGCTGCTGCGCCATCTCAACAGCGTGTTCAAGGTGCTGGCGCAAACCGTCCCCGACGCGGCGAAGAACGAGCAGGTCCGCGAGATGGAACTCTATCTCGGCACGATGATCCGGCAAGTGGACAGCAGTCTGCTCGACGAATGGGAGAAGATGCGCGATCCGAATTACCAGCGCGCGGAGGCGAAGGAGATTCGCCCACCCGGTGCAGAAGAAGCCGCCGCGGATGTCACGCGCGACACGAAGGCGTTCACCGCCGCAATCCGCAATCGCATCTTCACCTTCCTGCGCGGTTTGGTCATCAGCGATTACGAGCAAGCCATCGCGCACATGGATTCACCGTTGGACGTCGATGGCGAAACTTGGACGCCGGAACGGCTGGGCCAGGCGATGGACGACTACCTCGCCGACCACGACCAATTGCTGCTCACGCCGGAAGCGCGCAACGTCCGGCACACTTACGTCATACCGTCCGAGGACAAGAAGACGTGGCGTGTGCAACAAATGCTGGTTGATCCGGAGGGCGACAACGACTGGGTTGCGGAGTTCGAGGTGGACCTCGTTGAATCCCGCAAGAAAGCCGAGCCGGTCATGCGGCTGCGACGGACCGGCAGTCTGACCTAACTGGCTGGCTCCGCTTTCTGGGGAGGCTTGTTGATTCGGTGTTGCTTCAACTCGGCGTAGATGGATTGCGCCAGACCCGATTTCGCGAAGCCGACGACCTTTGTTCCTTTCACGTGGAAAAATTTTTCCAGATCCGCCTCGGTGTAGTGCTCGACCACCGGATAGTGCGCGAAGTCCTTTAGCACCTGTTCGCGGCTGTTCGCGGAAAGATCGCGGGTGATGAGAATGAAATGCAGCTTGCCCTTGCTGCGACGCAACGTGTCACGGCCCACGAGCAACGACCGCGTGCGGAGCACGAATGGGAAAAGTCGCTCAACGGATTTCGTTGATTCGCCTTCGCTCACGCCACTTTCACTTTTACCTTGTGTCCCTTGATCTGGGCGCGGTTCAGCTTCGCGATGATGCCGTTCGCTTGATCGCTGTCCACATCCACAAAGAGATGCCGCTCGCGCACGTCCACCGTGCCGACGACTTTGCCCGGTAGTCCCGTTTCGCCCGCGACCGCATTGACGACATCAATCGGCTTCACGTCTTGCTCTTCGCCCAGATTCATCCAAAGCCGGGTCTGATGCTTCGGCGTGGCGCGACTCGGCTTGCCCTTGGCAAAAGGTTTGTTCTCCTCGCGCTTTTTGTTGAGCCAGGGCGCTGGCGCCTTCGGCGTAAGCGGCTTTCGCACTCCCGGCTCGGGATTCTGAACCGAGGCCAGGATTTCTTCGTCGGAATAAGTCTTTTCCGGCGCCGGTTTCACTGGTGCCGGTGGAGCCGCGGCTTCTGCCCCCGCGGAACTCGGAGCCGCCACCGGAGCCGCTGGCCTGGCCTCAACGCGCGGGCTCGCGGCGGGTTTCGGCGGCGGCGCAGTGTCGGCAGCGGGCGCAGGCTTCGCGGCCGGCCGCGCCACGGGCCGCGGCGGGCGGTCCTCATACCGACGCGGCGGCTCGGCTCTTTCGCGGCGTTCAAAGCGCGGTCCGCGCCGGTCGTCGAATCGCTCGCGACGATCGTCGCGGAAACCGCCGCGCTCAGGTCGTTCCGGTCGGTCGGGCCGCTCGTAGGATTCCGTGTTCGGCTTGGTCGCCATCGCTTCGCCGGCTTGCAGCAGCGTCACGCACGCCGACGCGATGTCCGTGGAACTGAAGCCCTCCTCGAGCAATCGCTCGACGAAATGTTCCTGGCTTTTGAAATCACCGCTCTGCAATGTCGCGCGCAGCTTGCCGAGGAAAACATTTTCGCGCGCTTCCTCGACTTCGGCTTCGGTCGGAATCCGTGCGCGATGAATGCGCGTGTTCGTGTAGCGCTCAATGACGCGGATTTGAAACATCTCGCGACCCGACACGAACGAAATCGCCCGCCCGCTGCGACCGGCTCGACCCGTGCGACCGATGCGATGCACGTAATCCTCCCCGTCGTAGGGCAAATCGTAGTTGAACACCACCTCCACATCGTCCACATCAATGCCGCGTGCGGCAACGTCGGTGGCCACAAGAAATTCGAGCCCGGACTTGCGGAACTTGTTCATCACGCGATCGCGCATGTGCTGCGTCATATCGCCGTGCAAGCGGTCGGCTTGATAGCCGGCAGCTTCGAGATGATCGACGAGATCGTCCACCATGCGCTTGGTGTTGCAGAAGATGATCCCCAACTTGAGATCGTGAATGTCGATCAGCCGCGTGAGCAGTTCCATTTTGAACCGACGATCAACCTCGTAATAGACCTGCTCCACCGTCGGGACGGTCATCGCCTTTTGCTCGATCTTTACGTTTTGCGGCTCGCGGGAATA
>CAYWCK010000571.1:0-3082 GCA_964456685.1 uncultured Bifidobacteriaceae bacterium | reverse complement strand
GCTGGAGTTCGCGTGCGTGGCGGCGGAGTTCCAGCTGGGAGACGACGTGATGGGCGAGCACGCGGAGGGCTTGCTCCTGTTGCGGTCGCAGCGAGCGCGGTTTCTTGTCCAGCACGCACAAGGTGCCGAGCGCCTGGCCGTCCGGGGTGATCAACGGCGCACCTGCGTAGAAACGGATCTTTTGTGGTCCCGTGACCAGCGGATTGTTGCGGAAGCGTGGATCCTTGGTGGCGTCCGGCACGATGAACAGGCCTTGGCGCAGAATGGCGTGCGCGCAAAAGGAAATGTCCCGGGCGGTTTCCTTGATGGTGACGCCGACGCGCGACTTGAACCATTGCCGGTCCTCATCCACCAGGGAGATCAGCGCGACGGGCGCTTCACAAATGTAGGCGGCGAGTTCGGTCAGGTCGTCAAAGACCTCTTCCGGCACCGTGTCCAGAACGTCGTATTGCCAGAGGACTTTGAGCCGGCGGGATTCGTTTTTGGGAATAGGGATCGTCATGGTATATGCGTCGACCGCGCCTGATTTTTATGCCAGGAAGCACCGATTGCAAAGCGTCTTTTCAGTTCCTTGACATCGTCGGGGGGACGCCGCACTCTCGCCAGCAACTCGATGAGCAAGACGAAGTTCCTGATTTTGAATTGTGCCGGCGGATTGTGCGCGGCGCTCGTCGTCGCGAATCTGGTGCTGGCGCGGATGAATGAAACGGCCGGCCGCGCGCTCAATGAGGCCCAGTCGGAAATCAACCGCGCCCAGCAGCTCAACAACACCGCGCAGAATCTCGTCGTGCGCATTGCCCAGGCCGCGCAGAACGATCCGGCGCTTCGGGAGTTGCTCGCCCGCCAGGACTTAAAAGTCAATTTCAACGCGGAGAAACCGACGCCAGCTTCGCCATGAGCCATCATCAAGAACGCGAGCGTGCTGTCCTCGAAGCCACCCAGCGAAGTCCGTTCTGGGTTTGCCTCGTGGTCTTCCTGGCCTTCGTGGTGGATGGCGGCGCGCGGTTCTGGCGCCAAATCGAGCAACGCCAGCAACTCGGCCGGATGCAACTCAATCAGGCCGCAACCGTCGGCCGGCTTTCCGCCGTGCTCGCCCAAGCGCCCCAGACCGAGGCCAAGCTGCAAAGCATTTCGGTTGATCTGATCCAGGTGGCCCGCACGAATGCCCTCGCCGCCCAGTTGGTGCGCGAATTCAATATTTCCTGGACTCCCAGCGCCACGGGTGGCGTCGCCCAGGCAACTGCGGCCGCGCCCAACGCAACCAACGTCCCCAGCAAATGAAATTCTCACTGCCTTCCCTCGTCCGCCCTTTCCACCCCCGACTTACGGCGGCGGTGCTGGCGACGACTTTGGCCTGCTTGCTCGCGCCCGCCGCGAACAGCCAGGCCAACGCCGTCGAAACGCCCGGCCTGAAAACCGAAGGCGACACCAATTCCGCTGCGGCGTTGCGCAGCTACCTGCAATTGCAGGAACAAATGCACGCCGCGCAGCTCGCCATCGAACGCAACCGCCAGGAAGCCGCCGCCGCGGCCGCGAAAAGTGTCGAAGCCATTGCGGATCGATTGCAGACGCTGGAGCAGACGCTTTCGGCGCAGCGGGCGCGCGAGTTGGAACAACTGGAAGGCGCCAACCGCCTGATGCTCATCATCGGTGGGGCGTGTGCGGCAGTGGGCTTTCTGGCCATGCTGCTCACGGCTTACTTCCAATGGCGGGCCGTGGGCCGGCTGACGGAATTTTCCATGGTGACGCAAGCCGGCTTTGCCGCGCGGCGCGCCTTGCCGGGCGGCGCTGAAGGCAGCGCCGTGGCGGATCAAGCCAGCAGCCGTCTGTTTGGCGCGCTGGACCGGTTGGAGAAACGCATTCTCGAAATCGAGCACACCGCGACCGTTCCGCTGGAGAACGGCGCCATGCACGCCACCACCGAAACTGGTTCCACTACCGCCGGCCTGCCGCCGTTGCAGCCGGATCGCATCGCGGTGTTGATCGCCAAGGGCCAGTCGCTCCTTAACATGGAAAAGGTGGATGACGCCATCGCCTGCTTTGACGAAATCCTCGCCTTGGAACCGAATCACGCCGAGACCCTCATTAAAAAGGGCGAAGCGCTGGAACGAATGCGCCGTTCCGAGGAAGCCATTCTGTGTTACGACGCCGCCATTGCCGCCGACGGCGGGATGACCATCGCCTATCTGCACAAAGGCGGGCTGTTTAACCGGATGGAACGTTACGAGGAAGCCTTGAAGTGCTACGAGCAGGCGCTGCGAACCCAGGAAAAAGCGCCCGAGGTCTGACTCAGTTCATCTGGATTTCCGACCGCGCCCGTTCGGTTTCCATCTGCTTGCGGGTCAGCTGGATTTTTGCCTCCAGCAACTGACGGTTCTCCTTGCCCTTCGCCGCGAGCGATTTCTCCAGTTCCGCCACGCGCTTCTCGTAAGCCCGCAACCGTTCCTGCAACGGCGTGTGCAGTTCATCGAGGCGCTTTTCCAACTCCGCCAGATCGGCGGCGGCGGATTGCTGCGCATCCAACATCTGGGTCCGTTCACTCAGCAGGCGCTGGGCGAAATTCTGTTTGAGCCACAAGCTCAGCTGGGCAAACGCCCCGGACCGCAAGGCTGCCTGCGCCCGCTCCGCCCGCGCCTCGGCGGCGCGCGCGCGCTCCTGCCACGTCACGTCCGTGGCGGATTGCGTGCCGGGAATGACCAGCGTTTCGTCGCACGAAGGGCACGAGACCACGGTGGCGGGCAGGCCATCGCCCGCCAGCCGCGCGGGCAACAAATTGACGGCGCGCTTGCGGCGGGCCAGTCGCCACGCCAATGCCGCGGCGCCGACCAGCGCTCCGGCCAATCCGGCCAGCAACCATTGATTGCGGCGGCGCGCCTGTTCGGCGTTCGCGAGCGCGGCGGCGGCGAGCGCCTGCGATTCCTCCGCGTTGACCTGGAGTTGTTCCGCCTCGGCCTTGATGCGTTCCGCCCGGGCCTGCTCCTCGCTGACGCGCGCGGCCAGGCGCGTGGCCGCGGTCCGGGCCTGCAACTCGTCCAGGATCGCCTTCAGACGTGCGTCCACGGTTTGCCCGCGCGGCGCGATG
>CAYWCK010000570.1:0-3087 GCA_964456685.1 uncultured Bifidobacteriaceae bacterium | reverse complement strand
CTCCCGCTGGGAGAGGGAACCGCAGACGAGCGCTGTGCGCGCCTCCGATATGGTTGGTGCAAATCCCGTCGCGCGTCTTGATCTGAGGCGGCAAAAGATTCTCCCTCTCCCAGCGGGAGAGGGCCGGGGTGAGGGAGAAACTCTCCATACGCATCATTCGGCTTGAAACCGCTCTAGGTGGAAAACTTCGTCAGTGCAGGTTGGGGGGTGACTGCGAAGTCAGCGTTTCACCGTAAGATACTGAACAAGCTCGCGTGGTCATCGGTCCAGAGCAACACCGGTTGGACATTCGGGTAAATGGGCGTGGCCGCCTGCGAAATGGGTTCGGATTGGAGGAAGGTGTCAGCGTGGCTCAAGAGCACCCAGCGCGAGGATTCGAGCCACCATTCACCCGTGTTGCCGCTGGGATCGGCGAGCAGCGAGGCGGTCCCTTTCTGCCAGAAGATATAGGCCGTGCCCAATTGAAACTGTGCCGCGGCGCCCAGAGCCACCGGCAGCAGGTCCAGGTTGCGATTGGAGGTGTGCACGGCGATCACGCCGTTGGTTTTCAAGTGGCGCAGGTAAGTTTGGAACGCTTCCCGCGTGAGCAGATGAATCGGCACGGCGTCGCCGCTGAACGCATCGAGCACCAGGAGGTCGAACGCTTGGGGCGCTTCGTTCTCCAGCGAAAGCCGGCCGTCTCCGAGCACGATTTCAATTCGGGCCGCCGAATTGGAGAGGAAGCTGAATTGCGTTTCCGCCAGCAGCTTCGTGTTGGGATTGATTTCGTAGAACCGGAAGACATCGCCCGGACGACCGTAGGTGGCCAGCGTTCCCGCCCCCAGGCCAATCAGACCCACGTGGCGATTGGTTTGTTGCGGCAGGTGCGCGAACGTCAGACCGATCCCGCTCGGCTCGTTGTAGTACACCGTTGGCGCGCTGGCGAGTTCCGGTGCCAGGAATTGGAGTCCGTGGTTGATGTTTCCGTGTCGCAGATGATGGGCATGTTGCGGCGTGTCTTTGGCCACGTCGGTCACCCGCTGAATGCCGTAAAAGTCACGCGCCACAAATACCACGCCCCGCTGCGCATCCCGATTTTGGAGGAACAGGACGCCACCGAGCGCGAGCGCGGCGAGGAGCCACCCGGCCCATGCTTGGCGGGCCAAAACGTTGACCAGCCCGCCGGTTCTTTCGCGCGCGAGAACGGCGGCGACCAACGCCAGCAGTCCGCACAGACCCCAGGCCATTTCCGCATAGGAATTAAAAATCCGCGGCGCGAGGACCACCACAAAGACGCCGCCCGCCATGCCGCCGGCGGAAATCGCAAGATAGAAAGCGGTCAATGAACTTGCCGCCGGTCGCAGCCGGTACAATTCACCATGGCACACCATGCAACCAAGGAGGAGCAACGCGCTGTAAATGCTGATCTGGCTGGTCAGCATATATTCGCTTTCGTGGGGTTGAAAAAAACAGAAACCAACCAGCACCAGGGCCAGCACGGTGAGGCCGATTCTGCGGGCGTACCAGCGGGAGTGGTCAAACGCGATGATGAAGGTCAGCAGATAAAGGCTCAGCGGGAGCACCCACAAAAACGGGATGACGGCCACGTCCTGGCAAAGCTTGTTGGTGATTGCGAGCAGCAGGACGGACCCACATGCGGGCAGTAAAACCCAGAGCGCCCGCGTCGCCAGTGTCGGCGGCGCAAGCTGTGCCTCCGCGGCGGGCGAGGCCGGTCCGTTTGTGGCTGCTCCGGCCGTGGCGTGGTGGCGCCAGAGGCGCACGGCGCATCCGCTGCCGAGCATCACGAAACCCGCAAAAGCCCAGCTCCAGATTTCGGCCTGCGTCCGGCGTGTCAGCAGCGGTTCGACGAGGAATGGATACGTGATCAACGCCAGCAGCGAGCCCGCATTGGATAACGCGTAAAGCCGGTACGGAATGGTGCCCGGTTGCAGCCGATTGAACCACGCTTGGAGCAGCGGTCCGGTGGAGGAGAGCACGAAGTAAGGCAAGCCAAGACAGACCGTGAGCAACAACAAGATGTGGCCGGTCGGACTTTGTCCCGGCAGCGGTTTCCAATCCGGGCCCGGCACGATGGGCAGGGTGGCCAGCGCCAGCAGCAGCAACACGATGTGCACCAGCGCCTGGGTCCGGGGGGAGCGACGTTGCGACAACCAGTGGGCATAAGTATAGCCGACCAGCAGAAAAAACTGGAAGAACAGCATGCACGTCGTCCAGACCGTGGGGCTGCCGCCAAACCAGGGCAGCACAAACTTGGCGATCAAGGGTTGAACCTGAAACAACAGGAACGCGCTGGTGAAGATCGTGGCGGCAAAGATTCTCATCGCGAGTCGGGCTGGCTCATTCGTGATACGTGGCAGCATAAGTGGCCCGGCGCCACCGGGCGAGTGAATTGCAGATATTGGCCCTCGCGCGCCGGCGCCGGTTACCCTGGTCGCGTTTCAAGCCCTTCCGGCTGATTGACACCACCGGTGCATGCTCTAAGATGCCGGGCACTCGGTTGGCGCGTTCGTCTATCGGTTCAGGACACGGCCCTCTCAAGGCTGAAAGACGGGTTCGATTCCCGTACGCGCTACCAACTTCAATTGCAACCAATGGAATCAATGGTTCGGATGGCATTTCCATTTTTCAAGAATTCAAAGTGAGAATAAAAGTGAGAATAGCGGCCTTTTCGCATTCTGTGTTCGAGGGCTAAAACCCCCTGTTTTCAAGGGGTTTTGGCAGGTCAAAGAATATCGCTGGTGCGAATAGCCGGAGCGTCTTGGCTAATGCGGTCACGTTTCTTTTGGTTGAACTATTTTGACGCTCATAGGCTACCTGCCGAGATGCCTGTTGGAGATTTCCAGGAATAGCATGTCGCAGATTTCACCGAAGCCTCCAGTGCTGCTGTTGTCCGGCTACGCTTGATCGCGAGCCAAGGCATTCCGGTAGGAATACTCAATTCACCGTCTGAGACCTCACCAAGCAACGCCTCAATGCATCAGTGAGCAGCCAAAATTCCACGCTACTGGTGGTAGAGCGTGTCGACGCGAATTGGCCTTTCGGCATTCCAATCGAGGTTAATATTCATCGGCGCGACCGACGGTTCCG
>CAYWCK010000569.1:0-3091 GCA_964456685.1 uncultured Bifidobacteriaceae bacterium | reverse complement strand
CGTTCATTCATCCAGCAATCGGCCCTTGCCACCGCCGGTCTCGCCGTCGCCGCCCCCTTCGTTTCACGCGCGCGCGTGCTCGGCGCGAACGACCGCATCGGCGTCGGCTTTGTCGGCGTGGGTGGACGCGGACGCAGCCACGTCGGCACGGTGCAAAAACTGATCGCAGCCGGCGCGAATCTCCAGATCACCGCCGTGTGCGATGCCTACAAGTATCGCCTCGACGAAGCGGCGAAAGTCAGCGGCGGCAAGCCCTATCGCAAACACACCGAACTGCTCGCCGACGAAAAGGTGGACGTTGTCTGCATTGCCACGCCGGATCGCTTGCACGTGCCGCAGGCCATTGATGCCGTCCGCGCGGGCAAAGACGTCTATTGCGAAAAGCCAATGGGCCACTGGACGCAGTTCGAGCTAAGCAAGCTGTTCTTCGAGGAAACCCGCCGCCTCAAACGCGTCGTGCAGATCGGCAACCAAGGCAACTCGAATCCCGCGTGGCAGAAAGTGCGCGAGCTGGTGCAAGGCGGCGCGGTGGGCCGCGTGCAGCTCGTCACGGCTGGCTTTTTCCGTTATGGCGATTGGGGCGAGCGCATGCCGATTCCTGATCCCGAGGCCAAGCCCGGTCCGGAGCTGGATTGGGAGGCGTTCCTCGGCGACGCGCCGAAAGTTCCGTTCACGTTGGATCGGTTCTTCAGTTGGCGAAAGTATCTCGACTACGCCGGCGGGCCATGCACCGATTTGTTCCCGCATACATTCACGCCGTTCGTCAGCGCCATCGGACTGAAGTTCCCCACGCGCGTCGTCGCGTCCGGCGGCATATTCAAATACAACACCTACGACCGCGAAGTGCCGGACACGTTTAACATGTGCCTGGACTATCCTGAGAAACTTTCCGTGGTCGTCACGGGCACGCTAGCCAACGCCTACGTCACCGAGCCGGCCATCCACGGCGACGAAGGCACGCTCACGCTGCAAAACCCCGGCGAGTGGAACATGGGCTTCGAGGGCATCACAGTCATTCCGCGCAAGGGTGAACGGCAGGTCTTTCCGGCGAAGAAGGGCGACGTCACCGCGGCGCACTGGGAGAATTTTCTGAGCTGCGTTCGTTCTCGCGCAAAGCCCGTGAGCGATGTGGAGTTCGGCCTGCACGTGCAAGCGGCGCTGAACATGGCCTTGCTGAGCCTGCTCAAGGACAAGGTCGCGAAGTTCGACGCGGTGAAGGAAGAAATCGTGCTCTGACATCATGAAAAACTTCTGCCCTTCGCTCGTCGTTGTACTGTTCGTCACGAAGCTCTGCTCGGCGCAATCCGCGCTGCATCTCGATGCCGGCATTACCACCAACGCCTGGATCGTCACGCACCAAAGCCAGCCGCTGCTGCGTTACGTGTTTAATCCACGCCAGGCCAAACCTTACGTGGCCGAATTCAGTGCCCCGGGCGGACAGAACATTTTGCGGGACGCCCCGTCTGATCATCTGCATCACCACGCATTGATGTACGCCATCAAGGTCAACGGCTTGAACTTCTGGGAAGAAGTACCGGGCAACGGCGTCGAGCGCGTGGTGGAAACCACCGCCAGTGCGAATGGCAACAATGCGACGTTGCGACAATTAATTCATTGGGTCGCACCGCAGGACGCTTTCGTGGCCGACACCACACCGCACGCGCTCTTGATTGAACAGCGCACGCTGACGCTGACCGTGGATGCGACGGCGCGCGAGTCGGCGCTGGAATGGAAGGCGGAATTCGAAGTCGGCAAGAAGACCAATCAAGTCGCCCTCACCGGGGCGACCTATCACGGGCTAGGAATGCGGTTTCTCAAGGAACTGGATTCACTGGCGGATCACAGTTATGCCGGACGCAAGCCGGACCTTTCCAAGAGTCGCCAGGAGATTTCCAATGCGCCGTGGGCTTCGGTGGCCTTCGCGGCCCCGGCTCTAAACGCAACGATCGCCCTCGTCCCGCATCCAACAAACGCGCGCGGCGATGGCCAGTTCTTCTCAATGCTGACAGCGTTCCCCTACCTTTCGGCAACTCAAGGGCTCGACAAGGAACCGCTGGTTTACCAAAGCGGCGACAAGTTCACAATCCGCTACCTCGTCCTGCTTTACCCGGAAACGAAATCCACCGCCGCACTCGAAACCCGCGCGACCAAATGGCGATCCGCACCGTAAATTTTTCCACCACCAACCCTCAACCCTTCAAGCGATATGGCCAAAATCAGCATCGGCATCAACCTGGAATTCGTTCGTCACGAAGACAAATCGTTCGAGTGGGGCGTCGCGAAAGCCGCCGAGCTCGGCTACGACTACGTCGAGCCCATGCTGCATTGGGGCCGCGAGTTGCTCAGCGAAGCCGGCTACTTCCACAGCGTTTCGATGCTCGATGACCCACTCCGCGTGAAGCGCGCGTGCGCCAACGCGGGCGTGAAGTTGTCCGGCTTTTCCACCCACACGCCGCTCGGCAAACCGGAGATCAGCGTCGAGTATCTCAAACAGGCGATTCGTTTTGCCGCCGAGTGCGACGCGCCGGTCGTGAACACGGACGAAGGCCCGAAGCCCGAGGGGACGACCCTGGACGAAGATCACACATTGATGAAATATACTCTGATGCAGGCCGCGAAAGCTGCCGAGCCACGTGGCATTCTCATCGGCCTCGAACCACACCAGCAGTACAGCAAGCACCCCGACGGACTTGACCGCATCTGGCGGCTCGTGAGAAGCCCGGCCATCGGCATCAACTTCGACACCGGCAACAGCTACCTCTGCGGCCACGATCCGTATCGCTGGTTGAACCGCGTCGTCGCCCGGCTTGTGCATCTGCACGCGAAGGACATCGCGCTCGCGCAATCCGCCGCCGAGCGCGGCAAGGTCACCGGCACGCCCGTCGGCTGCGCGTGCGGCGATGGGGTGATTGATTGGAAGCGCGTCATTCAAATCTGCCGCAAGGCAAAGCGCGACATCGTGCTCTCGGTAGAGTGCGGCACGGTTGAACAGGCGGCGCGCTCGATCAAACACCTGCGCACCTGCTTGAAAGCGAAGTAAAATGGAGGCAGGTGGATTATGAAAACGAAAACGGAAGCGCGACGGGATCCC
>CAYWCK010000568.1:0-3093 GCA_964456685.1 uncultured Bifidobacteriaceae bacterium | reverse complement strand
AATTCCCGTTCCTCTTCTGGCTCGAATCGCTGGGATACGACGTCACCTACGTTTCCAATCTCGATACGCACGCTGATCCACACGGATTGCTGCGCGCCAAAGGTTTTCTCTCCGTCGGTCACGACGAATACTATTCCATCGAGATGTTCCGCAACGTGCAGGCCGCCCTCGCGGCCGGTGTCAATGTGGGCTTCTTCTCCGGCGACACTTGCTGTGGGAAAATTCTTTTCTCGCCGGATGCGCAAGCCATGCCGCTCCGGGCGTTCGAGCGAATCGGCGTTTACAGCCCGCCGGGTGGCATGCGCGATTTCGTGGCGATGAACACATTGCCGCACGAGCGTCCGTACGCCAACGAACTCATCGGCGCCCACAGCACCGGCGTGGTCACTGGCGGCGCAGACTGGGTTTGCACCGCACCGGATCACTGGTTGTTCGCCGGTACGGGCATGAAAAAGGGCGACGGCATACCCGGCCTCGTCGGCTGGGAATGGCACGGTGACCCGGCACCGATTCCGGGCCTCCAAATCGTCGCCACCGCGCCGACGCAGGACAAACCCGGATCGCTCAATGGCGGCGTGTTCACCGCGACGGTTTATCCCGGCCCGAAGAAGAACCTAGTCTTCAACGCCTCGACCTGTTGGTGGGCGGATGGCTTGTCCGCACCGCCGGGTTACGTGCGACCATCCGTTTACACTTCGCCGCAGGGACCGGACGCACGAGTGCAAAAAATCACCCGCAATATTCTGGACCGGATGGCAGGCTAGTTTGAAGGTTTGCCAGCGGGGTGCTTTTCCCGTATTTATCCCGTCCGCTTTGGCGGGCATTTAATGAAACCTCAAGTCGAAATCTACGACACGACGCTGCGCGATGGTGCGCAGGGCGAAGGCATCAATTTCTCGGCCGTGGACAAGCTCCGCATTGCCGAGAAGCTCGATTCTTTCGGGGTTCACTACATTGAAGGCGGCTGGCCGGGCAGCAATCCGAAGGACCTCGAGTTCTTCAAGCAGGCAGCCAAACGCAAATGGCGGAACGCCAAGATCGCCGCGTTCTCGATGACCCGCCGCAAAGGCGTGGCCGTCGAGAAAGACGAATTGATGCGGCTCATTTTGGAAGCCAACACACCGGTCGTCACCATCGTCGGCAAAACGTGGCTGCTCCATGTCACGGAGGTTCTCCGCGCCAAGCCGGATGAAAATCTCGGCATGATCGGCGACACGATCCGCTTTTTGAAAGATCACGGCAAACGCGTGATCTACGACGCTGAACACAGCTTCGACGGTTACTCCGACGAACCCGAATACGCGCTCGCCACCTGGCAAGCCGCCGAAAAAGCCGGCGCTGAGTGCATCGTGCTTTGCGACACGAACGGCGGGCGGCTGCCCAGCGAGATCGCGAAGATCACCGCCTTCGCGAAATCGAAATTGAATTGCCCCCTCGGCATTCACACGCACAACGATTGCGGCTTCGGCGTCGCCAACGCCATTGCCGCCATCGAGGCTGGCGCAACCCAGGTGCAAGGCACCGTGAACGGCTACGGCGAGCGCACCGGCAACTGCAATTTGATCAGCGTGATTCCGACGCTGGAGTTGAAGATGGGCTTGCGCTGCCTGCCGAAGACTTCGCTGCCGAAGCTCAAGGAACTTTCGGAATTCGTGAACGAAGTCGCGAACATGCGGCACGATCCGCGTGCCCCGTGGGTGGGCCAGACGGCCTTCGCGCACAAGGGCGGCATGCACGTGCACGCGATTGACCGGGTGGCACGCAGTTACGAGCACATCAATCCCGAAAGCGTCGGCAACTTTCGCCGCGTCCTCGTGAGTGACATGTCGGGCCGCACGAATATTTTGATGAAGGCGAAGGAGTTGGGCATCAAGCTGTCGCCCGACGCTCCCGAGACGCGCGAGATCACTGCCAAGGTCAAGGAACTCGAGGCGCAGGGATTCGAATACGAAGCGGCCGAAGCTTCGCTCGCGTTACTCATTCGCGGCGCGCTGGATCACAATCCAGAATTACTGTTCACGGTGGAGACTTATCACGTGTCCATGCGGCGCGACCAAAAGGAATCCATTTGCGAAGCCACCGTGCGTGTGCGCGTCGGTGACGAAATCGCCCATACCGTTGCGGAAGGCGACGGCCCGGTGAACGCGCTCGACGGCGCGCTGCGTCGCGCGCTGGTAAAATTCTTCCCGAAGCTCAAAATCATCGAGCTGACGGACTACAAAGTCCGCATTATCAACGGCACGACGGGCACCGCCGCCAAGACCCGCGTGTTGATCACGTCGAGCGACGGCAAGCGCGAATGGGGCACGGTGGGCGTGAGCGAGAACATCATCGAAGCGAGCCTCCAAGCACTGGTGGACTCGATGGAGTATGCGCTGCTGAAGCGTTGAGACCCGCGAACACCGTCGGGCGGAATATTCCCGTTTGCGTTTCGCCGCTTTGCGACAATCTTTTGCCATGCAACTGACCGCTCTCTCCGGCCGCAAGATCGTGGCGACCACCACGCTGGTTGCCCTCGCGCTCGTGCTGTTCTCCAGCTGCGCGCCGGACAATCAGACTTCCGTGGCGGTAGATGATTCCCGTGTGGTGAAGCTCACCAAGGACAACTTCCCGGCCGAGGTTCTCAAATCCAGTCAGCCGGTGCTCGTGGACTTTTGGGCAACCTGGTGCGGGCCGTGCAAAATGATTGCGCCGATCGTGGCCGAACTGGCCGGCGAATTTGAAGGCCGGGCGAAGGTCGGCAAGGTGGACGTGGATGCCGAAACTGATCTGGCCAAGCAATACAACATCTCCGCCATCCCCACCCTCTTGATCTTCAAGGATGGCAAGGTGGTGAATCAAATCGTGGGGCTCCGCGGCAAGGCCGATCTCAAGAAGGAATTGGAGAAGTTCGTGGAAGCCACCGCGCCAGCCGCGACCGCCCCCAAAACCTGAGCCCTGCCGGCGCACGGGTCCGCGCAACTCCCGGCGACAATTTTCTTTTCGCCTTTCCTTCCGCTTCCGTGTTCAATGCGGGGCTGAAATTTTTTGAATCATGGCCGAAATTCCCAAAGCCTACGAACCGCAGTCCGTCGAGGACAAATGGTATGACTT
>CAYWCK010000567.1:0-3101 GCA_964456685.1 uncultured Bifidobacteriaceae bacterium | reverse complement strand
CGTGCTCATCTGTGCTCATCCGTGGCTGCTTCATGCGCACCGCGATCCACCACACGCCGCAGAAACACGCCACCAAGATCGCCACTCCCGTCGGATCATGCCACCGCTCCATCGCCTCCAGTCCCGCCCGACTGCTCACATAAACCAGTGTAAAAGTCCGCGCGATGTTGCATCCCATGGCCAGGCCCGCGCCGGCCGCCGCCAATCCCACCCGCCGGCCCGGCCGCAGCCGGTAATACTCGCCAAAGAACAAGGCGATCATGAACGTCGCTTGTAGCGATCGGATCCCGCTGCACGCCTCATCCACCCCCACCATCCCGGTGCTCACCTCGATGACATTTCCATGTTGCAAGGCCGGGATGCCCAGCAACGAAATCAGCTCCACCACGATGGCGGTATTCCCGCGCATCAAACCCTGAACCAGCGCGTTCTCCCATTGCGATGGCCAGGGCACGGCAACCAGAAAGAACGCCGCCGCAAATCCAAAATGCTTCACCCACGCCCGACCGCCGGCCAGCAGCAAGATCGCCAGCGTTACCAGCACCAGTTGCCCCGCCATGGCCCAACTGGCCGCGCGCCAGATGAGATTCGCCTCCACGATGATCCGCGTCGGCAGCCACAGCAACCCTACGACCACCAGGCAGAGCAGGGGAATGGTAGGGCGCGCAGTCACGTGCGCGCCGCCACCCTCTCCTGTGGGAGAGGGATTCAGGGTGAGGGCCTCCGTAATGGTAGGGCCAGTCGCGCTGCGACCGCCTCCGGTAGGGCGAGCGTCCTCGCGAGCCGAGCTTCCTGCTTCCTCCACACTACTCCCCAATCCCGACTCTCCACTCTCGACCTTCCTTCCTTCTGCCTCCTGCCTCCTGTCCTCTGACTTCTGACTTCTGACTTCTGACTCCTTACTCCTATCCTCACCCTTCCGCCCCCCGCCTTCCGCCCCCGGCCGATCCTGCCCCCGGGGGAGAAGGAGGTACAAACAAAGAAACGGCACCGCCCATCCATATTGGTATTGTTCGTAAACGGTCCATTGCGGACTCAGCAGGCGGATGACGATGAACCACGCGGCCCCCAGCACGAGCAAGGTCCCCCACGGCGGGCGTTGGCGTTGAGCAGTGGTTTCCACGTTCGTGCCGCGTTGTACCATTTCACTCCGCCCCTGTCCATTCCCCTGACCCAAGACCCAAGACTCCTTGCTCCTTGCTCCTTGCTCCCAACGCAAGACTCAAGACCCAAGACTCCTCCCTCTTTAGCCCGTGAAGTGGCCTCGCCTACTTCCCCGGGCCGCCATGGCCCTTCATCCCCATGGTTCTGTCGTGGCTATTTTCCTGCCATCAATTTTCTTGTCGCAATTCCCCTCCTTCTTTCGTGTAGTTCGCGTCTTTCGCGGTCCACCTCCGAATTCAGCTTCCCGCTCTCAACTTTCAATTCGCCCCACTCACCCACTTCCCCATTTTCCTGCCATCAATTTTCTTGTCGCAACAATTGCCGCCGCCCGATTCACCATTCACCATTCACCATTCACCATTCACTCCCATCCCCAACTCACCCCTGCGGCAGCTCCAGCCGGTGATTGCGCTGAATCTGTTTGCGCCATTCCTTGCTCACCTCCGCCTGCTCCGCAAATTCCGGCCATTGCGCCACCGCCGCCCGCACTTCCTCCACGATGCTCTCCGCCCGCCCGCGCTTCATCATCGCCGCTCGCGCACACGCCCGAAAATCTGCCAGCGTGAATTCGTCCCGTTTCCCGTTCATCGTCATCTGATGACGGTCCGTCCAACTGCCGGCCGGATTGTAGCTGTAAGTCACATCGAACGCGGGCGCGAGCGACCAGTGCCCGGACTTGTCCATCAGGAAGGCGATGTTTTTGACGTGATCGTCCTGATTGCGGCCCACGAGATTGAAAACCATGCGGCGAAACTGTTCCTCCACGGCCGCCATCGGCAGTTCCAGTTGCCGGATCACCAGCAACGCCTGTTCGTAGGCATGCGCGCCGGGCTGGTTGAAATCGAAATGCGCCAGCGCTCCCAGCGATTGCATGTGCACCTTTTCCCCGTCGGCCCGCCGATCAAAACGTCGCGTCATAAAATGTCGCCGGCCGCCTTCTTCCAGCAACCGGCATTCACTCATCTCGATTCCCGCCTTCTGCGCCATCAGGTAATACGCATATTCAATCGCCCCGTAGCCCTTGGGATCTTCGAGCTCCTTGTCCTTGTTCCCCGTCACTCCGTCAAATTTCAACAGCCAATAATCAAAGCCCTGGCCGGCCTTGATCTGCCCGGATCGGACCTCGTTGGTCTCCCGATTCCACGCAATAACGGCTTTGGCTCGCGCACCGCCCGCGGAAGTTCCCACGCGCAAAATGTCGTTCAAGGCGTTTTTCCTCCGCTCGCTGGCAAAAGTGGCCTTCAAATTCTTGCGCTGGCTTAACACCTCGGATGCCAGTTTCACCAGGGCCTCGATTTCAATGTGCGTCGCCGCTTGCGGCTTCGGGCCCAGCGCGGGCTGGAATTCCAGCGCGCCCATCCCCCGCTCGCCGGTGTAGCAAAGCCGTTCCACCGCGTTGAAACTCTCCGGCGTCCGCCCCTGCGTGGCCAGCCACGTGTCAATCAGCGCATTGCCGAATTTGTCCGGCAAGGAATCGGCCAGCAAACCGGGCAGCCCGTGGAACGTCCCGCGTGACAATTCGGAAAACACGTACACCCGGTCACTCAGCGGCAGGCTGATCGGCGACACCTCGATCCCGCTCCGCGCAAAAGCTGGCTCGTACTGAAACGCTGCGAACTGTCCGCCCTCGGCCAGCGATACCGCACCGATGGTGCGCCCCCAAAGTTTGACCTCGGCCAGCGTCATTCTGCCCCCCACTGCCATTTTTTAGTCGCCGCTGCTGGCCGCCTCGTCGTCGAGGCGCGCCGCCGCTGCTTCCCGCGCAACTTCAACTGCGCCACCGGGCTCGGCACCGGCTCCGGCACCAGTAACTCGAAACGTTCAATCAGTTTGAGGGTCCGGCAGACCCGGATGAAGCCGGATAATTGCGTCCCCACGGCGCCCGCTTCCAGCCGCTGTACCGTGCTTTTGGAAACCCCGGCCTGCTCGGCCAGTTG
>CAYWCK010000566.1:0-3103 GCA_964456685.1 uncultured Bifidobacteriaceae bacterium | reverse complement strand
ATCAGAAATGCCCAAACGCACAGGGCGGTCTTGGTGATTGTATTCATCTGCTTGCCTTTCGTTTTCTTTCTCGAATTCAATTCTTGCGCAGTCCATTCTGTCAGCAGGCCGCCCGATTCATACTCCCGCTGCCCACCAGATCGAGGTAAGGCCATCAAGCCTACCAAACCGGGGCAAAGTCAGTTGAACAGATACATCACGTTCCCTGTCCACCAAACCGAGGCAAGGCCCGACTACCCCGTTTGTTTGCGGCGCCACAAACGATACCAAACAACTGGCCCCAACCAAGGAGCGATTGTCATCCCAACCAAATCAAGCCATGCACCGTCTGGAGCGGCACCTAGCTGCAGCCTGCCCCTCGCGACCACCCAAATCAGTATCGCGTTGCCGATGTAGTATGGAATGGGAAGCCAATCCACGTTAGCCCATCGCCCAAGTGAGTAAAGCGCCCAACCGATAACGGCACTCACGATCCACAAGAACACAATTAATCTCACTCGCAACAAGGCTCTCGTTTGGCTTCTCTGAAACTCGGTCATGTTGTGAAGAGCTTTACAATAAACCATTCAGTGCGTGGTAGGGTAGTCAGTGCCAACTCCTTGGGCATTGTCGCACACGCTCACGCAGAAAGCATACTGAGCGAAGGAGGCTGTTCCACCGATGACCGTGATGCCAAACCAGGTGGCCGCACCGTTGATTGCACCGATAATCACTCCACCTATTACCCGATTTCCGGCACTGCGTCCGTGCCCAATGCCAGCACCCGCAGCACCACCAGCTCCCGCAGCTATCGCAGCGGCTCTGTCCGCGGCATCTAGAATTATGCAATTCCTCTCACGTCGCTTCTTGGCGCAGTCTTCGACACATCTACGATGCTCCTCCGAATCGGAGTTACCACCTTGTAAGCTGAGACCAAAGGCATCACGTGAATTAACTGTGGTATTCCCAATGAATGCAAAAAGGTTGGCCTCCACTCCCGGCGTCCATGCGGCCAGCTTCGATGCCCAGCGAGTCGAGTCAAGCTCTCCCAGCGGATCCCGATTGAGCCACCGCTGCACATTGGCATCATAGAACCGGTAGCCGTAATAATACATGCCGCTGTTGGCGTGAACTTCCTTGCTCGAAAAACGATACACGTTGGCGTTCGCCAGAGTCCCGCTTTGAGCGGTCGTGTTCCCGAACGGATCATAGCGATAGCTCGCCGCCACCGTCTGGCTGCTGTTCACCAGATACGTGATGATTTCCCCGTGAGATAAGCTCGGGTTGCTTGGCGGTTGTGGAAGATTCGGGCCACCACCGGGGTCGCGTTGCCATGGTTCATGTTCTATCTCACGGGGTGAACCATTCCCATCCGCGTGGTAGAAGTTGTGCGTGCTCCAGTTCCCCGTGCCGCTCGAATACCCGTGCGAGCGCGCGAGCAATCCGCCAATCCCGCCCGCCGTCGCTCCGCTCTGGCGCGACGAGCCCGCGCCTCTTGTTGCGTCGAAGCTGCCGGGCAGCGCAGACGAATCCAGCGACCCGCTCAAATCCGTCCCGCGCGTATAGCTCACCATCGGCACATTGCTCGCATCGCGCTCCTTCACCCCGTGAGATAATTCCTCAGCCGTCCTTTCAAGTAACGCTTGCCCCAAGCGCTCTTGAGATATTTCTCCCGTGCCATGGCGTCGCGTTGATTGCGGCAGGCCTCGTAATAAATCAACTCCAACGGAACACGCCTCCGTGTGGACTCGACCCGCCCCAGGTTGTGCGCGATCAGACGCTGCTTCAAATCCGTGCTGAAACCCACGTAAAACTGTCCGTCGAGCTGACTGCGCAGCACATAGACGTAAACGAATTGGCTCATGGGGGAGGGTCATATTCGGCCTATCTCACGGGGTAAATCACCCGCATGCCGTCATAGAGGTAGTGCGTTTCCGTGGCCAACACCCACGACGTGCCGTCGGTGGTGTATTCCCGCCGATTGCGCAAGCGGCCTGATCGGTCGCACGTGCGCTCCGGATACCAGCCAGCGTGGTTGGAGTGCCTGCTCATGATCACTGAAACAGTTAAAAATGAATTCGCAGCCCGGGCGCGCTATGTGTGTGGCCAAGCGGTACCGCGCCTGAAACTTTGCTCGGTTGATTGGGCCGGGAACAATGGCAACTCAAGCACACCCGATCAACCAGTGTCGAGCTCTTTTCTCGGACCGTACTACTTACCGGAACCGCCAGGCACCGGCAGGTCTTTCTCGATGGCCGGAATCACGGTGGACCAGGAAGCGCAGTTGGCATCAGCCATCCCGGCGGCGACGCCAGTGGCCGCCGCGGATGAAACCGAAGTGCCCCGCGCACCGTAGGTCATGCCATTGTAACTGAACAACACCGCGCCCGGCGTGGCCACATCCGGCGTGGTGCCGAGGTTGGCGTACGGCGCCACCTGCCCCTGCTCCAGGGCCGTCACCGAAATCACCTCCGGATACGCGGCCGGAAAAAATGCGGACTTGCTGGCGTCGTTGCCCACGGCGGCGAACACGGGAATGTTGTTCGCCGCGAGTTGCTTGACGGCGTCGCGGAGCAGCGAACTGTCGCCGTAACCGCCGAGGCTCGCGTTGATGACCGTGGCGCCCTTGTTGGCGGCGAGGATCATGCCCTGCGCGACGTTGAAGGTGTTGGCTGCGTCGCCCCCGCCAAAGACATCCACCGAAATGATCGGCACGGAACTGCTCGTGCGGCCGGAAGCCCGGAGCGCCTGGAAGTAGGCATTCACCATCGCCGTGGCGTGCGTGGGCGAGCTGTTGTCCGTGCTCGACTGGCCGGTCACCGAGACGCGTTCCTTGATGAAGGGTTCGTACTGATCGCCCAGCGGCTGGAGTGCGGTATCCACAAAGCCCACGATCACCTTGCAGGCATCGCTCTTTGGCGGGTCGAGCGTGAGCGTGCCCGGCGGCGCGCGCAGGCCGGAGAGGGATTGCGGCAGGTCCGGCGCATCCACAAAGAAGTTGTCCTGCACGCTTTCAATGTTGGGATTGGCCGCGAGAAGTTTCCGGGCCGTCTCCAGGGCATCCTCCGATTCGAATGCGAGGCGGTAGGCGTTCAATTCCGGAATGCGGCCGACGATCTTCGCG
>CAYWCK010000565.1:0-3123 GCA_964456685.1 uncultured Bifidobacteriaceae bacterium | reverse complement strand
ATTCAACGAACCGCTCCCGTTCGGCAGCCACAAGTCGTCCACGACTTTGCACGACGAGGTATCAATTACGCTCACGACCGCGCCGACGTGATCGGCATCAGCCCGGCCCGTGTGCAACAGATTGGCGACGAGCAGATGTTTGCCATTGGGTGTAATCGCCGCCGCGACCGGTTCGCGCCGGACGGGAATGCGGCATTTTTCCTTCTTGGTCGCGAGATCAAACACGCTGACGTCATCGTTGAAGCGGTTGCAAACGAAGAGGGTTTTGCCATCCGGCGAAAGGACCGGCGCCATGGCGGTGTGCCCGGCTTTCAGCCTGTTGGTGACGCGCCCCTTTTTCACATCCACGATGGACACATCGCTCTCCGGTCCGGTGCTGGTGGCATAGAGCCATTTGCCGTCGCCAGAGATGGCGAGACCGGTGGGAGGATCGGACAGGGGAATGGATTTGATCGCCTTGCCCTGCGAGAGATCGAATTGGAGGACGCGCTCGCCGGTGGCGCAAGCGATGAAGAGATTGCGACCATCCGGCGACGCCACGAGCGCGATGGGAGAAAGTCCGCCGGGGCTGGGCGAACTGGCCGCGTGAAGTTGCGGCCAGCTTAGCGCGCAGGCGAGGGTCAGTAGGAGCGGGAGTTTAGTCCAGTTGTACATGGGATTGGCAGCAAGGTGTGGCGCCGGCGGCGACCGTGATTAAGCGGGAATTCAGGGAGGCGAGCCCAAATGGAGCAGCAGGGAATAGGAATCCGCTTCTTGCCGGCACAGCCCCCCGGCAAGTCTTGGTGAAGATTCGCCCGTATCATACCCACGGTTAACTCGCCTTGCGGCGATTGGCCACCCCGCGCCCGGCGATCAACGCCGAGCGGCAATGCGAACCGGATGCGCGCATGATCCACGGTGCAACACATCCGAATTCCGACTGCCGCAATTGTAAACCATCCCTTCCCGCGGCTGCAAGTGCGACCGGGAAATTTGCATTGAATCCTTGCGCGCTGAGCGCCGTCGGCTTTCAATTGATCGCGGTAATTTGAACCTACAACCAAGACCCACCATGCAATTCACCCGCAGACAGTTTCTCGGCAAAACCGCCGCCGCCGTCCTCGTGGCCGGCACCATGGCACGAGGCCGCGTGTTCGGCGCCAACAACCGGATCCGCGTATGCACCGTCGGCTTCAATGGCCAGGGCCGTTCCCACATCAATGACATCCTGAAGATGAAGGACGCGGCCGAGTACACCGCATTGTGCGACGTCGATGCGGACGTGCGGGCGCGGGGAGCGAAGATGGTGGAGGAAGCGCAGGGCCGGGCCCCCAAACTATACAAGGACATTCGCGAGGCGCTGGCGGACAAGGAGGTTGACGCCATCACCATTGCCACGCCGAATCACTGGCACACGCTGGCAGCCATCTGGGGCTGTCAGGCGGGCAAAGACGTTTACGTCGAGAAACCAGCGTCGCACAACGTGTATGAAGGTCGCCAACTCGTGGCGGCCGCGAAAAAGTACAACCGCATCGTGCAGCACGGGACGCAGAGCCGCTCCAACGCCACGCTCATTCGCGACATCAAATTGATTCATCAGGGCCTCATCGGAACGATCGTCGAGTCGCGCGGGTACGTTTACAAGAACGGCAACCGCGGCTCCATCGGCCGCGGCAAGCCCGGTCCGGTGCCCGAGACGTTGGATTGGAACTTGTGGCAGGGGCCGGCGCGCGAGCAGGAATTCAAGATCAACGTGGAACGCAAGAAGCCCGGCCTTTATGTCCACTATGACTGGCATTATTTCTGGGAGTACGGCAACGGCGAGATCGGTAACCAGGGCGTGCACCAGATGGACATCGCGTGCTGGGGGCACAATCGCGGGATGCCGCAACGCGTGCACAGTGCGGGCGGCCGTTTCGGTCTGGACGACGACGGCCAGACACCCAACACGCAGGCGACCACGTTCAGCTACGCCGATGGATCGATCCTGACATTTGAGGTGCGCAATCTCGGCAGCTTCCAGGAGTACGACGGCGGGAATTGCGGCAACAGCTTCCTCGGCACGAAAGGCTTCTATGTCGTGGACCAGGGATTCTTCACCTACAAGGAAGGCAAACAGGGCCAGCGCGAAGCGATTCCGATTCCGGCCAACGCGCCGCAGGTGGACAAGGGCAGCAAGTGGGACCGGTTTTTCAAGGCGATGCATTCGCGGAAGACCGAAGATCTGCCGATGCAGGTGGAGGAGGCGCACATTTCGTGCGTGCACTGTCAGCTCGGCAACGCGGCTTTTCGGGCCGGACGATCCTTGGAATTCGACGCGAACACGGAGCGCTTCAAAGACAAGGAGGCGAACAAATTCATCACCCGTGAGTATCGCAAGGGTTTCGAAGTGCCAAAACTGGCGTGAACTTCACGGCGCCCGGTCAGGGCCCATCTAACGCATGAAAGTGAACCGTCGGAAATTCTTGCAGACCACCGGGCTTACGCTCGGGACGGCCGGGTGGTTGGGTTCATCCGCCTACGCCGCCGATAATGCCAAGGCACCGAACTTCGTGCGGGGGCCGGCGAAGATGAAACTCGGCATCGTCACTTACAACATCGCCAAGGACTGGGATGTGCCGACCATCATCAAGAATTGCACGGAAGCGAAGTTCCAGGGGGTTGAGTTGCGCACCACGCACGCGCACAAGGTCGAGGTGGAACTCAGCAAGGCGCAGCGGGACGCGGTGAAGAAGCAGTTTCGCGATTCGCCGGTGGAACTGATGGGGCTGGGCAGCGCGTTTGATTATCATACGCCCGACCCGGCGAAATTGCGGGCGGACATCGCCGCCACGAAGGAATACCTCACGCTCGCGCACGATGTCGGCGCGTCCGGCGTGAAGGTTCGCCCGAATGGGCTGCCGAAAGAAGTGCCGAAGGAGAAGACGCTGGAGCAGATTGGCAAATCGCTACGCGAACTCGGCGAATTTGCGGCCGGCCTGGGTCAGCAAATTCGGTTGGAAGTGCACGGCAAGGACACTTCGTTGGTGCCCAACATCAAAACCATCCTCGACGTGGCGGATCACAAAAGTGTCGGCGCTTGCTGGAACTCCAATCCGACGGATCTCGACGGCGAGGGTTTCGATCACAATTTTAATTTGCTGA
>CAYWCK010000564.1:0-3125 GCA_964456685.1 uncultured Bifidobacteriaceae bacterium | reverse complement strand
GGTTGCCGTTGTAAAGCAGCAGCGGTTTGCCGTCCCAATAAAACCAGAGATCGGAATACTTGCCGGCCTTGAAAATTTTGTCGTAAAGGTCCTGCACCACGGTGATGACAGGGCCATTGAACGCCCAGAAACAAAACTGCGGCACACGATTCCCCTCCGCCTTCATCTTCTGCATCACGGCGAACAACACTTCCCACTCGTCCCAGTAACGCACCGCGTTCGTCACGTCCATCACGAGAACATCCACACCCGCGTCGGCGAGCATGGACATGTCTTTGCGGATCACGAACTCGTCCTTGCTCAGGAAATAACCGGCCTCCGGCTCGCCCCAGTGATACATGCCCTCGGTCCAGAGCGGATGCTTCGCGTCAAGCCGCGCCTTCGGGTCCGTCGCGAGAATGCGCGAGACATCCCCGCCGTAGCCTTTGCTGCCGGGGCGATGATTCGAATCGCTGTGCCACGTGACATAAAACATCCCCACCACGCGCCGCTGATCTTTCTTCACCGGCCCGACGACTGAAAGTGCCGGCATGTTGCGCCCCAGCGCATCGTGCCCCACCCAGGTGTCAGGGGATAGATCGCGATAGTAGGCGGATTCGGCCGCTCCGCCGAGTTGAAGGGACAGCAGCAAACCGAGTCCGGAAAGGAGAATTGTCTTCATGAGTAATTGAGTCACCCGCACCCGCAGCGCATGGATAGCAACTCGCCGACCGATGAAACAAGCCAGAAGCTTGAAAAGAAAAAACTTCAAATCCCCTGCCCTCTCCGTACACCCTTGCCTACACATGAATACCGTCAACCAACTCAAAACAATTTCCAAGAATACCCAATTCAAAGTTGCAGCCGAACTCTCTCGCACGGGCGGCCTTTTGCGCCTCGCCCCTGCTTGGGTGCCGCGTTCGTTTCTCCAACCCGGCCTGCGCATCAAACTGCATCCGGATGACACCTACGCCTACGGCTTGAACCGCGGCGGAATTGATGAACGCTGGTTTGCCTCCACCACGCCCACGGCCAACGAAGGTCGCGCGTGGGATGAGGGTTTGAATTACTGCGTCGTCGGCAAGGAGCGTTTCACGCTCAAGCAGGCGGTGGCCGATTGCGGAGCGACGTTGGTCGGGAAAAACATTTGGAAAAAATACGGGCGCTGGCCGGTTTACTCGAAGTTTTTCGACAACATGGGGCCGATTCCGCATCACATGCATCAGTCCGCCAAACAGGCCAAGCTCGTCGGGCAGGAGGGCAAGCCGGAGAGTTATTACTTCCCGCCGCAGCACAACAACGTCGGCAACAATTTTCCGTACACGTTCATGGGTTTTGAGCCGGGCACGACCAAGGCGCAGGTTCGCCGCTGTCTCGAAAACTGGAACAAGGGCGACAACGGCATCCTCGATCTCTCCAAGGCTTACCGCCTGAAAGTCGGCTCCGGCTGGCTGATTGATCCGTGCATTCTCCACGCGCCGGGCAGCCTTTGCACCTACGAGCCGCAATGGGGCAGCGACGTTTTCGGCATGTATCAGAATCTCGTCGAAGGTCGCGAAGTGCCGTGGAGTCTGCTCGTGAAGGACATGCCCAAGAGCAAGCACAAGGACCTCGACTTCATCGTGGACCAGCTCGACTGGGATAAAAACGTCGATCCGAATTTCAAGGACAACCATTACCTCGAACCCGTTCCCGTGGCCGACACGCGCAATGAAGGTTTTGTGGATCGCTGGATTGTTTACGGCAAAGTGGACGGCGAACAACTTTTCACGGCGAAAGAACTCACGATTGATCCGGGCACGAAATGCACGATCAAGGACACCGGCGCGTACGGCCTCATCTGCGTGCAAGGCAGCGGCAAGATCAATGGCGAGGCGTTGGTCAGCCCGAAACTCATTCGCTTCCATGAACTGACGGAGGACGAATACTTCTGCACCGAAGACGGCGCGAAAGCCGGCGTGACTTTCGAGAACACGAGCGAGACGGAACCGCTCGTGACCTTGCGCTACTTCGGCCCGGAAGTGAATCCCGATGCGCCGGCGATGGGTGCGTATCGCAAAAACAAGTTCGCCTGAGCCGCGTGGCTGAAGGCATTCAGATGTTGCGAAAGTTCATTCCACTACGATTGGTCGCCGCCGTGAGTTTGCTCGCGGCGGCGATTTTGCCGTTCGCGTTGGTTGCGGCAGAACAGGTCGTCGCGTCGCCACGAGTTGTCGTGGTTGAACACGGCGAATCAAAGCTGCGGCCCGAAGATTGCCGCGCCATCCTCGTCGGGCCCGGGGTGAACCAGCCCGAGGCTTTCCCGGGTTACGGCGGTTTCGTCGGGTGGGAATCGCCGGTGCGTTTGAAGGACGGCACATGGCTCGTTGGTCTCAACGCGGGTTACTGGCACGCATCCGCACCAACGCCGTTGCATTACCCGGAGAAATCGCTGGCCGAATACCGCAAGCTCGGACTGCCAACGGACATCGTCGCGCCGACCGGCGGTCGGGCGATGATCATGCGCTCGACGGACGCGGGCAAAACCTGGAGCAAACCGACGACACTCGCGGACACGCCCGCCGACGACCGTCATCCGGCGTTCGTGCAGTTGCGCGATGGAACGATCGTGTGCTGTTTCTTCACTTACCCCGGCGAGCCGATCAGCGGTGATCTCGCCAAAGAGCCGGAGATGGCGGCACGCGTGTGGTTCGTGCGTTCGTTCGATGGCGGCAAGACGTGGGAGAAAAAGCCGCGCCGATTGAAGACGCCCCTGCTCTACGACGAAACGGACGGTCCGTTCCTGCATCTCAAAGACGATTCGATCGTCGTGCCGATCAACGGCCGCCCAACCAGCGGACCACCGGATGTGGCGACGTTTTTCCGTTCCACCAACCGAGGGCGCAGTTGGAAGCAGCTCGGCACGATCCACGCCGATCACGATTTGCAGGAGATCGCCGTGACCGCGCTGCCGGATGGACGTTGGGTGATGATGGCCCGACCGGAGGGCGACATCGCGTGGTCCAACGACCAAGGCAAAACGTGGACGAGGCCAATCACATTCGGCATGCGACTGTTTGCGCCGAGCCTGTACGTGTTGCGCGATGGAACTCTCGTTTGCCTGCACGGCTCGTATGGCGCGGGTGGCTTGCGCGTAATCTTCAGCA
>CAYWCK010000563.1:1182-3133 GCA_964456685.1 uncultured Bifidobacteriaceae bacterium | reverse complement strand
ACCGTTACTCGCGTCCTGCATTCAAAAGAGCCGCGTGTTTTTCAGCAAACTGCTAACGCGGCTTGCGCGTTTGCCAGCGCTTAATGGATTCAAGTTAATGGAACTTTGGGCGCAGGCTTTCCAGCACTGTGAATGCGTTGAGTTGTCGCCAGCGCCGAAGGCTTGCCGCGCTGGGCATCGAAGCCACGGAGAAATTTGATCCCACCTTCAATCAAGCGGCTTTTCAGCAAACCGCCACTTCAGCCGGATCTTCGGCCTGGGCTTCAGCCAGCACGGCATCGAGTAACTTTGCCGCCGTCGGCAACGTTGGTCGCAGCGCTTCGGCGTGGGAATTCAGTTTGGCAACGACCTGCGCCGCACCAGCGGCAACCAGCTTGCGATACCAGTCCACGAACGCGCGACTCACCGCGGATTCTTCCGCCGCACTGGCAAGGCGTGGTTGCGGTTGCGATTCCACCAAGGCGCAGAGAATCGCCGCAGCCAGCGCGCGTGCCGGTCGGCCGTGATTGCAAGCGTTCATCCAGACTTCGAGGGCTTCGGTTGTTTTCTGACTAAGCACCAGCGCTTCACCCCGCTGGCTCGTGACGGTGGCTTCATCCGGCAACATACGCACGGCTTCACCGGTCCAATCGAGCGCAAATTCGAGAAACTCCGGTCGGCTCAATGCGATTTCACCGCCGAGCTTCCAGGCGTTCAAGTGGCACGCGTTGGCCTGCACCACTTCGTGAAGAATCTGCAAAGCTTCCACCGGTCGTTGCGTAGCCGCGAGCAGCTTGGCGTAATCGGTTTTCAAGTCATCCAGCCGCCCGCCTTCCTTCAAGCCGGCCTGAAACGCCTTTTCCGAGCCGCCGGCATCATTGAGCTTCGCGAGACTCAGCGCGAGGCAATGGTTCGGCGCAGCGGTGAGGATATCCGTGTTGATCGGCGAAAGCGCGGGTTGGTTGCGTTTGCCCACGCATTGCTTCATCTGCTCGGCGGCTTCGCGCGGTTGGTTCAGTTCGTAGTGCGCGAGGCCGAGCGCGAAGTGCAACGATGCGGTCAAGCCGCCGTTCTTGGCCAGCGGCGAATTCAGCGCATTCACCACCTCGTCATGGGCGCGCAGCTTGTAGAGGTGGGACGTGAACTGCGTGAGCAAAACTTCGCGGAGTTCGGGCACGACTTCGTTGGGCGAAAGCGCGCACATCAAGCGGAACGCTTCGCGATAATGAGCGATGCCGGCATTGAGATCGCCCGAGCGAACGAGTTCCAAACCGAGGTTCATTTGTAGGTTCGCATCCTGCGGGCGTTCGGCGATGGCGAGTTGCAGCAGGTTCAAGTTTCGCTCGATCTTGTTGCGGTACTTGATGACTTCCTTCGCGTAACCGTGATGGGTGATCTGCGCCGTGCCGAGTTTGGTTTCGAGGCCGAACTGTTTGCACAGCGGCAGCAAGCTCGGGAAAACCTGTTCATGAATGCGGCCGTAGTAGTAAACGCCTGGCGCGTTACGGAAAAGGCGCGGCACAAAGCTGCGGCCTTGCGCTTCCTCGCCGTGGTTCACCAGCGGCAGGCGATACGAAATCGCGCCGGCATTCGCCATGTCGGCACGCAGTTTGGCGTGCTGATCGGCGGGCAATTCCTCATCCGCATCGAGCATCAGCAACCAATCGCCGGTGATGTGTTCAAGCGCGGCATTGCGGGCGGCGCTGAAATCGTCGCACCAAGTGAAACTGTGAACTTCCGCGCCATGCAACTTGGCGATTTCAATCGTGCGATCCGTTGAGCCGGTGTCGAGCACGAGCAGTTGATCCGCGACGCTTTTGACTGATGCGAGACATTGCGCGAGAAACTTCTCTTCGTTCTTCGTGAGAACACAGACGGTCAATTTGGATTGACCGAGTACAGGCAGTTTCAACCAATCAGGCGTTGCGCCGGACTTGAGCGGCTTCTGGAGAAACTGCTTGGGCGCTTTCCA
>CAYWCK010000563.1:0-1082 GCA_964456685.1 uncultured Bifidobacteriaceae bacterium | reverse complement strand
GCGCTTTCCTGCCAATGATTCCTCGCCTCCGTCGCATGAGTCTTATCCAACCCCGGCAACTCAACCTTGAGCGCTAGGCTCGCCGGCTTGCTCGAAGGAATCGGGTAGCCGCGCTCGATGGACGCTGTCGCGCCAAACTGCCACTTGCTGATGAAATAATTCCAGTTCCGCAACATCGCGTCGCGGTAATCAATCTTTGCGCCTTTGAACGTCTGACTGCCGGTGTGGTGGATGAATACGCCGCGGGCGATGCGGCTGCTGAAGCCGGCGAACTTGGCGCGCAGACAAAAATCGTCGTCCTCGAAATTACCGCTGCCGAATTTTTCGTCCAGCCCGCCGATGGCTTCCAGCACGTCACGCCGGAACGCGAGGCAGAAACCGACTAGCCGGTTTGCGGATTGAATCTGGCCAGCGCTTTGTGCGGTCCAAGTGCGAGCGAATTGCAGCATCGCTTCATCGTCCGCGTAGCTGGTTGGAATTTGTTGCGCACCCGAGACGCGATTTGAAACCGGACCGGTGAGGCCGATGGATTTGTCCGCGAGGAGCGGCGCAGTCAGCCCTTCGAGCCAGCCGGGCGTGACGATCGTGTCGTTGTTCAGCAGCACCAGCACTTCCCCTTGCGCGATGGCGAGTCCTTGATTGTTGCCGCCGGCGAAACCGCGGTTGCCCCGATTGGTGATGACCTTGATGTTGCCGTGGAGGCTGCGCAGCTTTGCGAAATATTCAGCCGTGGCGTCCGTTGAGCCGTTATCCACCAGGATCAATTCAAACGGATCACGCGTGAACGCGACCAGGCTCTCAACGCACTTCTTGGTGTGCTCAAGTTGATTGAGCACGAGGATGATGATCGAAGCGAGCGGTGCGGGTGCTTTTGCTTGCGCCGGTTCGGCTTCGGTAACGACGGTTGTTGCCGAAGCACTCAGGACTGGAATTGGCGTCGCTTGCAGAGCATTCGCCGTTACGGCATCAACGCGCGGCATGGCGGTGAGCGCATGATGCGTCAGCGCGGCATCGGTCGCATTCGTGTCTTGGACTGCGAAACGCCAGCCGGGTAATACCAACTTCGGTGGCGCGCCACGGAG
>CAYWCK010000562.1:0-3139 GCA_964456685.1 uncultured Bifidobacteriaceae bacterium | reverse complement strand
CCCTCCCACGACGCGTGAACTGTCCTTGGTCACCACCAAACAACCCGATCCCGCACCGGTCACGCAATGGAATTTTGTCCGGGGCGAAGGCGAACCACAATTGCCGCCGGTCAGCCAGTTTGTGGTCAGGACCAACGGTGCCACCGCAGTCGTGAAAGCGGTCGGCTTCCGCCGTCGCCCGCTTTACGCTCCGTTGCGCGTCCGAGATCTGCGCATCGGCAATTACCTCTACCTGGAACTCGCCGCCCCGATTCCAGCGGGCTGCACTGTCCAAGTGGCAAACCCAAGTCATGAGTTGTGGCCCGAGACTCTGCGCTTCAAGAGCAAATTGGACGACACCACCTGGAGTCCGGCCATTCACGTAAATCAAGTGGGGTACGCACCCGCGTGGCCGAAGAAGGCGATGGTTGGTTATTTCCTCGGCAGCCTTGGCGAAGCGCGCGTGGTCGCACCGGACACGGAGTTCACCTTGAACGACGCAAAGACCGGTGCTGAAGCCTGGCGCGGCCGACTCACACTGAGACGGGACAAGGGCTTTCCCTACCCTTGCTACCAGGATGTTTGGGAAGCGGACTTCAGCACGTTTCAGAAACCGGGCGAGTATCAACTCCGAGTGCCGGGCGTGGGCAAATCGTATCCGTTTCGGATCGATCCAGAAGTGGCGGCAGCTTTCGCGCGAACGTATGCGCTGGGGCTGTATCACCAACGCTGTGGCGGCGCGAACGAATTGCCTTTCACCCGCTTCACCCACGGTGTCTGCCACACCGCGCCCGCGGAGGTGCCGGACAAATCGGAGAAATTTTCCTTCGCCAACGGCGCGATCGGCGGTGAATCGAAAGGCGCCACCAATGATCCCCGGCACACGGCACCGCAATTGAGAGACACGGAATCAAGTCTCTATCCCTACGTGCGCAAGGGGCGCGTAGATGTGAGCGGGGGCCACCACGACGCCGGTGACTACAGCAAATACACGATCAACAGCGCGCAGTTCGTGCACCACCTGGTCTTCGCGGCGGATGTTTTCCCGGGCGCGGTGGAACTGGACAATCTCGGCCTGCCCGAAAGCGGCGATGGCAAAAGCGATGTGTTGCAGGAGGCCAAATGGGAGGCGGATTTTTTGGCGAAGATGCAGGACGACGACGGCGGATTCTATTTCCTGGTTTATCCGCGCGACCGGCCCTACGAATTAAATGTGCTGCCGGACAAGGGCGATCCGCAGGTGGTTTGGCCCAAGACCACCGCCGTCACCGCGGCCGCCGTGGCCGCTCTGGCGCAGTGCGCGTCTTCGCCCCACTTCCAAAAGCAATTCCCCGCCGCCGCCAAGTTGTACCTGGAAAAGGCGAAGAAAGGTTGGGCCTTCCTGGAGCGCGCCATAAACAAGTACGGCAAGGACGGCAGTTACCAACGCATCAGCCATTACGGCGACGTGTTCATTCACGATGACGAGCTGGCCTGGGCGGCGTGCGAGATGTTCATCGCGACCGGCGATCCTGAACTACAGAAGAAATTCATGAGCTGGTGCAACGTGGGGGACGGTTCGACGCGCCGCTGGAGTTGGTGGCGATTGTTTGAGGCCTACGGCAGCGCCATTCGCAGCTACGCGTTCGCTGTCAAGGCGGGAAAATTAAAGCGCGAACAACTCGCGCCGCTGTTTCTCGACCGGTGCGAGACGGAGATTGCCACCACGGCCGAAGAGCAGATGCTGCGCGCGCAAGCCTGCGCGTACGGCACGAGTTTCACGGACGAGGCCAAGCGCTACCGCACGGGCGGCTGGTATTTTCCCAGCGACATCGCGTTCGATCTGGCGGTCGGCATGCAACTGGATTATCCACAGTTCCGCGATCCGCGGCCAAAGCTGATGGCGGCACTGATCGGGAATCTGAATTACGAAGCCGGCGGCAATCCCGTGAACATGACTTTTCTCACCGGCCTGGGTTGGAGACGCCAGCACGAAATCGTGCATCAGTTTGCGCTGAATGACGAACGCACCCTGCCACAAACGGGGATTCCGTTGGGCGCGATTCAAGCCGGCTTTGGCTGGGTGGAGTTTTACGGCCGTGAACTGGGCGCGCTGACTTTTCCACTCGATGGCGACGAGAAAGCGCCCTACCCCATTTATGACCGGTGGGGCGACAGTTTTAATTTGAGCACGGAGTTTGTGGCGGTGAATCAAGCACGTGGGCTGGCCTATTTGGCGTGGCTGATGGCCCAGACCAGTTGCAAGACCCAAGCTTGGAATTCAGCCTCCGCCCAAATCACCGGTGTGCCCGCAGCGGTACGGCCCGGAGAAAAAATCGAGATCAAGCTGCAATCGCCGAGCGTGGACCTGAGCCAGGCCCAGGTGGTTTGGGAAGCGAAGAATCAAACACCTGCGTTTGGTCCTGCGTTCAGCTTCCTCGCGACCAACACCGGTTCGCAATGGATCGAAGCAGAAGCCATGTTACCCGACGGCCGGCGGGTTTTTGCCCGCACTATCATGGACTGCAAGCGCTAGGCGTTTCAGAGTTTGCGGCGCATGTCGGCGAGCAATTCCTTTTCCTCGGGCAGCAAAGTGCCGGTCTCCGCGAGAGTAAAATACTTACGAGCTTGTTCGGGTTTGGTCGCGAGCGAAAGGGTTCCGTAATAAAGCGCGATGCTGGAATTGGTGAGTTGTGCCGGCGGGAGCGCCTCGAGCAACGCCAGCCCCTCCGCGCCGCGTCCCTGGAGGTAAAGCGAATAGGCATAGGTTGACGCAAAAGCCGCATTATTCGTCGCTTTGGCGTAGGCTTCGCGAGCGAATTGGTGTGCCTTGGTCACCTGTAGATTCAGAAGGAACGAGACGGTGGCGAAATTGTTCTTGGCCACCACATCATCCGGGTTGCGATCCACCAGCAGGGTAAACAGCTTGTGCAGCGATCGGGTGTCGCGCGACTTCATGTACATTTCGTTGAGGGCGGTGAGCGCCCAGCGCTCACCCGGATGGCGTTGAACGATTTGCCAGAGCAGTTCCTCGGTCTCGTGCTGCCAGCCCCACTGGGCGGCGAGCCGCGTGAGGGCGGAAAGTTGGTGCGGCTTGTCGGTGGAGGCGCGCAACGCTGCCCGCCACTCAACTTCCGACTGCAAATCCGAGTGGAGTTCACGCAGCGAGCGGGCGCGCATG
>CAYWCK010000561.1:0-3146 GCA_964456685.1 uncultured Bifidobacteriaceae bacterium | reverse complement strand
AGTCGCGGCTGGATTACTTCGAGGTCGCTGAAGAATTCCGTAAAGCCTCGCCGCCACTTCAACTGGTGCCGGGCCAGCCAGCGAAGCCAATGCCCAATCCTTCACCGGAAACCGAGCGCAAAATTTGGGAGAAGAAGGTGAGCGTGCGCGAATGGCCGAGAGGCGCCCAGGAACTGGTGCCCAAGTTGAAACCCATTTTCACGAGCGAACGCGTGCCGCCGGAACTGGTGTGGGTGGCGGAGGTCGAATCCGGTTTCAATCCGGACGCCTGCAGTCCGGTGGGGGCGGCGGGTCTTTTCCAACTGATGCCGGCCACGGCCAAGCGTTTCGGAGTGGGGCGCTCGTGGTTTCGGGATCAGCGGTATCAACCCGAACCGAGCGCCCGCGGCGCGGCCAAGTATTTCCGATACCTGCATCAGGAGTTCGGCGACTGGCGGCTCGCCCTGGCGGCGTACAATTCCGGCGAGGGCACGGTTCAGCGGCTGTTGGAAAAGCATAACGCAAAAAGTTTCGATGCCATTGCCACGCGATTACCGGCGGAGACGCAGATGTTCGTGCCGAAGGTGGAGGCGACCATCCTGAAACGGGAGGGCGTAAAGTTGACGACATTGAAGCTGCCCAAGGACGCCAAGCCCCAGCCTCCGCGGAAATGATCCTGAACTATTCCGGCGCCAGTCGGCCCGAAGTTTTTTGCGAGCGGCGGGCCAGTTCGCAGCACCATGTCGGCGGCTACGCAGATTGAGCGCGCCAATTTCTTCCTCACACTTGCCCGCGCTGCGGCGATTTGTTCTAATCCGCGCGTGCTACAGCAGCAAACCTTGAATCGCACGGTGGAGTTTTCAGGCATCGGACTGCACAGCGGCAACCGGGTGACCATGAAACTTCTGCCGGCGCCCGCCAACGCCGGCATTCGTTTTCGCCGCACCGACCTGGAGGGCAAGCCGGAAATCGAAGCAAGCGTCGAGAACATTTCCGAGACGAATCGCTCCACCACCATCGCCAAAGGCAACGTCAAGGTGCACACGGTCGAACACGTGCTGGCGGCCTTTGCGGGCTACGGCATTGATAACGCGGTCATCGAACTCGACGCCAATGAGCCGCCGATTGCCGATGGCAGCTCGCGGGAATTTTGTCGGTTGATCCAAACCGCCGGCATCGTGCCGTTGGGCGAGCCGCGCGAATCCTACGCGGTGACCGAGGCGATTCAGTTGGAGGTGGGTGAAACCTCCATGACCTTACTGCCGGACGAGAACTTCAAGATCACCTGCACCAGCGCCGACAAGAAGGGGCGCTTCACCCAGTTTTACAGCACCGAAGTCACCACCAAGACGTGGGAGCGGGAACTTTCGCATGCGCGGACTTTCTGTTTCTACGAGGAAATCGAGTACCTCTTCCGCAACGGCCTCATCAAGGGCGGCAGCCTGGAGAACGCCGTGGTGATTCGCGACGACGCGGTCTTGACCAATGAGCCGCTGCGCTATCCCGAGGAATTCGTGCGGCACAAAATGCTCGATATCGTCGGCGATCTCTCCCTGCTCGGGCGGCCGATTCGCGGGCATGTCATCGCGGTGAAGCCGAGTCATTCCGGAAACTGTGAACTGGCGCGCCGTGTTCTCGCCCAGATGCAGGGGCCGGCTCGCGCGGCCCAGACCTTCGCCCCACCGCCCAGCGCGAAGGCGCCCGCCGTGTCCCCCGAAGCCGGGGACGGCGTGATGGGCATCGAGGATTTGATGAAGGTCTTGCCGCATCGCTATCCCTTCCTGATGGTGGATCGGATTGTGAAGATCGATGGCCACCGCATTGTCGGCGTGAAAAACGTCACGATCAACGAGCCATTTTTCCAAGGCCACTTCCCCGGCCATCCGATCATGCCGGGAGTTCTGCAACTCGAAGCGATGGCTCAAGTCGCGGGTATCCTGCTCATTCAGCGGGCGCAGTCCAAGAACCAGTTGGCCTATTTCATGTCGGCGGAGGCCGTGAAGTGGCGCAAGCCGGTCCGGCCCGGCGACGTGCTCATCATCGATTTGGAATTGACCAAGGCGCGTGGAAAAATTGGGCGCGCCAAGGGCGTTTGCCGGGTGGGCGCGGAGGTCGTCAGCGAGGCGGAGGTTACCTTTATGTTGCTGGACGCATGATTCATCCCACTGCCATCATTCATCCGAAAGCGCAAGTCGGCGCGAACTGCGAAATTGGGCCGTATTGCGTCATTGGTGAACACGTCGAACTGGGGGAAGGCTGCCAGCTTCATTCGCATGTGGTCGTCGCCGGCCATACCAAGCTCGGCAAGGGCAACGAGATTTTTCCCTTTGCGAACATTGGCCAGAAGACGCAGGACTTGAAATGGAAGGGCGGCGTGTGCCGCACGGTGATCGGCGACCATAATGTCTTCCGGGAATGTGTGACGATTCACAGCGCGACGAACGACGGTGACGCCACCGTGCTCGGCTCGCATAATTTGTTGCTGACCTACGCGCACGTGGCGCACGACTGCATTCTGGGCAATCACATCATCATGTCCGGGTTCAGCGGGCTTGCCGGTCACGTAGTCGTCGAGGATCACGCTGTTTTCGGCGGCTACGCGGCGGTGCATCAGTTTTGCCGCATTGGTACCATGGCCATGCTGGGCGCGTGCAGCAAATTCTCCCAGGACATCCCGCCCTACATGATGGCGGAAGGAAGTCCGGGCGAGGTGCGCACGATCAACAAGGTGGGGCTGGAGCGGAAAGGCGTCTCTTCGGAATCGCAGGCTGCCTTGCGTCAGGCGTTCAAAATTTTGTGCCGCGAAGGCCTGACCTTGCCCAACGCGCTGGCGAAGATTGAAAAGGAAGTGGCGCAAACGCCGGAAATCCTGCACCTGCAGGATTTCGTCCGGAAAAGCGAGCGGGGCATTGCCCGGTAAACGCAAGGTCACTTTCGCGGATTGCCACGGCTGCATTTCCCCGAGAGAATCTCCGCATGCAAGCCGCCGACCTGCCAAACTCTGACGACAGCTTTCGCACCCAGTTCTGGGTCAAACGTTGGGAAGGCGGCAAGTTGCCGTGGGACCTGGGCCATATTCCGCCCAATCTCGTTTCGTTCCTGGAGCAAACCGGAGTCAAGCCGGCACGCGTGCTCATTCCGGGTTGCGGTTCGGGTTACGAGGTGCG
>CAYWCK010000560.1:0-3178 GCA_964456685.1 uncultured Bifidobacteriaceae bacterium | reverse complement strand
TTCAAGCGTGAACCGGGCAGCAAAGCCAGGGAACTCGCCGAATACGCGAGCCGCATGTCTGAAGCTGAAGGGGAATTCGATCTGCCCGGCACGCCGTACGTCGCGCCGCCGAAAGTTGGGCGCAACGAACCGTGCCCGTGCGGCAGCGGGAAGAAGTACAAGAAGTGTTGCGCGAAGTGAAAGGAACTCGCCGGGTCGGAAACCGGCGCTCCTGGCTCAGTGCTCTGACTTGGGCAACAGCCGGTCCCGGTCGTAGGGCGGTTTTTCCTTGGGCGGCATGGGGAAGTCGGGGAAATCACTAGCCCAGCGGGCGCGCTCCTCGTCGTCGGCGTAGTAACGCATCTGCAGAATCACGTCTTCCTCGCTACCGCTGCCGAGCACGTCGAGGTGACAATTGCCGAACGGCAGGCCGAAACCCATCATCTCTTCGAGCAGGGCATCGGTCACGAGCCAGGAGTAAAGTTCGCGGTCGCTCAAATGGTCGGTGCAATGCAGAAACAGGCGGCGCCGGGCGAGTTCACGAATCAGCTCCCAAAGTTTGGTGGTGAGCGGAGCGGCATCAAGTTTCTCGGGCGGCGGCAGATCAAAGCCGTCCCTGACCAAAGCGTGGTAGGGCGAAACGAACCCGTGGGTTTCCAACGCGAGCACATTTTCCAGAAACGCCTCCTCAACCTGTGGATCGCACTCGGAGATTGTGCTGCTGATCATTTCGCCGCCAGCCACCTTGTCAATTTCACCGCGGAGTTTTTCGATGCGGATCTCGCGGTCCACACCTTGGAGGTTAAGCGGGTCATCGGAGCGGTTGGGCATGTCAATTTCTTACCAGAACGAGTTAATTCACACGATAGAAATGCCGTGGAGTCGGCAGATGGCCGGATAAACTGGCCCATGGTCTAAAAGATTCACACCGGCACGATTCTATCCCCATCCCGCGTCGCCTTGATCCACAACTTGCGCTTCACGTTGCAACAGAGTGCACGCGACACCGTTGAAAACCAATAAATGCTAAGGTGATCACCAGCATTCATCCGCGATCCGGCGTGGGGTTGGCAGGGCGGAAACTGGCACCGATACCACGATATGCCACCAGGAAATAAATCAGCACGACCATCACGGTCAAAGCCAGGCCACCCCAGAAAAACGTCCATTGCGTGGTGCTTGCTCGCGTGCACGCCGCAAACCATGCCCCCGTTCCGAGATACCCAAGCAGATTGCCCACGCCGCCGTTCACGAGTGACAACAAGGCCTGCGCCCGCGCCCGCCAAGTGGCGTCCACGCGTTGATCGAGATAAATCTGGGCCGTGATGAACACCAGCGTGAACGATGCGCCATGCAACGTCACCCCCGCCAGCATCGCCAGCTGATTGTTCATTGCGCTCAAGGCGAACCGCGCCACGCCCAGCGTCAGGCCGGCGGCGAAGATCCATTTCAAGCGCCAGCGCAGCAGCAATCCACCCAGCAAAAGCATGCAGATGATTTCCGTCACCTGCCCGAGCGTCATCCAGGCGCTGGTGTGGTGATAACCCAGTTCCCGCAGATGCGGCGGCGCGTACGGATAGAAACCGCAGATGGGAATCGCGAACAGCGCGATGGTGATGAAGACGACCCGATGATCGCGATGCTTCAGCAACGTCAGGGCATCAAGTCCCAGGCGTTCACGCCAGGTGAGATTGGTCACCGCGCGCGGGGTTTCCAGCACCGGGAGAAAGTAGGTCCAGCCGCAAACCAGCAACCAGACCACCGCGCCACTGAAGCCCGCGCCGCTGGTCGAATCCGCACCCAACGCGCTGACAACCCAACAGCCCGCCATCCAGCCCAGCGTAGCCATCGCACGGATGGGGCCGAATTCCTTCTTTGCGTCGGCGAGGCGCGCAAAAATGATGGCCGATGAAATACTCCAGGTGGGCGAGGAACACAGCGCATGGAGCTGGATCAACGCCAGGACGACGGCCGGCGGCCAGCGCAAATGAATGGCCAACGTCGCAAGCGCCATGGCAGCGGCCGTGGCCAGCGACAGGCCGCGCAGAACTTTCACCGGCGATGCGTGGCGATCCGCCATGGCGCCAAAAATCAGCGGCGAAATGAATGCGGCGATGGCGCTCGCGGCGAAGGCGAAAGGTTTGATGTCATGGAACCCATGCGCATCGAGAACCGTGCTCAACGGCACAAACCACATCCCGAGCGCACTGCCTTGAATGAAGAACAAGGCAACGAGTTCGAGGTATTCGGCTTTGCGGAGCGTTCGAAGCACGGCGAGAAGTGAGGTTTCAGCCCCGCCTTTCAGCGGCGGTAATGGGCGGCGGTTATTTTCATGGATAGAAAAAGCCCGGCGCGACGCGCCGGGCTTGCAGATTCAATCGGCGTTCCAGCTCAGCGGCGCGACATCAGCAGCCGCAGCACATACCAGAGCATCAAGGCGACGGAGGCAAACAGTTCGAGCGCCGCCGCCACGTAGCGGTCTTCGGGATAGTGGTGCAGGACGTTCGAGGTGTCGTAGAGGATCGCGGCGCCGGCAAGCGCCACCATCCCCACCGAGAAATAAGTGCCCAACTGAAAACCGAACAGCACGCCACCGACGACCAAAACCAATCCAATGATGCCGCCCCACATCAGGATGCCGCGGAGGAAGGAAAAATCTTTCCGCGTAAAAAACACCACCAGAGTCAGCACGGTGAAGGCGATGAAGGTGATGGCCGCGGCGCTCGTAATGGCGCCCGGGGCATATTTGTCAGCCAGCCAGAGCAACGGCACGAAGATGATCGCCTGGCCCACCACATAAAGTGACAGCGCGGCGTATTGGGCGAGTTTGGATTCCGCCCGGTGCGCCATGCCGCGCGCAATCCAGGAGATCAACATGAATCCGCCCAGCACCAACAGCCAGGAGGTGCCCAACATGGCCCGCGCCATCGGTTCGGCCATGCCCGCTTTGAACAGAAAGATTTCGATCAGGGTAAACGCCGAGATCGCCACGAACAGATGGTTGTACGTGCGGGAGATGAACCGGCCACGCGAATTTTCATCGAGTTCAGCAACCGGAATCGGTTGGGGAAACGCTTCTTGGTTGTTCATAATTTAATTTCCTGGAACGGAACGACCGGCACTGGGTTTTGGTTACTCGTAACTCCCACGCGCATGAACCGGTGGCGCCCGCAGATGGAGCAAAGCCGGGACCCTGGTC
>CAYWCK010000559.1:0-3186 GCA_964456685.1 uncultured Bifidobacteriaceae bacterium | reverse complement strand
CGCCTTCGCTCGACACGAAATCCACCGTCACGGGCAACTACGACTGGCTTTTCATTCAAGCGGTAAAGTCGCGGTGGCTGGACCTGCTGGCCGAACGCGATTATCAGGCGGCGGATGGCTATGTTCGCTTGCGGTTCAAACTGCATTACGACGGACGCATCACGGACATGTCGGTCCTGGAGAACAAGGTTTCCGAAACGCTTTGCCTGCTTTGCCAGAAAGCCGTGCTGGACCCGGCGCCGTTCGATAAATGGACGACGGAAATGCGCCGGACCATCGCCAACGAGTATCGCGACATCACCTTCACCTTCATCTATTATTGAACCGCATCGGCCCCGCGCCGCGAAGATCAACGAAACAACAACATGGAATCCGTCATTTACGTTCTGCTCATCTGCACTTCGATTGTTGGCCTGACCTTCATCGTCGAACGCGGCATCGCCCTCCGCTGGAAAGCCGTGATCCCGTCGGAAATTGAAGCCGCCGTGGAATCCTGCCAGACCCGCGCCGAAGTCCCGATTCTCCAGCGGGTGTGCCGGCAGAAAAATTCGCCCCTCAGCCGGTTGTTGCTGCACGCCTCCGAACATCTCGATTGGCCCCAACAGGACAACGTGGACGCGCTCCAGACGAGGGCCCGGCACGAAATCGTCCGGCTCGAACGCGGGCTGGTCGTTTTGGAAATCATCGTCGGCATCGCCCCGCTGCTGGGTCTGGTGGGCACCATTCTGGGAATGATGACGGTGTTTGCCGATGTCGGGCAGGCGGGACTGACGGATGCCTCCAAACTGGCCCACGGCATTTCGTTGATCCTTTGGGCCACCTTGATCGGTTTGCTCATCGCCATTCCCTCGCTGATCTTTTGGAGCTATTACACCAAAAAGGTGGAAATGCTGGCCGTGGAAATGGAGACCCTTTGCGACGAGTTCATCCGCCGGCAATACCGTGAGCGACCGGCGGCCACTCCGCCGGCCATGCACAAGGTTGCCACCGCGAATTGACCATGCGCTTCTTCGTTCGCAAACGGCATCAGACACCCACGGTCATCATCGTGGCGCTGATCGACGTGTTGATCGTGCTGCTGATTTTTCTCGTCGTCACCACGACGTTCAAGCAGCAGCCCGCGTTGCGGCTGGCCCTGCCGGAATCCACCCACGCGCAAAAATCCGGAGCGAACGAAGCGCCGCCCCTCGTGGTCAGCGTGGATCCGCAAGGCAACCTGCGCCTGGGACCGAAAGGCACGCCGGTCACCGTGGATCAACTGCGCACTGAGCTCCAGGCGAATGCCGAGAAATCTCCCGAGGTGAAACTCGCCATCAGCGCGGACGAATCCGCGCCTTTCGGCAAGATCGTGAAGATCATGGACGCCGCCAAGGAGGCCAAGGTGAAGGTCGTCAACGCCTTCACCAAAGAGGCGGGCAAGTAAGCCGCCCTCACTTCTTGCGTCGCCATCCGACCACTACACCCGCCAGCGTGAGCAGCGAAATTCCCGCGCCCAGCTGAAACTGGCGATCCTGATACCGCAGCACGACTTCGTGTTGGCCAGCCGGAACCGGGACGGCTTGAAAAGCGTGATTCGCCCGCAGCAAGGGCGCCGCCTGCCCATCCACTTGCGCGCGCCACGGCTCGTAGTAGGTCTGCGAGAAAACGACGAGACACGGAGCTTCCGCCTCAACTTGCACGGTGATCTGATGTGCCGTCCAGCGGCTCGACTTGATCTGCGCGCGGGTGCGGTGCGCCCCGCCGGCCAACGCGGCATCGGCGGATCGAAGCAGCACGGTCGCGCGCGGATCGAACGTCGGCGCCAACAGCGCCGCCAGCGTGTTCGTTTCGTCGAGGAAAACGGGTTCCTGGCCGGCCGTCACCATCGGCATGAAGGTTGGCCGCGCAGTCCATTCGAGCAGATTGGTCGCGGCGGTGAACTGGCTGACGCTCAGGAAGTCGGCCAGTGCTTCGCGGCACGTGTTGGTGGTGGGATAGAGGGCGTAACGCACCGCCCGCTCCGCGGGCAATTCCAGCGCGAAGAAGCCGTCCACCTTGGGCAATCCGTCAATCAAGTTGGCGTTGGCGTACAAGGTGGCGCGATGAATCAAGTGGCCGTTGGCCGGATTGGGCAGCAGTTTGAGCCGATGCGCGAGAATGGCTTCCAGGCTGAGCAGCGCCCGCGACTCGCCCAGGGCCGGGCGAGGATTTAGCCGCGCGTGCAGCGGGAGTCCGGGGCGGAACACCGATCGATCCACGGATGGATTCTGGCGCGGAGCGTGCGTCGCCAGATCCAGCCAGGTGAGAACGGCCAGGGCCAGGACTCCGCCCCACTTCGGACGCATCCCAAGATTTCGGCCGACGACAAACCACAAACCCAAAGTCACGAGCAGGAACGCCGCCCGGGTCAACCCACTCATGGCCGTCGTTACCCAGGACTCATCCACCCCCGGACGCGCCGAAGCGAAGCCAATCACCAGTCCGATGCCCACGACGAAAAGAACCCCGACCAGCAGACCGGAACGCCAGAAACGAGCACGCGCTTCCCCGGGCGATTCGAGATAGTCGCGAACGGCGTACGCCGCCAGCAACGGCACGATGAAAACCGGCAGCATGACGAATTTGATTGGAAACCGCATGAACCCGAGCGGCGGAAAGATTTTCAGCAAGGCGCTGTAAACCCAGCCTTTCGGGCCCAAGGCGAGGACGAGGCAAATCGCGGTGATCACGGCCAGCCAACGCACGCGTCGTTCGCGGGAGTGCCACGCCGCGAGCAACGCCAGCGCCGTCACCCCGATGCCGCAGTAATACGACGAGGTAATGCGCTGGTCGGATTGAAAAAACACCCCAACGGAGCTTTGCGTCATCCGAAAAAGCGGCACGAGGAAATTTGCCCAGCCGGTGATCGGCATCGACCATTCCTCCACGGCCTGACCGGACTCGCGTTGGGAAAAATGAAGCAGCCCGAGAAACGGCAGCAATTGGGCGGCAGACAGCCCGGCCACGAGCAGCACCGCAAGCCCCGCGCGGAAAACCACGGCCAGACGATTGATCTCGCCCTGCCACAACTGCAGCGCCCAGAAGGCTCCGAGCAACAGCCACGTGATCAGGATGATTTCCGGCGTGCCCGAGAGCATTTGCATTGCGCCAGCCAGTGCCGCCGTCAGCAGATGACGTCCGCCCAGCCGCCAGGCCCGCTCCACGGTG
>CAYWCK010000558.1:0-3189 GCA_964456685.1 uncultured Bifidobacteriaceae bacterium | reverse complement strand
CGTGCTCGACACGAGCCCGACGGAAATCTCGGTCTATTGGGCCGAGAACTACGGTGTGGATTGGATCGAGAACCAGGCGCGCAAGCAACCGGGCCGCAATCCTCAATTGCGTCGCGGCACGGTGCGCACGGATGGATTTGTCTCCGTGAATGCGCCGCATGCCGGCGGTGAATTCATCACCAAGCCCCTGTTGCTCTCCGGCAGAAAACTTGTTTTGAACTTCTCCACCTCCGCCATTGGCAACGTGCGCGTGGAAATTCAGGATGAAAACGGAAAGCCACTTCCCGGTTTTGCATTGGATGATTGCACGGAGATTTACGGTGACGAAATCGCACGCGCCGTCGCGTGGAAGTCGGGCGCAAATGGATTGCCGGTCAACCAACCGGTGCGCCTCCGCTTCGCGTTGAAGGACGCCGATTTGTTTTCCTTCCGTTGCCTGCCGTGAAATGCGCATTGACACGCCGCCGGAAGTGAAAACCCTTTCGGCCAATGCGTAGCGTTTCGATTTGGTTGATTCTCCTGGTTTCCCGACTCGTTCTGTCCACCGCGCCGGCAGCCGAATACGACCTGGTCGTTTACGGTGGCACCTCCGCCGGCGTTATCGCCGCCGTGCAAATGAAACGCATGGGCAAGTCCGTCATCATCGTGTGCCCGGACAAGCATCTCGGCGGACTTTCGAGTGGCGGACTGGGCTACACTGACACGGGCAACAAAGCCGTCATCGGGGGATTGGCGCGCGATTTCTATCACCGCGTCTGGCAGCACTACCAGACTACCAACACCTGGAACTGGCAACGCCGGGAGGAGTTTGGCAACAAAGGCCAGGGCACGGTGGCGATGGACGGCGCGTTGCGCACAATGTGGATTTTTGAACCGCACGTTGCCGAGCAGGTCTTCGAGGACTTGATCAAGGAATACCAGATTCCCGTGCAGCGTGACGAATGGCTGGATCGCGCCAAAGGCGTGAAGAAAACCGGCGCGCGTATCGCATCCATCACGACGCTCGGTGGGAAAACCTACGCGGGCAAAATGTTCATTGACGCGACCTACGAAGGCGATTTGATGGCGGCAGCCGGCGTGAGTTATCACGTCGGGCGCGAAGCCCAGAGCGTTTACGGTGAGCATTGGAACGGCGTTCAAACCGGCGTGCTGCATCACAAGCATCACTTCGGCGCGGTGAAGGAAAAGATCAGTCCTTACGCAACGCCCGGCGATCCCGCGAGTGGCGTGCTGCCACGAATCAGCACCAATTCGCCCGGCGAATACGGCCAGGGCGACCAGCGCGTTCAGGCCTACTGCTACCGGCTTTGTCTCACGGATCACGAGGCTAACCGCGTCCTATTTCCCAAGCCCGACGGTTACGATCCCAAGCAATACGAGTTACTGCTGCGCATCTTCGCGGCCGGCTGGCGCGAGACGTTCGAGAAGTTCGACGACATTCCCAATCACAAGACCGACGTGAACAACCACGGGCCGATGAGTTTCGACAACATCGGCTTCAACTACGATTACCCCGAAGCCGCTTACGAACGCCGCCGCGAAATCTTGCGCGAGCACCGCACGTATCAGCAGGGCTGGCTTTACTTCATCGCCAACGATCCGCGCGTGCCGAAGGACGTGCAGTCCGCCATGCAGAAGTGGGGATTGGCGCGCGATGAGTTCAAAGACAACAACCATTGGCCGCATCAGATTTACGTCCGCGAAGCCCGCCGCATGATCGGTGAATTCGTGATGACCGAAAATGAACTGCTGAAGAAACGGCCGACGCCGGATTCCGTGGGCATGGGCAGCTACACAATTGATTCGCACAACGTCCAGCGCTACATCACGCCCGAAGGCTACGTGCAAAACGAAGGCGACATCGGCGTCTCGACGAAAGGCCCGTATTCGATCGCCTACGGAGCGCTCGTGCCCAAGCGCGGCCAGGCGGACAATCTGCTCGTGCCCGTCTGCCTGTCCAGTTCGCACATCGCCTTTGGGTCAATGCGCATGGAGCCGGTGTTCATGATCCTCGGGCAGTCCGCCGCCACGGCCGCGGCACTGGCGATCGAGGAGCAAATTCCCGTGCAAGCCGTGGCGTACGAAAAGTTGCGCACACGTTTGTTGCACGACGGGCAGGTTTTGGAGTTCGAGCAAAAGTAGTAGCTGCTGCCTGCTTAAGACAGCAGGCAGATTGCTGCCGGTCGGCCACCGGAGCGGACACCAGCCGCAGGCCGGAAGCCTGCGCTACCCGACAGGCAGGATGCCTATCCTACTTTGATTCGCGATGCCAGACGTCGCCTTCGCCGAAACTGAACCAGCGGCTCGTCGTCACCTTCAGTTGCGTGAAGAACTGCACGCCTTCCTTGCCTTGCATGTGGAGGTCGCCGAAGAACGAATCGTTCCAGCCGTTGAACGGAAACCACGCCATCGAAGCCGGCACGCCGATGTTGATGCCGACCATGCCGCATTTGATATTGTGTTTGAACTCGCGCGCGGCCTTGCCGGAGCGGGTGAAAATGGAAGCGCCGTTACCGAAAGGCGATTTGTTCGCGAGTTCAATCGCCGCTTCCAAATCTTCCATGTGCATCACGTTAAGCACCGGACCGAAAACCTCCTCTTTGGCCACGGTCATGCCGAGCTGAACCTGATCGAGAATGGTCGCGCCGACGTAAAAACCGTTCGGAGCTTCGCTGACTTTCACTCCGCGACCATCCGCGGGAATCTTCGCCCCCTCCTTCACGCCGGACTCGATGAGCTGCAAAACGCGGTCGCGATGCTGGCGCGTGATGACCGCGCCCATGTCGGGTTGCGCTTCGCGGTCGGTTGGGCCGACACGAATCTTGCGCGTGGCTTCGATGAGCGTGGGTAAAACCGTCTTCTCCGCGCCGCCAACCACGACTGCCGTCGAACCCGCCATGCAACGCTCGCCGGCGCAACCGAAGGCAGCCTCGATCACGCCACGAACAGAATTGTCCACGTCCGCGTCGGGCATGAGCAGCACGAAGTTTTTCGCGCCGCCGTTGGATTGCACCCGCTTGCCGTGCTTCGTGCCGGTTTCGTAGATGTAGCGCGCCACCGGAGTGGAGCCGACGAAGGAAATCGCCTTCACTTTCGGATGCGTGAGCAACGCATCCACCACCTCACGACCGCCGTGAACGATGTTCAGCACGCCCTTGGGCAGGCCGGCTTGTTCAAGAAGTTTCGCCA
>CAYWCK010000557.1:0-3198 GCA_964456685.1 uncultured Bifidobacteriaceae bacterium | reverse complement strand
CCCAGCGCCGTCATGGCTTTCCGTTCGCGGCAATTGTTGCGCACATAGCCGATCGTCCGCAGTACGGCAGATTCGTTGTTCGTCGTCATCTTCTGGCGATCGGCCGCGACTCCAGGCCGCAAGCCGTGTTTAAGCAGGATACCGCCCGCCGCGAACCGCCACGGCTAGAATAGGTAACGCAAGGAGCACAGTTGGCCAGCAACGATTCTACGGTACCGCCCCGGCCCTCCGGCGGCTTGGGATCGCCACGTCGGGAAAACGCGGCGTCAAAGGGCTGGAGGTATTTCGTCATTGCCTCCGGCTGAATGAGGTTGAGCATCGGCCCCGTGCCGCCGGGCGCAGCGCGCTTGACCATCTGACCGGAAAACTTTTGCGAGACGGCATAAACTTTGGCGGCTTCGCGCGCCTCCCACTTCACGTTCCCATCCGCTTGAATCCTGGCCATCAATTCCTCTACCGGGCCCGTAGCCGGATAGGCGACGAGCGCCTGGATTTGCTTCGCATCAAATTTCTCCGTCAGCGCGCCTCCCGGTGCGACGTCGTAGGTTTTCACCACGACGTTCGCGTTGCCTTCGGCCTCCGTCACGTTCGGACCACCACCGAAGCACCAGCCCGTGCCGGTGCTCATATCCACGCCAAGATCGAGTCGGTTCGCTTCGCTGACGGTGTGGCGCAACATCTCCATCCAGCGCGGCGAGAGGTAGTTAATGTAGTTCGACTCCCACCCCTTCGCGCCGTAAATGGGAATAATGTGAACGCCGCCGTAGCCGGCATCACGATAGCGCGTGAGTTCGCGCGTGAGATTCGCTTTATCCACCGCGCTGCCCATCCACCACCAATAGGCCCACGGCCGTTGTTCGCGAGTTATGACGGGCCAGGTCAAGGCATCCTCGGACGCAGCAAACAGTCCCCGGTTTGATTCGAGTAGGGTTGCGACCAAGACCGCGAGTTGCCAGAGCTTGGGGAGGGAAACGGCGGCAGTTTTCGCCTGCATGCAGCCAGCAAAATGGATTTCCCGGCGGGCAGCAAGCCTGCCGATGCTCGCTTGATGACGGGCTTGGGGTTTTCGCGGAACCGCATTATGTTGGCGGCGTGGAAGAATCCGCCACCATCGCGTGCCCGTTCTGCGGTCAGGACAACGAAGTCCCCGTGGACACGAGTCTTCGCTTTCAGAGGTTTACCACCGATTGCGAAGTTTGCTGCCGTCCCTTTGAAGTCACGGCGGAATGTGAAGCGGGCGAAATTCTGAGCTTGGACGCTCAAGGCGGCTGAGGCAACTTGCGGCCCATGCAACACACGGTGCTCTGGATTTACATCGTCCTGCTGTTGGTGGGCGGGCTGATTGGCTTCTTCAAAGGCAAAAGCCAGGTCTCGCTAGTCATGTCCGCCAGCTTCGCCGCGGCGCTGGTGCTTTGCGCACTCGGTATTATCTTCAAATCGTACGTCGCCGATATTTTGCTCGCCTTGCTGCTGGTGGTGTTTGCCATGCGGCTGGCCAAGACCAAAAAGTTCATGCCTGCGGGCATGATGCTGGTTGCCACCTTGATCGTGCTGGCCTTACGGAACCTTCACTTTTAAGCCCGCTTGGCGGTGGGGCGCTCGTGTTAGCAGCCCGAGTGGCCATCCAGGGATTGGCTTCTGAAAGAGTTAGGGAGTCTCGGAAAATCCACAACGGGCTGGCCGGAATCGCTTCTGGGCCGGGCACAATCGGCATTGTCACTTATCGCCGCGAACCCCAGTCAACTGGTAACTCAAACGAAAATATCGAGGAACGTTGGGGTCGGGATACTCCACATACTCCATTGGCCCGCCGGCCTGATTCGTTCCCACGACGCTCCAGTTCACAAGATCGCTTGAAGTTTCGATCACGTACGGCACACCCGGCAGGCCGTCCAAATGGTATTGAACAACGGGCTGCAAGGAGGGCCACGAAATTTCAGGCTGCGCTGGAACCAATTGCACGCGATAGAACCGCAAGGCCGCCGCGGCCGATTCGGGGTCACTCCAATCCGCCCAGCCACCCCAGAAATTGATGGTGAGGTTGGTCCAACTAAGCAGATCGCTCGAAGCCTGGATGGCGTAAGGCTGGCCTCCCAGGGTCTGTGCTTGGACATGCGTCAATCCATCCCATTGGGGAGGAAGCACCGTGGCAACCGGTGTGTAGTCCGGCACGAACACACGGTACGTGCGTGGCAAATCCAGAAGCCCGTCCCAATCATCAAACGCCATCGAACCGCCGTAGCTGTTCTCGTATAAGGAAAACCAGTTGGTAAATTCCGTTCGTGCCTGAAGAATGTAGGGGATTCCGCCCACTCCACTCACGTTTAACCGCGTAACGCCAGACCACGGATCGACCTCCGTCGTCAGCGTGGGCTGAACTTCGAGCGCCTTGACGCGAAACCATGTGTTGGGCGCACCATAAAGCGTTTCCATGCCCAGTTCCACAGGCACGCCATAGAAGCTGGTGTAGATGTCCGTCCAGTATTCAAGGTCCGTGGATGCTTGGACGATGAAAGGCCCGGTCAAGCCTTGAACATGCACTCGAAAACGGTCCGTCAACGGCGAGGTGGTGACCGTGAATGAAGGCGTAAGGAGCAGCGGCTTGGCCCGATAGAATCGCGCCCGATGTTTCCGCGCATCCTGATCAATGAAATCCATCACGCCGCCCCCGGCATTCAGTTGCAGATCCTCCCAGTCCACCAGATTCGTCGAGGCCTGAACTACGTAGCCGATGCCCGGCAATCCATCAACGTGGAAGCGGAACGACCGGTCGGCCGAAGTAGCCACCGCCCGCGCGACAGGCTGCGAAGGACCAAGCGGGTCGAGGCGGTAGAATCGTCGCGAAAATTCTTTAGAGCGCGTATCCACATACTCAATCAAGCCGCCGAGGAAATTTGTGTAGATGGTGGACCAATGCTGCAAGTTCGTTGATGCCCGTAGCGCGTAGGCCTGACCCGGTTTGGATTGCGCACGAAACCGGTAGAACCCTTCCTCGTTTTTCGGCAGGGACATCATTGCCGGCTGATTGGTTGCGGGGGGAGCGTTGGTGGCGGGCGGCGGGGTGACGCTCGCGGCATTGGTAAGATTCCACACAATCACTTCACTCACCCAGCCATCAAACTCACCCAATTGCAGCGCCACCTGGCCGTTGCCGTTCCAGTTGGCGAGCGTGCCTGCGGGTTTGCGACCAACCTCCAC
>CAYWCK010000556.1:0-3204 GCA_964456685.1 uncultured Bifidobacteriaceae bacterium | reverse complement strand
GCAGCGGCGCGAGCAGGCGCACGTCACGCAACGGGGCGTGGAACTTGATGGGTTCAGGCAGTGGCATATTCCTCGGTGGCACGGGCTTCATCGAGATCGATTTCGCCATCGGCTTCGAGCTTGCGCACGGCGTCGATGATGCGGAACTGCGCGGCCTCGATATCCTTCAAGCGCATAGTGCCCATGAAGGCCATTTCTTCCTGCACCGTTTCGGCAGCGCGACGCGAAATGTTGCCGAGCAACAGTTTCTTGACCGGTTCGCTGGCGCGCTTGAGGGAAACGGCCAGGTCGCGCATATCCGTCTCGCGCATGATGCGCTGGATGGTGGCGGCGTTGAGCGAGCCGAGATCTTCAAACGTGAACATCTTTTTGCGGATCGCCTGACAGAGGTCGGGATTGCGCTCCTCGATGACGCTGAGAATGGAGCGGCTGACGTTCTTGTCGATGGCGTTGAGAATGTCCGCCGCCGGCGTGACGCCACCCGTCTGACTGAGGGCGCGCGTTTGCTTCACACCCATCTTGGCGGTGAGCACTTCGACGACTTTTTCCGCGACCTCGATCGGGGTGGGCGCCAGTGTGGCCAGGCGTTCGATGACCTGACCGCGTTGTTCTTCGCGCAATTGGCCGAAAACCTGGGAGGCCTTTTCCGGCGCGAGGTAGCTGATGACGAAAGTAATCAACTGCGGCGGTTCGTCCCGCAGCAGATTGAAGATGCTGCGCGCATCCATGTCCGCGATCGCCTGCATCGCGCCAATGGGGGCGCGGGTCGGGAGCACGCGGCTGAGAATGTCGCTGGCCTTGAACGTGCCGACCGCTTTTTCGAGCGTGTTGCGCGTTACATCCACCCCGGCCGACACCGAGGTGCTCGCGGCGACCGCGACCATGGAAAACTCTTCGAGGATTTGCTGTTGCTGTTCCCGCGTGATCAGGCTGAATAACGCCATGTCGCGGGAGATGCTTTCGATTTCCCGCGGCTCAAACTGCCGGAGGATCGTGGCGGCGCTTTCCGGGCCGAGCATGACGAGCAATGCGGCCAGCTTTTGCGTCTTGGTCAGCGGACCGCTGGCGGTGCTGGCGGCGGGATTGGGCGTTTCGGCTGTGGCAGGCATGATCTAGTTCTCCGAAGGTGTGCCCTTGTTCATCCATTCCCGGATGGCTTGGGTGAGGTTGGTGGGGTTCTCTTTGAGCAGGCGATTCAGGACTTCAACATTCACAGCGCCCGGAAGGGGTTCGCCCGTCCAGTTGCCATTTCCGTTGCCATTAGTGTGACCATTGCGTCCATTGAGGCGGCCGACGGGAACGCCGATGGGAATTTCTTGAACGGGTGTGCGCTTGAACATCCGGATGAGAATGATGAACGCAACCAGTCCGGCGGCCGGCAGCGCCAGATTCCGCGCCAGTTCCCACCAGTACTGTTGCTTCTGTTGGTTGTTCAACTCGGTGGTGATATCGGTGGCGAACTGGTCGTTGAACGGCAGCTCTTCGACGGTCAGGGTATCGCCGCGGCTGCCTTCAGGCGGGAGTTGGATCCCGACGGCACCGATGACGACGCGCCGGAGTTTTTCGATTTCTTCCGGGGTGCGGTTGATCAGCTTGCGGTCCTTGCCCGTGCCTTCGTAGCGCGCGGCAATGGTCACCGCCGCGCTCAGGCGTTTGAGTCCGCCTGCCGCCTGGTTCATGCTGCTGGTGATTTTGCCGACCTCGTATTCGACGGTGGAGGTGTTCTTGCGATTTTTCGTATTGGTCACCGGTGGGGTGGCGGAGGGTTGGTTGGTGTCGGTGACGCTGTTGGCGCTCAGGCCAGCGGGGGCGTTGAGGTTGGCGGTGGTGGAATCGGTGTTTTCTTCGTCTTTCGTTTGCGTGCGGATGACTTGCCCGTCCGGGTCGTAGCGTTCTTCGGTCCGCGTCATGGTGTCGAAGTTGATTTCGGCCGCCACGCGCACGAGGGCCTGGCCAGGGCCAAGGACTTTTTCGAGCATGTCCTGGGCTTTCTGGCTCAGGTATTGTTCGAGGGTACGGCGGGTGGCGAGTTGGGCGGTGGTGAGGGTGGTGTTCGGGTCGTTTTCCGGGTTCTCGGTCAGGGCGTTGCCCAGGTTGTCCACGATGGTCACGTAGTTGGGTTTGAGGGCTTCCACGGAGTTGGCCACGAGGAAGCGGATGGCGTTGACGGTGGCGCTGGCTAGTTGGGCGTTGCTTTTGAGCCGCAGGAAGACGGAGGCGGTGGGGTGTTTGTCCCGGTCCAGGAGGAGGCGGTTCTCGGGCAGGACGATCATGACGCGGGCGGATTCGACTTCGTCGATCTGGCTGAGGGTGCGGGCGAGTTCGCCTTGGACGGCGCGGAGGTAGTTGGCGCGTTGGACGAAGTCGGAGATGCCGAAGTTGGGTTTGTCGAAGATTTCAAAGCCGACGCCGTCGCCGTTGCGGGGGATGCCTTTGCTGGCGAGTTGGAGGCGGAGGTGGTGGACTTGGTCGGCGGGGACGAGGATGGCGGTGCCGCCGCTGCTGAGGCGGTAGGGGGTTTTGGCGTCGTCGAGGGCTTGGGTGACTTTGGCGGCTTCGGTGTCGGTGAGTTTGCCGTAGAGGAGGGCGTAGTCGCCGCGGGCGCTCCACCAGGTGATGCCGCCGAGGCCGACGAGGAGGCCCACGGTGGCGAGGAGGACGCTGACGCGTTGGTTGGGGCCGAGTTGTTTCCAGATTTCGCGGAGTTGTTGGCCGAGTTTGCCGAGGTTGTTCATCGGGGGGAAGGGGGGTGTGGTTAGTGAGTAGTGGTTGGGGAGTAGTGGGTTTGGGGGCTACTCGTTTTGTTGGTTTCGCTATTCACTGGGTGGTGCCTGGCTCAGACTTGGAGGCGCATGAGTTCTTGGTAGGATTCGAGGAGTTTGTTGCGGACTTCGACCATGAGTTGGAAGGAGATGTTGGCTTCTTCCATGGCGAGGACGGCTTGGTGTAATGTGGTGTTGCCGCCGGTTTGGAGGCGGCTGACGGCGTCGCTGGCGGCGGTTTGTTTGGTGTTGACGTCGTGGATGAGGTTGCCGAGGAGTGTGCTGAAATTGTCTTGGGTGCTGGTGACGGCGCCGGGCGCGGCGGTGGTGCCGGGCTGGGGGGTGGCTTCGGCCGGAGCGAGGTCTACGCGGGGGGCGTAGGCGCGGGTGGCGGCGCGGGCGAGGGCGGCGAGGTCGAGCATGGCGCGGGGTCAGGGCGCGG
>CAYWCK010000555.1:0-3204 GCA_964456685.1 uncultured Bifidobacteriaceae bacterium | reverse complement strand
CGATGGAACAACCGCGCGTGGGCCGCACCTCGGCGTTAGCGTTTGGGGTCGTGGCCGTGGAAGTTGTTCTCGGCACGGCTTTGCTCGGCTGGGCGATGTTGTCATTGCCCAAGTCGGCCGAAATGGAAGCCGTGTTGCGTCACCGTTGGGAAGACATGTTGAGCGTATTGGGTGAGCACTACGCGGGATTGGCGCTTGGGCCGGGATTTGGCACCGCCTTCGGTATCGCAGTCGGCATCGTCGTCGGTTTGCTCCTGGTGAGTGCGGTCAATACCGCCATTGGCGCGCTCATCGGCCTGTTTTACATGCTCGCGCGGGACGGCGAAATGCCCCGGGGATTCGTGCGCCTCAATACGCACGGCGTGCCGTGGTGGCCGCTGGCGTTGGCGACGCTGCTGCCGGCGGTGACGGTCGTCGTCGCTCCGGACCTGAACACGTTAATGGGGCTTTATGCCATCGGCGTGATTGGTGCCATCACGGTGAATCTTGGCGCGTGCACGTTCAACCGGAAGCTGGATTTGAAACTCTACGAGCGCCTGATCATGGGCGTGACTTTCGTCATTCTTTTCGCCGTGGAGTTGACGGTGGCCAAGGTGAAAGACGGGGCGTTGTTTTTTGCGGTCTGCGTCCTGGGGTTGGGCTTTGGATTGCGCGCGTACGCACAGCGCCGCGCTGGGCTCCGCACGGTGACGGTATCCGAGCAACTCGCGGCTTCCGTGTCACCGCAAACGCTCGACCAATTCCGCATCAACCTTAATCCCGGCCAATCCGTCCTGGTGGCTGCGCGTGGTTTGACGCCGGTCTTGCGGTTCGCGTTGGAGGAGGCCCGCTTCCGCCAAGGCACACTCTACGTGCTTTACGTGAAGGAACTCGCGGTGGCGTTGCCGGGACCACTCGAAAATCCCGGCCGGCTCCGTTGGCAGGATGACCCGGACGCCGCGCAGATCATGACCAGCATGATTGAACTGGGCCGACAGAACGGGGTGCAGGTCATCCCGCTGTATTCCGTCAGCGAAAATCCCGCCGGTACGATTCTCGATCTTTCTGCGACACTCGGCATCGACATCCTCATGTTGGGCGCCCGCCATCGACGAACCTTGGCGCAAATGTTCAAGGGCGACGTGGCCAACCATGTGGCGCGCAACCTGCCCGAGAACATCCAGTTGGTCATCCACAGTTGAGGTCCGGTCCGGCGGCCGGGACGCTGGCGATTAATTTCGGGCCTGTTCAATTCGCAACAGTTTCATGCCGCCGCTCCAACCGGCGAATAAGCAGAAATCACCTGTGAAATCAGGGCTTCCTTCGCGTTCCTGAAAAATCTTCACCGACCGTGGCACCGCCGTTGCTAAAGGCGCGGTGCGTTCAACCAACGCCCAGAACAAAACCCGGCAAAAACGTCGGCGCTGAAAAGAACTCTATGAAGAAAATCGAAGCCATCATCAAGCCGTTCAAACTTGAGGAAGTGAAGGACGCCCTGGGAGAAATCGGAATCGAGGGCATGACGGTGAGTGAAGTCAAAGGCTTTGGCCGCCAGAAAGGCCACACGGAAATCTATCGCGGCAGCGAATACACCGTGGACTTCCTCCCCAAGATCAAAATCGAACTGGTGGTCACCGACGCGCAGGCCGACCCGGCCGTGGCGACCATCGTGAAGGCGGCGCGCACCGGCAAGATTGGTGATGGAAAGGTTTTCGTTTCCGCCATTGAACAGGCCGTGCGCATCCGGACGGAAGAGAAAGGTGAGAGCGCCGTTTAATTCAGACTGCAAACCCCGCAACTCAAACACATGATGAAAAAACTCCTTTATTTGTTGGCCTTGACCGTCGCCTTCGCGACGGGCACTCCCAAGCTTCTCGCTGCCGATGCGCCGCCCGCCCCCGAACGGACCGTGGTGGAGCGACTGGAAGATCTCGAAGCCTACATGAACAACGTGGCGCGTAATGCTACGACCAACGCGCCCACTAAAATTGCCGGCCCTGGCCCCGGCCACAACGCCTGGCAGATGACCTCCACGGCGCTCGTGCTTTTTATGACTCTTCCCGGCTTGTTCCTCTTCTACGGCGGCCTGGTCCGGCGCAAGAACGTCCTCTCGGTGATCGCGCAATGCATGGGCATTGCCGGCATGGTTACGATTCTCTGGTGGCTCTGCGGTTACAGCTTGTCCTTCGCGGCGGGGAATCCATTCATTGGCGGATTGGACTTCGCCATGTTCAAGGGCGTTACCGGCGGCGAGGTGGGGCAGGGCAGTAACTGGATCTCCAACAACGTCTGGGCGATCTTTCAGCTCACGTTTGCCATCATCACGCCGGCGTTGATTCTCGGCGCGATTGCGGAACGCATGAAATTCAGCGCGGTGCTGCTGTTCGTCGCAATTTGGATGTTCGTGGTCTATTTCCCGCTGGCGCACATGGTGTGGGCGGCGGATGGCTTCATGTGCGGCGCCTTGAACGCCAAGGCCTCGATCAAAGCCCTCGACTTTGCAGGCGGCACGGTCGTTCACATGTCCTCGGGTTGGTCGGCTTTGGTGCTCTGCTTGATTCTCGGCAAGCGCCTCGGTTTCCCGAAAGAACCCATGCCGCCCCATAGCATGGTGCTGTGCTCGATCGGTACCGGCATGTTGTGGGTCGGTTGGTACGGCTTCAACGCTGGCAGCGCGCTGGCGGCCGACGGCATCGCCGCGCAGGCTTTCACGACGACAACTTTGGCCGCCGCGACGGCTGGCTTCGTGTGGGGCATGGCGGAATACATCCTCAAGGGCAAGCCGAGCGTTCTCGGTTTCTGCTCCGGAATCGTGGCCGGTCTGGTTGTTATCACGCCCGCGTGCGGCTTCGTGACCACCTCCGGTGCGATGATGATCGGAGTGCTCGCCGGGCTCATCCCGTTCCTCGCGTGCTGGAAGCTTAAGGCATGGTTGGGTTATGACGACGCGCTCGACACGTTTGGTGTGCATGGTGTGGGTGGAACGTTGGGCGCATTGCTGACCGGAATTCTGGCGTCCAAGGATGCAAACCCGCTCGTCGGCGGGCTGGCGGACGGTTTGCTGATGGCTCAGTTAAAAGCCATTGCCGTGACGCTGGTGCTGTCGGTGGTGGCTACCGCAATCATCGCGATGCTCATCAAGGTGGTTCTCGGCCTGCGTCCGAGCGAGGAAGTCGAAATGGCTGGCCTCGACCTCGCCGAACATGGCGAAGAAGGCTATCACCA
>CAYWCK010000554.1:0-3206 GCA_964456685.1 uncultured Bifidobacteriaceae bacterium | reverse complement strand
CAGGCGGGCTCGCCGTAATCGCATTGATAACCGCGCATCTCGGAATTGTCCGGCACGCGTTGTGAACGAATCTGGAAACCTGAGTTGATGAAGCCGTTGGTTCCCGCGAGCCGGATTTTGAACCGCACGATGAAGTTCGTGTAATCCCGTGTGCTGGCGAGAAAATCATTGTGCTTCACTTTTTCCGTCAGCGAGCCGCCGGTGATCAAGCCGCCCTCCACCCGCCACAGCGCTGACCCTTCCCAGCCAGCGAGTGTCCGGCCGTCAAAGAGTGGCGTTGTGGTGCCAACGGGTGGCGGCACTTCCGCTGCGGGACACCGGAGTGCAGCGAAGGCCATTCCAGCGCTGAGCAGGGCAGCGAAACCAATTTTTTTCAACAAGTGACCCTGGCCAAACCGGCCACCAGACTTTCGAGCGGGAAGCATGCACGAGTCTAAAACACTTCCGCTCGCGATGGCTACATTCTACTTCCGGTTTGGCAGCAGGCGCGGCAAATCGGCGTGGACAGAGTTGCGCCTGTGAACCGGCGGAGTAGGAGGATTTCAATGCATGCCGCGGGTGCGGCCGCATCCAAGGTCAGCGCGCGCCACCGTTGGCGCCGGGTGTTCGCGGTGTTTTGGGCAGCAGCAGTGTGAAGACACCCATGCCCAAGAGGGCGGTCCCAAGCAGCAACAGCGCGGCGACGTTGCTGCCGGTTTTGTCTTTGATCAAACCCACCAGGTAGGGCCCGGCAAAGCCGCCGAGATTGCCCACTGAGTTAATGAAGGCAATGCCCGCCGCCGCCGCCGTGCCGCCAAGGAACGTGGTGGCCATGGCCCAGAACGGAGCGATCGTGGATTTGAGCCCAATGAACGCAAGCGTCAGTGCCGCCATGGCGAGGTAGGGGTTCTTGAACGCAGCGCTCAACGCAAAACCCATCGCCGCCGCCAGCGCGGCCAGCGTCACCAAGCCACGACGGACGCCGGTTCGGTCGGAATACCGCGCCACCAGAATCATCACCACGCCCGCCGCGAAGTACGGGATGGCGTTGATGATGCCGAGCACGAAGTTGCTCGTCGTGGAAAAGCTCTTGATGATGCTGGGCAACCAGAGTTCGTAGCCATAGCCGCCAACATTCAGGAGAAAGTAGAGCAGGCAAAGCAACCAGACGCGTCCACTCGCAAAGATCGCACTCAACGCCGGCTTGGGTCGAACACCAGCGGGCAGGGTATCATGGTCAAGCCGGCCTTGAATCCATTGCTTTTGCGCGGGCGAAAGCCAGCGGGCGTCCTGCGGACGATTGGGCAGGAAAATGAGGATCACGAAACCCATGAGGACTGCCGGAAGGCCTTCGAGCAGGAACAGCCATTGCCAGCCAGCCAGACCGGCCAAGCCATCAAGTTGCAACAAGGCCCCGGAGACGGGCGAACCAATGACACCAGCCAGCACGCCCCCAACAACGAACATGGCCACGGTGCGCGCGCGTTCCTGGGCTGGAAACCAGTAGGTAAGGTAGAGAATCACGCCTGGAAAAAAGCCCGCCTCGGCCGCGCCAAGGAGAAAGCGCATGGCGTAAAACATCGTTGTGCCCCGCAGGAAAAGGAAGCCCATGGAGATAATGCCCCACACGATCATGATGCGGGCAATCCAGATGCGGGCGCCCACGCGTTGGAGGATCAGGTTGCTCGGGACCTCAAATAGAAAATAGCCGATGAAAAAAAGGCCGGCGCCCAAACCGTAGGCGCTGCTGAATTTCTCCTCGCTCACTCCGAGAACTTCGCGTAATTGCAGTTTGGCAAAGCCGACGTTGATGCGGTCAATGTAGGCGATGACGTAGCAAAAGAAGAGGAGCGGGAGCAGCCGCCAGATGACCCGGTTGAGCGTCGCGTTCCTGGCTACGGTTGTCAGCGCCTCAGCTGGATTGCCGGCGGGCGCGTTGGGGCCAAGGCCTAGGTTGCTCATTAGTCAGTCCAAGGTTTCAACGTAAAGGCAGCGGCAGCAAGGCCAAAACACCGGTGCGACATTGCTGGAGTCACCCAAGCTGTGGAGGGCTTCCTTTCAACAGGTTGCGTTGCCATCAAATCAACCACACAGCATCCGGGGTCACATCAACATGTGAGCCAGCGAAAGGAGAATTCGCTTGGTGTTGGGCCTTACGACTGAGATAAAACCCTTGAACCAGTTGGTCCAAACGTGGTTATTGGAACTACGTCTAACCCCTCACTCCCTCACGAAGGGAGTGAGGTTTTTTCTGTACCTAGCTCAACCGCATCGGCATCACGACGTAGAGGAACGGGCCCTTGATCTTCAAAACGCCCGGGCTCAGTTCGTCGATCAGCTCGAAATAGACTTCGTCATCCGCCAGTGCACTCAGCGGATCAATGAGGTAACGCGGATTAAATGCCACCGCGATTTCCTTCCCTTTGTAATTGATCGCGATGCTTTCCCGCGCCTCACCGACTTCTGGCGAGTTGGCGGTGATGGCCAAAGTGTTCTTACCGAAGGTCAACTTCACTGAATTGGCCTTTTCACTCGTCATGATCTCCGCCCGCTTGAGGGCGTGGAGGAATTCCTCACGTGCAAAGGCAACCCGCTCCTTGGTCTCACTGGGAATAACCTGGCGATAATTCGGATAATTCCCCTCAATCAACTTGGTGATCACCAGCACCGAACCACCCTTTTCATCCTTGAGTGTGAACGCGGCCTGATTCTCGGTAAATTTGATCTCCACATCGCCTTTTTCCTGCAGCAGGCGATTCAATTCATTAACCGCCTTGGCTGGGACGATGAACTCGCCGGTGCTCTTGTCCGTTACATCGGCTTCCTCCTCCACCAAACCAAGCCGCCGGCCATCCGTGGCAACCATCGTCAGCTTGTGGTCCTTCAAACTGAGAAAAATCCCGTTCAAAACATAGCGCGATTCGTCCGTGGACATCGCAAACGAAGTCTTCTTGATCATGCTCCGGACCGTGGCCTGCGGAAGCGTGACCTTTTTCTCCTCCTTGAATTTCGGCAACGGGGGAAACTCCTCGGCACTCAAGCCGTGAATTTTGTAGAAGGACGGCCCGGCACTCAGGCTGCAAACATTCTTCTCATCCACCTCCAGCTCAAGTTCGGCCCCGCCCAACTCCCGTGCGATGCCGAAGAGCTTCTTTACTGGAACGGTGGCCGCACCGCCTTTCTTCACCTTGGCTTCGACACTGCAGGCCACGGTCACATCGAGATCG
>CAYWCK010000553.1:0-3208 GCA_964456685.1 uncultured Bifidobacteriaceae bacterium | reverse complement strand
TCAATCCGGGTGGAGGGACTGCCATCTTCGCGCGTCGGCGGTGGGCCGAAGCAAACCACCTTGCCGCCCGTGCCGAGGAAACGTTCCCCGAGATCGGTGACCTGTGCGTCGAGGTTCTCGGTGTGCGGTGGGAGGACAACGACATCGTAAGCGCGCTGGCCGATCACGAACTTGCCGTTCTCCACTTTTCCGTGGCGCTTGATGACGTCTTCGCAGCCGAGGTCGTATTCGATCTGCGCCGCTTCGAGCGACATGAGCAGCTTGAAGAACGAGTCGCCCAGTTCGCCGAGCTTGGCGTCTTTGCCTTGATACATCCACGCGGTGGTGGTCGGTTCGAGGACAAGGATGCGATTGATTTGTTCGCCTTGACAGAGCGCGGCGCTGAGGCGGGCGAGATAACTGGCAGAAACGTGATACGCGTCCCACCAAGGTTCGTGATACGAAAAGCTCTGCGGATGATCGCGCTTCCGCGCGCCGCGCAGCGTGACGTAGTCGAGGTGTTGGTTGAGCGTGTTCACGCCGAGGACTTCGAGCCAGTCGGCGATGCGTTTCATGTCTTCAAAACGCAAATCCCACCCGCCCGCGCCGTAAATCTCCACCAGCGTCCGGCGACCGAACTGGTTGGCCAGACTATTGATCTCGCGGCAAGCGCGGACGTTGCCGAACTGGGCGTGGGTGTTCTCGGCGTATTGATTCATCAGCGTGTCAATGCCCGGGCGCTGCTGCCAGGCGGACATCGCCATGTTGTCCGGCACGCCCAGACAGCGCGGCCATTCGTGTTCCCAATAGTGGCCGGTGAATTCGAGGTTGTGTTTCGCGCAATACTCGAAATAGGGCTTCGCCCACCGTTCGATGAACAGGTCGAGTTGCGTGGCGAGATAATTGTGCCGCACCCGCCGCCAGTCCCCGACCTCTGCGACGAGGCTCGGGAGGTTTTGGATCAGGTCGTAGCCCCAGCGCTTCTGGAATTGCTCGGGCAAATCGGCGGTCCACGGCAGGCCGCCAGCGGGGCGCAACTCGGGTTCATCGGTGAACGAGCCGGGTATCCGTTGGCCAAATTCCTTGCCGACATGCTTGCGATACGCTTCGAGCGTCACGTCGAGGAACTTTTCCGCGACACCGGGATACATGAGGTCAACGTAAGGATGATCGGCTGTCCACGCGCGGTCTTCGGCGCGCAACAGGGTGGCGACAAAGAAACGTCCCTCGGGGAGCGACTCGCCGGCCTTAATCTTCGCCGTGACGTTCTCGGTGGTGTCGCCACTCACGCGCATCACCGCGATCAAGCTCTCGCTCCACTGCGGCGCGGATTTGCTTTCGACAAGTTTCAAGCCGCGGCCGCGCGCTTCTGGCATCAGTTCCGGCACCCAGCCGCCGGCGAACCCGCTCGGGTAGGAATTCTCGTCATAAATCCAGACGTTGATGTCGAGCCGCTTGGCTTCGTCGAGCGCAACGTCCCAGAGGTGAAACCACTCCGGCGTGAGATAGGGCGTCATCAGGCCGGGGCGCGGATGGACCCACACCTGTTTCACCTGTTGCTTGGCGAGATCGCGCATCGTGGAGCGGATTTGCTCATCGGTGAGCAGATCGTTCCAAACCCAGAGCGGGCCTGTGCTGTATTCGCGCGGCGGATTGGCGAAGAGTTTCTTGGCGCGAGTTGAATCAGGCAGTGGCGCGGCTTGAAGTGTAGCCAAGAGCGCGGCGAAGGCCGCGAGCAGCCCGAAAGTTTTCGTGCGGTTCATAATGATCCCTTTCCCGAATTCCCTCTCCCAAGGCGCCGGCTGGAAGCCGGCGTTACTCGACAGGCAGGATGCCTGTCCTACTAGACCGGCGGCGGTGGCACAACCGTGTCGTAAGTGAGCGGCGGCAGCACTTTGCCGTCGCCCGATTTGATCGTGCGGGTTTTCTCGTCGAAAAACAAGGTCATGCCGAGGCGCTCGGACATTTCGGCCAGGCAAAGCACCGTGTTCGCGCGCACCGAAAGATCGGCATTGCAATACGGCGTGCCGCCATTGCGGATGCAGTCGTAGAAGTTGGCGTGCATGTTCTCCATCTTGCCGAACGGCTTGGCATCCTTGAATTCCTCGGCGTCCATTTCCTCGGAAAAGATTTTTTCCGGGCGGAACTCCGCGTGGTTCGCGCTCGCGGAGAGATACACCGTGCCTTTGCGGCCGCGAATCATGTCGGGCAGCCCTTGCTCGTTCACTGTGCTGCCCACGATGACGAAGGTCAGTCCACTCGGAAACTCCGCGAGCACATGCGTCGTGTCCGGGATTTCACGATCCGTGGAAACTTTGCGCGTGCCGGTGCAAACGACGCGGCGTGGGAATTCCGGATTACCCGTCGCGAGCATCAGCGGATAAAAGCGGTGACTCAGCAGATTCCCGAGAATGCCGGAGTTGTAATCGGTGAACTTGTGCCAGGAGAAATAGCGCTCCGGAGTCCACGGACGTTTGGTGGCTTTGCCGAGCCAGCGACTCCAATCGAGGTTCGATTCGTTCGCGTCGGGATCAATGGGGAAAGTCCACTCGCTGTTCTTCGCGTTGTTGCGGCAATACGCGCCCTGCGCCCAGACGAGCGGGCCGAGTTTTCCCGCTTTCACCCACGCCGCGACTTTGTGAACCATCGGGTCGGCGGTGAACTGCGAGCCGCACGTGTAAACCTTGCCGGTGCTCTTAACCTTGTCGTAAACGTCCCAACACTCGGCCGCGTAGCGCGTCATCGGCTTCTCGCAATAGACGTGCTTGCCCGCGTCGAGACCGTCGAGCGTACACGGACCATGCCAATTATCCACGGTCGTGACGAGGATGGCGTCAATGTCCTTTCGTTCGAGCAGCTTTCGATGATCGGCGTAACCGTTCGCTGCGCTCAGGTCCATGAACTTTTTCGCCGCATCAAGATGCTTGCCGTAGAGATCACACACCGCGCCGACGGTGATGTTATGCTCGGCGGCTTCCTGCTTGAAAATCTTCAGGTGCTCCGTGCCCTGTTTGCCCGTGCCAATGACACCAACGACAATCCGGCTGTTTGCGCCTTTCACGTTGGCGGACGGCGCTGTGTTCTGACCATAAACGGGCGTGCGCAGAACGCCCGTCGTGGACGCAGCGGCAGCGAGGGTTGCGGTTTTTTTGAGAAACGAGCGACGAGTTTCAGCCGACTGGAGAGGAGAACTGGTTTCAGTCTTCATGCCCGGATATTGGCGCCGTTA
>CAYWCK010000552.1:0-3242 GCA_964456685.1 uncultured Bifidobacteriaceae bacterium | reverse complement strand
ACAATTGGGCCAGCACCCAGGAACGCAACTCGCCCATCTCCGAGCCGTAGCCCTGATACGCTCCCTGTTCGAACAATCCACGAACATTGTATTTATGAAACAGCCGCACGTTGGGGCCGAGCACGAACCAATTCGGATGCGGATTCACGTAGTTCTTGAAATCGGTCGTGTAATCCCAGACGTAAAGTCGTTTGCAAATGCGCGACCAACCCTCCAGGTCGGCGAGGAATGATGCGTTCGACGGGTGGTCCAGCGGTTCGCGGAAGTTGCACTCAATGCTGCACAGCCGGACGATGACGTTGGGCCGCGGCTGAATTGTCCTCGGTGGCTTGCGCGTGTATTGATAGGCGAAAGTGTCCACCGCCACGTGCGGGAAATCCGATTCGATCTTTTCGGCGATGTAGTTCACGAATGCCAGCATGCTGCCGGCCGGACTGCCTTCCGCCTCATCCAGCGCTTTGCACTGCGCGCACTCGCAGGCGCCATACCAGTCGTTCTGTGTCACGGAAATGATCGAGGCATCGGGCGCTTCCCGCAGCCATTCCTTGACGCGCTGAACGACGAAGTCGCGCAACTCCGGGTTTGCCAGGCAGAGTTGCGCGCGATCATGGGTGCGCTTTCCTTTGATCTGGCTGTACCACTCCGGGTGCGTGGCGAAATATTTCTCCGGCGGCACCAGCGGGTAAAACGTGTGGCAAAAACCCTTGTAAGAAATGCAGCCGCCAAACTCCCGGGGAACGAGGTGTGATTCGCCATTTGCTCCATTGCGAGATTTCCAGAGCGGGTCGAATCCCTGAAACCAGTATGGCGCGCGATACTCGAAGGCTGGCTGTTCCCGGATGTCGAGTTCGGGAATGCGCAGCGTGGCGCGATGCGGGAGGTTGGTGGCCCACGGCGTCCACCACCGCACGCCGCATTGCTCCTGCAGAAAACGATTCACCGCATAAACCGTCCCGCGTGGTTGGCCGCCGGCGAGCAACAAATGGCTGCCTTTGGTCCGCATGACCAGTTCCTCCGGGCCAAGCGTTGAAAAATCAACTTCCGGGAAAAACTTCGCCGTGAGCGGGCCGGGGCCGACGAAGATGGCTTGCCGCGGTGACTCTTCCAGGTTGGTGCGAATCGTGAAGTGTGCACCCGTGATCGCTTCGAGATGGAACTTCAGTTCTTCGATGGCGTGCCGCTCTGCCGCCGTGGCCGCAGCTGACTGGATCAGGACGCTGCGCGCCTGACCACGGCTGGCAAGGGTAATGGCCGCCGGGCTACTTGCGCCGGACAGCGCCGCCGCGACCAGAAGAGATGAAAGCTTGAAGTTCATTTGGACAGAATTGTCGCTCGATTCTGCGGCGAGATTGGCGCAGCCGAGTGAAGATTCCCAGTGAAATCCCGATGCCCATCAAGGTGGGTGTCCGGACTGATGTCCGAGTTTTTCAAGGTCGGAAAATCATTCTGGAATTGTATTGGCAGCGGTTCCCCGCTTCTGATAACCACATCGCAGTTCTGAATGCTGCCGATGTGGAACGCTCCGCGTGGAATGGTCCGGTCGGCGGCAGGGGCCAATTCAACCTGTTCCAACTATGCAATACGTCTTCATCGCTCTCGCCGTGGTTCTGCTGCTATTTCTCGGCGCCATCCTGATGCTTTGTATCCGCAAGATTCATCCCGGCAAGGCTGGCATCAGTGTGGGGTTGGGCGGCCTCCGCGTCGCGTTCGACTACATGATCCGCCTGCCCATCGTGCAGAACTTCGAGGAGATGGATATCTCCGTGAAAAAGCTGGAGATTCACCGCAAAGGCAAGGACGGGCTTGTTTGCAAGGACAACATACGCGCCGACATCTCGGTGGCGTTTTATATTCGCGTCGAGGCTACGGAAGAAAGCGTCCGCAAGGTGGCGCAAATGCTGGGCTGTGAACGGGTCTCGGACATGGATAAGTTGCGCGAGCTTTTCGAGGCGAAATTCTCCGAAGCCCTCAAGACCGCGGGCAAACAAATGGAATTCCACGAACTGTTCACCGAACGCATCAAGTTCCGGGAGCAGATTCAGGCCACCATTGGCAAGGATCTCGACGGATTTTTCCTGCAGGACGTGGCGATTGATTATCTCGAGCAAACCCCGCTCGATCAGCACGACCCGAACAATGTGCTCGATGCCGAGGGCATCAAGAAAATCACCGAGATTACCCAGCGCGAACGCGTCGTGGCCAATGAACATACCCAACGCGCCCAGGTGCAGGTGGAGAAGGAAAACGCCGACGCCGACATTGCCAAACGCGAACAGAAGCGCCGCAACGAAGAGGATACCGCGAAGCAAATGCGCGCCATCACCGAGGTGAAGGCGAATGAGGAAGCGGAAGCGCGCAAGGTCATTGAAGCGCGTCGTCAGGAAGTGGAAGGCAAGCGGTTGGAGGCGGAAGAATCCATCCAGTTGCGCACCCAGGATATGAATCGCGCAGTGCAGGAACGTTCATTTACCGTCACCAAGGAGAAGCAACGCCTCGAACAGGAGTCCGTTCAGGAAGGCGAAGAAGCGCGCGTTCGCCGTGAGCGTTCCGTCTCGCTCGCCGAAATGGACAAGGAAGTCAAAGTGGCCGAAGCCGCGGTTGAAGTGCAGCGCAAAAAAGCCGTCGTAGTCGCTGAGGAGAAGGCTGTCGTCCAGCAACAGGAAGAAAAGACCAACATCGAAGCCCGCATGACCGCCGAGCGCGCTCGCGAAGTCACGCTGATCGAAGCCGAGATGATTGCCAAGAAAGGGCAGGTGGAAAAGGTCGTCGCTGCCGAAGCGCAAAAAGAGGCGGAGCGCAACCTCGCTGAGGCCGAGAAGATCAAGGTGATTACCGCCGCTGACGCCGCGAAGGAAGCAGCCCTCCGCGAATCTGAACGCATGCAAACCATGGCTGATGCTGAGGCGAAAGCGGCTGACAAGCGTCGCCACGCGATGGAGCAGGGCGCCGAGGGCATCGCCGCCCAGGAGGCCGCCAAAGGTTTGGCCGAGGCCAGGGTGATTACTGCCAAAGCCGGCGCCAAGAAGACCGACGCGGAAGCCACCAAAGCGGTGGGGCTGGCCGAAGCCGAAGTGAGCAAGGCCAAGGGCACGGTCAACGCCCAGAACACGCAAACCCAGGCCGAAGCCGAAGCCGAGGGCAGCAAAGAGAAGGAGCTCGCCATCGCCACCGGCATCGAGGCGAAGATGCTCGCCGAGGCCAAGGGCATCGAGCAGAAGGCCAATGCCATGAAGCTGCTGCAT
>CAYWCK010000551.1:0-3264 GCA_964456685.1 uncultured Bifidobacteriaceae bacterium | reverse complement strand
CCAATGGCTCGATGCCCAGCGTGGGTGGCAGATCGTTATCTTGAATCGTGAGCGTCGCGGCGTTCGCCGACCCGAGTGTAGTGCCAGTGGGAGTGCCAAGGTTCAACGCGATGGTTTCATTGACTTCATTCGCCAGATCATCAATCAGCGGCACGGTGAAACTCCGGCTAGTCACGCCGTTGTTGAACGTCAGGATGCCATTCGTCGGGGTAAAGTCGCTGCCCGCCGTGGCCGAGATTCCAGCCGTGCTGAACGGCACGCTCACCGTGCCGAGGGCGCCCCCGGTGCGGACGACGGTGATGGTGGCCACGCCCGCGCCTTCGCCGGCGGCGAAGTTGGTGCTGCTGAACTGCAAGATTCCCTGCGTGCCGTCGTAAATCGTGCCGAGCGCGGCCGAATCGCCGAAGGTCGCGTTGGTGGGAGAACTCAAGGTCAGTAGGAACGATTTGGACCCTTCCTGCAATCCATCGGTAAGGATCGTGACAGGCAACGCGACATTCGTGACGCCGGGAATCAAGTCGAGGCGGCCGGTCGTTCCGAGGTAATCCAGGCCGGCCTCGGCGGTGATGTTGGCAGTCGCGTAGCTCACGGAGACGGTGTAGGCCGAAGCTTGCGACAGCGTGATCGGAAAATACATCGTCGTCGTGCCGCTCAGCGGCTTGGTGACGCCGGCATCACCGGCCAATAAATAAATCGGATCGTCATCCAAAATCGTGACCGTGGCGTTGGTCTGTGAGCCGAGCACGGCGCCGCCAGTCGGGCTGTCGAGGGTGACGCTGAAATTCTCACTCGGTTCGTTGACCGTATCGTTGAGGATGGGAATCGTAATGAATTGAGAGGATTGCCCGCTGAGGAAAGTCACAAACCCCGAACTCGCCGTGTAATCGTCGGGCGCGGTCGCCGTGCCGTTGCTTGTGGTGTAGTGCACCGTCACGCTGCCATTGGTGCCGCCCAGTCGGGCAAGTTGAAGTTGAATGTTCACCGCATTTTCCGACTGGTTGTAAGTCGCCTGGGCGAATTGAACCGCCCCGGCAGGACCATCGGCAACGACGTCCGCGGCGAACTCGGAAGTGTTTCGGGCCGGATCCGTGGCGGTGGCGCTGATGAATTGTCCGGTGTAGCCGGCGTCAACGAAAAATGATTCGAAGCTGGTCTTGCCGGTGCCGTCGGTCACGACCGCCGTCGAGCCGATGTATGTTTTGCCTTCGCCCGCGCCGGTGGGATTGATTTGCGGGCTGGCGAAAAACTCCAGCGTGAACGCGGTGTTCGGGTTGCTGCTCAAAGTGCCGCTGATGCTGATGCTCCCGCTGGCCGTCGCCGCATTGGTGAGCACCGGCGTATTCTGGAGATTGTTCGGTCCGAAATCGGTATCGCCCGCGTCATTGTGATCGGTGCAATAAGAGCAACTGGGATCGTAAAGACGAATGCCGCGGCCGTTGTTGCCAAAGAAGGAATTGCGGCGGATCAAGTTGCTGGAACTGGAGGTGAACTGGTCGGATTGCGTCAGGGTTACGCCGTCGTTGAAGTATTGTGAGCCCTTGGTTCCATTGTAAGCGACGACATTGCGCGTCGCCGCCGTGGTGCCACCGATCGAGTTACCGGAACCGCTGTGGAGAAACACGCCGCTCTCGCCATTGCCCAGCGGCGCAACGCCGTCAATTTGCGTACCGATGAAGTTGCCTTGAATCTGGTTTTCAAACGAGTTCCGGAGGTAGATGCCGTTGCCGGTGTTGCCAGAAATCACGTTCCGCGCGCCGGCAGCCGTGCCGCCAATGAGATTCGTGCGGGCGACCGACGTGAAATGGATACCCGCCATGAGGTTGGGCACCGCGTTACTGCCGGTGGCATCGGTACCGATGAGATTGCCCTGAATCTGATTGAAGTTGCCGTTGTTGATGAAAATCCCGTAGCCATCAAACGAGGTCACCGGACTGCCATCGCTTCCGGAAAGCACATTCCCCGCGCCGGAAGCGGTCCCTCCAATCAGATTTCCATCGCCCGTATAAAGGGCAATCGCCGCAATCTGCTTCCGCCCCGGCAGCGCGGCCCCAGCGGCATTCAGCCCCATCCAGTTTCCCTGGATCACATTGCTGACCGAGTGATTGAAAAGCATCACCCCGCGGGTGTTCCCCGAAATCAAATTGCCCGCGCCGACGTTGGTGCCGCCGATCTTATGAAAACCGCCGCTCTCGAGATAGATGCCCCCGTACTGATTGTAAGTCCCATTGGGCTGCCAACCATTTCCCAGCGAATTGGTGCCGCTGGCGCCCGTGCCGATCCGATTTCCCAGGATGTTTGCGGACCAGCAGGAATAGAGCAGCACGCCGCCGTTGGTATTGCCCGCGATCACGTTCCGCGTCCCGGCGGTCGTTCCGCCAATTGTCGTGCCGGTGCCAAAATAGCTATAAATGCCTTGATCGTTTCCTTTCACCGCTTCGCCGGAACTGTCGAGCCCAATCCAATTGCCAGCCACGGTATTGCCCGAGGAACCGTTGTCGAAAGTCAGCGCGGTGATGAAATTGTTGAGGATCAATCCGCGGACTTCGTTGGTGTTTCCCGTAAAGTAAAATCCGCCGGTCAGCGGCGCCGCGCCGGTCACCTCAATGATCGGGTTGGCGCTGTACCCGGGTTGAGTGGTGCCGTCAATCCGGATGGTCTCGGCCATGGCGGGCAAACCGCCGAGGACCGCAATGGACTGCGGTCCACCGGGGGGAATATTGAACTCGATGACATCCGCTCCGGGATTGGCGTTGGCACTGAGAATGGCCTGTCGCAACGATCCTGCGCCGCTATCCAAGGTATTTGTGACCGTGAAAACAGTCGCCCCACTATTGAAACCGACCCCAAGACTTAGAGCCACAACTGCCAACCGCTTAAGATGATACATGAAAGAGAGGATGACAAAGCCGCCAAGAAATGCATCTCCAAAAACTCAGCGTTCGGCAAATCTATCGGACCGATAGCTACTCCTCCACCGGCACGACGAGTGTATCCATGATGTAATCTTTGCGCTCGGGCGTGTTCTTGCCGATGAATTGCACGAATTCTATTTGGCTGTCCTTTGCGAGACCGCAAATCGGCGGATTGCGATGCTAAGGAGCATTTGACAAGCTTGGTGTCATGGTTAGCACTGCATGAAGCGGTTACTTCGAGCTTGCGATTCAAGTAGCGCCTTGGCCGGGCTCGTTTTGCTTTCTTTCCGCTTAAGCCTGATCGCGCAAACCAACATCACCATCGCACCCCCACCGCAATGGGTTCGTTCGG
>CAYWCK010000550.1:0-3267 GCA_964456685.1 uncultured Bifidobacteriaceae bacterium | reverse complement strand
CGTTGTGCTGATTGATGCGGGAGCGACGAATGGCCAACGCTTCTACCGGCTGCGGCAGGATTAAGTTGCGCTCCGGCGCGAGCACGAGTTGGGGAGTCCGCAGAGGACGACTGGCGGTTGCGGATTTGGGGTTAAGGCGGCGTGCTGCGCGGCACATCTCCCCGAGCACGATAAAGCAACTCGGCAACGCGCCGCTCGGAGTAAAGTCCGTTTTGATCCTTGGTGAGAGTCGCCGGAATGTTGATGAGTTCGTCGGAAGGTCCAGAATTGTGCGAGAACCAATAATAGAAGCCACCGTAACAGATCGCGCTGAGGACGGCGAGGATGCCAAGGAGTTGAAGGAAATCAATCAGCTCCCGAAGCGGGCCGTTCCGATGGTGGCGACGATGCTGTCCGCGGCGCCGCCCCTTCCGCATATGCGCATGTTGACCAGCGTTCATGCCGAGTCAGAAAATCAAGGAATCGCAGGACGCGTCAAATAATTTTTCCAGCCCAGGCCAAGGGCCGTTCAAAGCGCGGCCGGAGCGGGCGCGGGGTTGGCGGTGAGGCGGAGCGGCTCGGGATGATTCGCCTGCCAGCGTTGTGCAATTTTCAGCCAGGCCTCCGCCGCCAGTTCACTCACGTGCTCGCATACGCGCGGGGACATGCGATCGGCACCGGTCGTAAACTCCAGCTGGATTTCGCCCTGGAGATGCAGATTGTGCCGGCGGCTGATTGGCTCGACACAGGGCTCGCCGGCGTGCCACGAACGGACGCCGTCCGCGGTGGTGATCTGCACGGCCACGAAACCCAACTTACGCAGGGCAAAGGTGTAGTCGGCCCAGAGTGTCTCCGGGGATTCCGCCCGCTCGGCTTCGAGTTCGAGCGAGTTTTCCAGAACCCGGCCGACGGCGAACCACTCGCGACTGAATTTGAAGGTGCGGGCGGAGAGCACGAGGATCAGGCAAAGAAAGCCGAACAGAATGGGCACCAAGCGGCCCTGCGACCAAAAGGCGCCGAAGGCGAGCAACAGAAAGAGGAGGGAGAACGCGTAAAGCAGGAGCACGGTACGCGTGCGGGAAAGACCAATTTCCTGGAGGCGGTGATGGATGTGTTTGCGGTCCGGTCGAAAGATGGGCAGGCCTTTGAGCCCGCGCCGCAGGATGGCGAGCGAGACGTCGAGGATCGGCAAGGCGAGGGCGAACAGCGGCGCAATCAATGCGGCCACAATGGTGCCTTTTTGCGAGTGGACCAAAGTGAGGATGGCGATGAGAAAGCCCAGGAAATACGCGCCCCCATCGCCCAAATAGATGCGGGCGGGCGGAAAGTTGTAACGGAGAAATCCCGCCAACGCGCCGAACATCCCGGCGGCGATGAGCACGGGAAACATCAAGTCGCCGCCAAACCCAACGTACGCGATGAGCGCCATCATCATCAAGGCGATGCCACCGGCGAGGCCGTCAATGCCATCGATGAGATTGATCATGTTGGTGAGGGCGACGAGCCAGGCGATGGTCACCGGAATTCCCCATACGCCGAGTTGATAGACATGAGCGGTCAGCGGGTTCTTGAATTGCGCAATCTGCACACCCGCGAGACAAACGCCCAGCGAAATCACAACCTGGCCGAGGAGTTTTCGTTTGGCGCCGAGCGGGCGGCAGTCATCGAGGAAACCGAGCCCAAACATGGCGAGCGAACTGACCACGACGACGAACCGAACCCGGAGGCGCTCGCCGTCCACGGGGAACCAGAGGAAAGCGAAGATTGCGACGAGCGCGAAGGCGGCTGCCAACGCCACCCCCCCGAAGCGGGAAACGGGAGCGGTATGCGTGTGATGGAAGCTGACGGCCGCGCGGGCATGCGCCGCGCGCCAGCGAATGACCACCGGCGTCAACAAAAAGACGCAGGCAAATCCAATCGTAGCGCAGCCAAGTAAAGCCCAGCTATTCATTCAAGGGTTCGAGACTCCTAAACCAGTTCCGCCATATCCAACGCCCCCTGCGCGCAATCGTCAAGCGGGAGATGCCCCGACGCAGCCCCCAACAAATCCCCGGGTTTGTGGTCGCGCTACCGACGGGCGCACAACGCCGCAAAACCTCAAGGAATTAAGCCGACCATGACAGACGGCCTTGGAAATGTCACACCTTTTCCAGTTCCTGGACCAAGGCCGGCAACCAGCGGGCGCGGGCGAATTGGGCGGAGACTTCGGCGTAGCAAGCGGGCTCGCCCCGTTGGGCCCGGGCGCTGATTTCCTGAATGGCTTGGACACAGCCAGATACGTCGCCATGCGCTACCCGGCCACACACGGTTGAATCGAGCGAATCCAGGATCTCGGACAGGTGGCTGACAGCCGGAGTAATGCAAAGCAACGGCGCCCCCACCCCCAACACATTATAAATCTTGCACGGGTGAATGATGCCAACAAACGGCTCCCCCATCACCACGACATGGAGGTCCGCAGCGGACAACGAGGCCGCCAGCTCAGACAGCGGCTGGTAGGGAAGGCACTTCAGGTTGGCGGAGGGTGATTCCGTCTCCGCTTCGCTACGACGCGACAAGTCCGTCTTCGTGCGGCTGTGGGATGAGGACGAGTCGGGAACAAAAAGTCTCGGGTCTTGAGGCTTGAGTTGGGAGTTGGGGGTCGGGAGTTCGGGCTGTGGCGCGGAGATGGGTTGGGAGTTGGAGATAAGGGTTTTGATTTTGCGCCACTCACTGCCGCCGCCAACGAAGAGAAAAACAAACCGTGAGTCGGCTGCCAGTTCCTGCGCCGCCGCAAGCAACGTGGTCAGCGGATGACACGGACTGTGATTCCCCGAGTACATCACCACGAAGCGGTCCGCCAGACCGTGCTCCCGCCGGAAGCGCTCCCGACCAGCTTGATCGAATCGGACCACGTCGTCGTGAGCCCAGGGTGGGACGACTAGGATGCGGTTCCGGCGAATGCCCTTGCTCACGATCCGATCCTCCATGAAGCGGTCCAACGCGATGATGCGGTGCGCGTGCCGGAAGCTGTAGCGCGAGAGCGAATGCAGAAAGCGCGCGGCGGGAGAGTCCGAGCGCAACCAGCCGGCGGCGATGGCTTCGTCCGGATTCAAATCCATCACCCAATAGATGAACTTCGCTCCGCGCAGTCGAGCGTACAAAGCGCCGATGAACGAAATCAACGGCGGCGAAGTTAGGGCCACGACGACGTCGGGTTTGGGGGTGAACAACAATTGGCAGCAGCAAGTGAGGATGAAGCTGCCGAAATCCACGGCCCGGCGCCATTTGGCGGATTTGCCGAAGGCG
>CAYWCK010000549.1:0-3273 GCA_964456685.1 uncultured Bifidobacteriaceae bacterium | reverse complement strand
ACCCTTACGAGAAGGACATCAGCGATCCCATCGGCGGTTCGTACGACGTTTATGTGAACTGCCGGGATCAAATCGAGCAGGGAATTGCCTCAATCCTCCGCTATCTTGATCAAAGTCGCGAGCCCTCCGCGCTCAAAGCCGGATCGATTACCGTCGCCATGGGCGCCGATCATGGCGGATACGAACTCAAAGAGTTTCTGAAGAAATATCTCCGGGATCGTGGCGTGAGCTTCACCGATTTCGGCACTTACTCGAAGGAATCCACCGATTACCCGGATTACGCGCATCGGGTGGCCGAGACGGTCGCGGCGCGCAAGGCGGAATACGGCCTCCTCGTTTGTACCACGGGCATCGGCATGAGCATCTCCGCCAACAAGGTGCCGGGCGTCCGGGCCGCGATGGTGTGCGACACCGAGTCCGCCGGTTTGACGCGGGCCCACAATGACGCCAATGTCCTGTGTCTTTCCGGCAAGTTCCTGCCGCCGGAAGAGGCCAGGCGCATTCTCGAAATTTTTCTCAATACTCAGTTTGAAGGCGGCCGCCACGAGCGCCGCGTTAACAAGATGGAAACCCACATGACCCCTGCCGAATTACGCCTCCGCAACATTGACTCCGCCGTCGCTGACGCCGTCGAACACGAGCGCTTGCGCCAGCAGGAAAACATTGAACTCATCGCCAGCGAAAACTTTACCAGCCCCGCCGTCATGGAGGCGCAGGGCTCGGTGCTAACCAACAAGTACGCCGAGGGCTACCCGAAGAAACGCTGGTATGGCGGTTGCGAAAACGTGGACACCGTCGAGCAACTCGCCATTGATCGCGCGAAGAAGTTGTTCGGCGCGGAACACGCCAACGTGCAGCCCCATTCCGGGAGCGGCGCGAACATGGCCGTCTATTTCGCCTTCCTCAAACCTGGCGACAAGATGCTCACGATGGACCTTTCGCACGGCGGCCATCTTACGCACGGCAACAAGGCGAATTTCTCCGGCAAGTTTTTCGAGATCGTTCACTACGGCGTGCGTAAGGAGGATGAACGGATTGATTATGATCAACTCGCCAGCATGGCGCGCGAGCACAAGCCGAAGATGATCACCGTCGGCGCGAGCGCCTATCCGCGCATCATTGACTTTGCCCGCATGGGCGAGATCGCGCGCGAAGTGGGTGCGTATTTGCTGGCGGATATTGCGCATATCGCCGGCCTGGTCGCGGCGGGATTGCATCCCAGTCCAATTCAACACGCGGACTTTGTCACCACCACCACGCACAAAACTTTGCGCGGTCCGCGCGGCGGCTTAATTCTTTGCAAAGAGAAATATGCGAAGGAGATCGATTCGCAGGCGTTTCCGGGCATCCAAGGTGGCCCGTTGATGCACGTCATCGCGGCCAAAGCGGTGTGCTTTCACGAAGCGCTGCAACCGACCTTCAAGACCTACCAGGAAGGCATCGTCCGCAATGCCAGAGCACTGGCCGAGGGCATGAAGCACAATGGCTTCCGGCTCGTCAGCGGCGGCACGGATAATCACCTGATGCTGGTGGATGTCGGCTTGCGCAACTTGACCGGCAAGGATTGTCAGATCGCCCTCGATGATGCAGGGATCACCGTGAACAAGAATACGATTCCATTTGAGACGCGGTCCCCGTTCCAAGCCAGTGGCATTCGCCTCGGCACGCCTGCTGTTACCACCCGCGGAATGAAGGAGCCGGAGATGGCCGCGATTGCTGACATGATCAGCGAAGTGCTGCTCGACATAAAGAACCTCGACAATATCGCGAAGGTCCGCGGCCGGGTGCGGGAATTGACGGCAAAGTTTCCGCTGCCGTATTGAGCGGACTTGCGATCCAGGCTCAAAACTACGGCTGCGTTGACTCCGTGTCGTAAGCGACCGGTTCAGCCAATTCTGCTGACGCCATGGCGACTTGGGGCTCCGTTTCTTGGGCGTCGGGGTCAGCTGCCGTGATGCGCTGGTCTTGCAGTTCGGCAGCCTGCGTGCCGCTCACGCCGAGCCACTGCTCGCAGGCGATGACCAGGTCCGCGTCGGTAGGATAGGCCGTCGCCTTCTTGTTCATGGAAGCCGCGGTGCGGCCCTCGCAGATATCCTCGTGCTGAAGGATGTTTTCCGCGCGGGGTTTCAAAAGCCGCGCCCGGCGATTGGAAAGCCAGCGCATGATGATGATGCCGCTTTGGGCGCGCGTGTGTCCGCGCTCCACATTTGGCCAGACACCCAGTTCCGAGGCCGCGACGTTATGCACGACTTCCCACGGACTTTTTGCGGCAAAAGCGATTTGAAGCTCCGGGTCGGATAGCAGTTCCATGAGTTGTTTGACCTCCGGCTTGAAGTCTTGGGCGGCGAACCAGACAAGCCCGTGACCATAAGTTGACAGATTGGAGGCCAGGTCACGTCCACTCAGCAGCACCTCCTCCGCGGTGACGGTGCGTTCGGCGGGAGGCAGCGACTGTAGCTCGGCCGAATACATGCCCACGATCGAGACAAACCGCAACCAGACATCGCTAAAATCGCGATTTGCCACCACGTTGTCGTGGTCCTTCGCGAGACCGAAAGCCCGCGCGTACACATTTTTGCGCTGACCATTTGTGAGGCGGCAACTATCGCCTTTCCAGTGACGATAGAGCATCGCGCCGGCACGACCGGGACCCAAGGGCAACAATCCCTGCATGAACATGGCTGCGAGCCGATCGGCAACGTCAAAACACCGCGCTTCTTCCAGCATCGCTGCAAAATAGACCGGTTCCAGCGCTCGGAGATTGGCGGCTACAATCTCTACGCTCGACGCTTCGTTGGGCGGACGGGACTCCTGTTCACTCGGTAAAGAATCACCAGCGCTCTCTCGGACTCTAGCCTTCCGTGTCGTAGCCATGCGGAGAAGCAAGCAGATCACATTCCCGCTCCCCTTGAAATGGATACTACTTGTGGGCAAGTGATTACACGAGGGGAGATCGTTTTGACGGCCTTTAGGCCTGCGAACTGCAGTCGGGAGCTGAAGGTGAGCCTAGATTTCGCTTATGAAAGACAAACGGATCGCGAGCCCGGTGATCCGCTCATGGGAACGGTGGTGGGTTTAGCATCGCATCGGTTCATGCAGATGGTGGTTATTCAAAGTGGACTCGGTTTACGAAGCAAAACTGCCGGGCGGCGCGAACTTGCGCCGCCCGGCAATTTAAGCTTGAGCCGAGGGCAGCGGCCGCGGGAGCGAGAACCCGTGTCCGGGCGCCCGGGGTCGGCGCCCTGACCCGTTTCATCCACTTTATCATCCATC
>CAYWCK010000548.1:0-3274 GCA_964456685.1 uncultured Bifidobacteriaceae bacterium | reverse complement strand
CTGATCGCGCAAACCAACATCACCATCGCACCCCCACCGCAATGGGTTCGTTCGGTTGAGTGGAATGCCACCGCAACGCGGCCGCTCAATCCAAAGACTGAAGGCGCGCGGTATTTGTTGGATGAGCAGCAGGAAAATCCGCAGCGGCAGGAGAATTTCGTGCGTGTGCTCAACCTGATGGAGAATGAGTCCGGGGTTCAAGATTCTGGCAGCCTTTCCTTCTACTTCGACCCGAGCTATCAGGAGTTGATCCTTCATCAAGTGCAAATCCACCGTGGTGATCAGGTGTTGAACCGGCTGGACCGATCAAAAATAAAAAATATCCAGTCCGAGCCGGCGCTCGATGGACACATGCTTACCGGCGGTCAAAGCGCAGTGTTGTTCGTCGAGGATTTGCGTGTCGGGGACGTGTTGGAATACTCCTACACGACCCGCGGATATAATCCGATTCTCGAGGGGCACTACTCACCACGGTTCAGCGTTCAGTTTGGAACGGCGGTGGACCGTCAGCGAATTCGCGTGCTCTGGCCCTCGGAGAAACCCCTCCACCTGCGAACCCATCTCACGGATGCGTCGCCCGCCAAAAGCATTGGTGGCGGATTGACAGAATACACTTGGGATTTCACGAACCTGACTGCCATTGATTTCGAGGATGCCTTGCCATCCAGCTATGAGCCGTATCCGTACGTCGAGTTAAGCGACTTCAAAGACTGGGCGCGAGTGGTGGACTGGGCATTACCGCTGTACGCACCGACAAATTTGAATTTGCCGCCGGAACTCCAGCAGTTAATTGCTCAATGGCAAAGCACAGGTGCGTCCGACGAAGAGCGGGCTCGACTCGCGCTGGAATTTGTCCAGGACGAATTACGCTACACAGCTCTGGAGCTGGGGCCAGATTCGTATCGCCCCGCGCCGCCTTCGGAGACATTCCGGAAACGCTTTGGTGACTGCAAAGGAAAGACCTTGCTGCTTTGCGCCATCTTTCGCGCGCTGAACTTCGAGGCCTGGCCGGCGCTTGTTCATAGCTACAGGCGCGAGGCGGTCGCGCATCGGTTGCCTTCGCCGTTTGCGTTCAATCACGTAATCGTAAAACTCCAGCTGGGTGGGAGTACATTCTGGCTGGATCCGACGGCGAGTTACCAGGGTGGTGCGCTGGCTGACCGTCATCATTCCCGGTTCGGGAAGGCTCTCGTCATCCAGCCCGGCGTGACCGCATTGGCAGACGTCCCCTTGTCGCGGGCCGACAACATGCGGCAGCAAGTCTCCTCTACTTTCGAAATCCATGATTACAACTCACCCGTCGCGTTCACTGTTCAAACTGTCCATCGCGGTTTCGGCGCCGACGACTTGAGGGAAGACCTCGCTCGTAATGACATCAAGGATCTTCAAAAAAAGTATCTCAATTTTTACGCGCGGTTTTATCCCGATGTGGAGTCAACTCAACCCTTGAAGATTTCGGACGATCGAAGGAATAACCTTCTCACCGTCACTGAGTACTATCGAATCCGCGATATCTGGAAACTGAATGCGACGACGAAAAAGCGGGAGTTCACTTTTTATGGTGACAGTCTGGTTAACGTGCTGACCGACCCCAGCACCCGATTGAGAAAGATGCCGCTCCGGATTCCTTATCCGCTGAAGCGAGAGCACGAAATCGCCATCCATCTGCCCGACAGCGACTGGACCATTGCTAACACGGAGAAAACCATTGATAGCGACGCGTTCATTTTTCATTACCGGCGAAATTTTTCCGGAAAAATTGTGCGTTACCATTTCGATTGCGAAACGAAAGTCTCCGAACTCCCGGCGCCAAAAGTTGCTGCCTACTTGGACCGTCTCGACAAAATGGAACTCGAAGTTGGCGAACAACTCGAACGACCGGACTATGGCGGAAAAGGCGCTGTTCACAGTCTTAACTGGCTCGTGGTTGTGGTCGCGATCTTTGGACTGATTTTTACCTTTGCGGCGGGAATCTGGCTCTGGCGCATGAGCATGGCGCCTTCTGGTGAACCTCCGCCATTGATCATTGATCCGCAATTACAAGGGCTGGGTGGATGGCTGTTCCTCGTTGGAGTTGGGATATGCCTTGGGCCGATCTCCCGCACGTTGCTCCTCCTAAAAAATTGGGAGGGCTACTTCTCCATTCACATCTGGCAGACGTTCGCCCTTCCTCAAAGCGAACAGTATCATCCGGCCTACGCTCCTTTCCTTATCTTTGAATTGCTTGGGAACATCGCCCTGCTGGGGCTTAACGTGCTGGTGGTCGCTTTTTACTTTGCGAAACGAAAGTGGTTTCCAAAATCGTACGTCCTGCTGCTTTGGTCAAACGCGCTGTTTCTTTTGACCGACGAACTGGTCGGCGCCCAGTTCCCTTTCCTACCAAATGATTCGAAAGCGGTGGCGCTCCAGCAAGTTTTTCGCCTCATGTTCCTGGCCACCATCTGGACCTTGTACATGGTCCGATCACGGCGCGTGAAGGCGACGTTTGTAAGATGAAGTGAATGCTTACTCCTCACCGGCACGACGCGCTTGTCCATGATGTAGTCTTTGCGCTCGGGCGTGTTCTTGCCCATGTAGAAGTTAACTACTGGACCGGACTCTGTGCGCGGTGAGTGCTTGTGCGTTACAATTCCAGCTCGCCGCGCGCGCCGTGCCAGTAACGCAAGATGTCCACGCAACCTTCATCCAGCTGCGGGCGGTAGTAGATGATGTGAGGACGGGAAACCAGTTTTTCGAACGCCGGGGCGTTTGGGATACAACGAACCGACGAGCGGGAAATTCTCCGGAATCGAGACGCGATCAATGAGGGCGTTGCCCACGCGCACGGCGGCGTCCGGGTTGTCCTTAGCAATAAAGCGAACTGCTGATTCCAAATCCGCGATGGCTTGCGGCGAGAAAATTATTTTGCAGCCCATGAGCCGACGCGCTGGCGGACTTCGTCCATCGAAACGCCTTTGCCGGCGTCAATGTCACGCATGGCTTCGTCCAGCGAGCGAAGCAAACGTTGCTCTTCTTGCGCAGTCATCTCGGGTTCGGTTTGGGAATTGAGCCAAAGCTGCAAAGCTTTCTTCTCGTTGCTCGGAAGCTGGGCAACGGCATCTTGGATTTCAACCAGCGTGCTCATGGCATGAGAAAGTAGCGCGCCGTCCCATGTTTGGCAAAGGTCAATTCACTCCTCCACTGGCACGACGAGCTTGTCCATGATGTAATCTTTGCGCTCGGGCGTGTTCTTGCCCATGTAGAAGTTCAGGATCGGCGTGGACTCGGCGCGCGG
>CAYWCK010000547.1:0-3282 GCA_964456685.1 uncultured Bifidobacteriaceae bacterium | reverse complement strand
CCCGGCGGCCATCGCGGCGCGCAAGGTGGCGGCTCATCATTTTCACCCGCCGCTGGACATCGTGGACGGCGCGGCGCGCATCGTGGACCCGATCATCGCCGGCTTCAATACCGGCGAACATATCTGGGGCAAGTTCTTGAAAGACTACCGCGCCACGGACTGGTAACCGCGCATCCGCCGCCGGTCAGGCTTTGCTCGGGTGCCGCCACGGACCGCGGTAAGGCTTGCGCAATCGCTGCGTCGCCTCACGATCGCCGACGACGATCCGCTTCTGCGGATCATAGACTATCGGACGACCCAGCTCCATGGCTTGATTCGCGAGGATGCAACTGGCGGTTGAGATGTGTCCTTCCTCAATGTCCGCCACCGGACGACTGCGCTTTTCGATGGCGGCGAGGAAATCGAGCATGTGCCGGCGCGTCGCCGGCGCGGCGTTCAACTCGATGTCTTTCTCCGTTACGTCCTCGGGATACTGATCCCGCTCGTAGTGGCAATCGAAGTGAATCGGCTTGGCGTTCTTGTCTTGCGGAATGAAATCCGCGCGCATCGTGCTGGCTTTGAGCGTGCCCTTCTCGCCGTAAATGAACAGCGCCCACGGATAATCCGGATCGGTGGGCGTGCCCCAAGTCCGGTGCTGCCAGACGCAGTTGAATTGATCGTGCTCGAACATGGCGGTCTGTGTGTCGCTGATGTTCGACTTCCCGTCTTTCTGAACGTAGATCCCACCGGCCGAAGTGATGCGTTTGGGCCAGCGCAGGCCGAGCATCCAGCGCACGGTGTCGTACATGTGCACGCACATGTCGCCGACGATGCCGTTGCCATATTCGTTGAACGTCCGCCACCAACGCCGATGCGGCACGCGCGCGTTGCCATGGTTGGGGTTGGGCGGAGCGTCGTAAGGCCGCAGCGCTGCCGGGCCGGTCCACATTTCATAGTCAAGGTAATCGGGCACCGCCACCACGTCCGGGTTGCCATTCGCGCGCATGTGGAAATAACAACACGTTTCCACGTGCCCAATCTTGCCCAGCAATCCGGCCTCGATGATCTGCTTCTTCGCGTCGATCAGATGCGGTGTGCTCTTGCGTTGCGTCCCGATCTGCACCACGCGCTTGTGCTTGCGTGCGGCATCCAACATGGCCTCGCCCTCGCGCACGTCGCGGCTGATCGGCTTCTGGCAATAAACGTCCGCGCCGGCTTCAATGGCCGCGATGCAATGCAGCGCGTGCCAATGATCCGGTGAACCCACGAGCACGATCTCGAGGTCCTTCTCCTTGAGCATCGCGCGGTAATCCGAATACGCCCGCGGCTGCTTCTTTGACTTCTGCCGCTGGCTGGCCATTTCCACCGCCCCCGCGAGCATGTTCTTGTCCGGATCGCAAATGGAGATGATTTCAATCGGCGCCACTTGCAGCAGCCGCCACAGGTCGCTCTTGCCATACCAGCCCGCACCGATCAAGCCGACGCGGCGCGGCCGGCCGTGGACGAGATCCAATGCATCCGCGCCCCACGACCGCAAGGCAGCCAGAGCAGTGAGCGCGGTGGCGGATTGGAGAAACCGCCGACGGCTGATGTTGAAACTGGCGGTTGAGGCGGTGGTGGCAGGACGCAAGTTCATGGCTGGAGTAATAAACCTGCGATTACCCAAGTGCAATCACGTTGTGCACACGCACTCTTCTCAGCAGATGCTTCCCTTTGCGCCCGACCTATGATCGCGCGGCCGGATTCTCCGACGAACGGTTAAATTATCTCGTTGACGGATTTGCGTCGTCGCCAAAACACTGCCGGCGCCATGCGAATGCCATCGCTCATCACGGTGCTTTGTTGCACCACCGTACTCGCTGCCTCGAACAGCCTGATCGCCGCCCCAAGCGAATCCCGCCCCAACCTGCTGCTGTGCATTGCGGACGATTGGGCCTGGCCCCACGCCGGCGTGGGCGGCGATACCGTGGTCAAGACGCCCACGTTCGATCGCGTCGCGCGCGAAGGGGTTTTGTTCACGCACGCCTTTTCCGCTGCGCCTTCCTGCACTCCTTCCCGCGCGGCCATCCTTACCGGGCAAGCGCCCCACCGGCTGGCCGAGGGTGGGAATCTCCACGGCTTCCTGCCCGCGCGCTTCGCCGTCTATCCCGAATTGCTCGAGCAGGCCGGCTACGTGGTCGGCTTGAAAGGCAAAGGCTGGGGACCGGGCAACTTGAAAGCCGCCGGTCGAAATCGCAATCCCGCCGGGCCATCGTTCGCCAGTTTTAACGAGTTCTTAAAATCCGTTCCCGGTGACAAACCGTTTTGCTTTTGGTTTGGCAGCCAGGATCCACATCGTCCCTACGACAAAGGCGCGGGCTTGAAGGCGGGCATGGATCCGGCGAAGGTGCGCGTGCCGGCATATTTGCCGGACACACCGGAAATTCGCAGCGACATCCTCGACTATTACACCGAGGTGCAGCGCTTCGATGCGGATGTAGGCGAAGTTTTGCGCACCCTCGAAGCCAGCGGTCGTGCCACCAACACGCTGGTTGTGATCACCGGCGACAACGGCTGGCCGTTTCCCCGCAGCAAAGCCAACCTTTATGATTCCGGCACGCGCCAACCGCTCGCGGTTCGCTGGCCTTCAAGATTCGCCGGCGGCCGCACCGAGGAAGCGTTTGTAAATCTCACTGATCTCGCGCCCACGTTTCTCGAGGCCGCCGGCTTGAAGCCGCCGACGGAAATGACCGGCCGCAGTTTGTTGCCGTTGCTGGCCGGGTTGCCGCAAGAAGGCCGCTCCGCGGTGTTCGTCGAACGCGAGCGTCACGCCAATGTGCGCGCGGGCAATCTCAGCTACCCCGCCCGTGCGATTCGCACTCGCGAGTTTCTTTACATCCGCAACTTCCGGCCCGCCCGCTGGCCGGCGGGTGATCCGGAAAAGTGGTTCGCCGTTGGCCCGTTCGGCGATTGCGATGGCTCGCCCAGCAAGGATTTCATCTTGGATCACCGGGAGGAGGAAAATTACGCCAAATTTTTCAAACTTGGATTCGCCAAGCGTCCGGCCGAAGAACTCTATGTGCTCGCCAACGACCCGGATCAGATCAAGAACGTTGCCGACCAGAAAATCTACGCCGGCGTGAAGCAAAAGTTGCGGAGTGAACTCGATCGCTGGCTGAAAGAGACCGCCGACCCGCGCGCCACGGAAGATGACGATCGCTGGGATCAATTCCCTTATTTCGGCGAGGCGGCCGCCGCGGGGAAGAAGCCGTAGCCCGCCGCCGCGGACTCAACGCATCGTCGGTTGCGCTTCCTCCGAGAGGA
>CAYWCK010000546.1:0-3314 GCA_964456685.1 uncultured Bifidobacteriaceae bacterium | reverse complement strand
TGCCAGCACCGGTTATCCCTACCTCCATTTCCGCGACCCAACCGCCACCAACTCAGCACGGCGGTTCTATCGCATGAAGTCCACCGCGCAGTAAAACTCTGGCTGGCTCAAAAGCTGAAGCGGAAACTCGCAAAGAAGGTGCGCTCGCGGGGTAGATCAGCGTGCAGAGTCAGGGGGTTCAGCTGATAGTTTTCATCGGTCAGGTTCAGTACACCGAGCGAAAGTTCCGCCCGGTTGCGCGGAAACCGATAGCCGGCCACCAGATTGAATTGCCAGAACTCTTCATCCGCCAGCGCCGGGCCTTCATTGTATTGCCGCCACCAGGAGGCACTCGCCTGCGCAAAATAACCGGTGCGATGATTGAATCGCGCCGACAGGGACACCTGGTGTAACACCGCCTCGTCGTGAAAGGCTGGCTGCACGCTGTCAGGTATTTGTGGTGTGCGCCGGTCCAGTTCCGCATGGCTCAAGCGGTAGCGCGCGCCCAGCGACCATGAATCACCCAGCAGTTGGTTCACGGCCAACGAGGTCGAGCGTTCTTCGAAATCCAAGGTCTGGCTGGTTTGCTGCGCGCCCGCTGGGTTGATCGGGTTGACATCAAAGCCGAGGAAACCGATGCCCCGCGCGCCGGTCGATTGGAGCAGGCTGCCTTCCCAGAGGACGTAGGTGCGCCGGCCCAATCGTCGCTCCACCGCCGCGCCCCAGGTTTCAAATTCCGAGCCGGCCACCGGCCCGGCGACGGATTCGGGGACAAGACTGCGATAGGCTTGATTGAGGCCGGCCACGAGCGTGGGCTCGAGCCGCACGCTCTGATCATAGAACAAGCCGCCCAGTGACCGCGTGTAGCTCGCGCGCACGGTGGTGCGATTATCCGGTGCCCAGATCAAACCGGCCTTGGGGGACAGGCGGCGCTTTTCCATCTCAACATCGCTGATGGGCGCAGAATCAATGTTTACCGGATAGGTGATGCGATCATAGGCCAGGCCGGCACTAAGGCAGAGCGAATCGAGCAGTTCCCAATTGTCGTAGGCATAAACGCTCAGCCGGGTCAGGTCGGTTGAGTTTTCCTGGTGATACGAAGGCTCAAACAATCCAAAGATCGGTCCCACGTAACGCAGTTCCGCCTCCGTTTTGGTTTCACCTCCCTGATAGCGCGCCCCCAGAATCAAAGTGTGTGCGGCGAGTTCAAGAATTTGTTGTCCCTCAAAGGTCATCGCCTCGAATTCGCTGCGGTAACGCAGATCAAATTGCGACCATGCAGCGGGCAATGCTCCTGTAATGGCCCCAACGCTGTTTGTTTCCAGTGCCAATACTCCCGTGGCCGGCGTCCGCAAACGCAAATCATCCGCCAGCCGGCCAGCCAGCAACAAAGTGTGGATGCCCGGCGACCATTGGTGATGATAGCCCACGAACAAGTTTGGCAGCTGCTGCTCTTTCACCCGCAATCCCGGATCCGCCATTCCGCCGTCGTATAACTGACGGACATCGCCGCCTTCGTACAAGCTGAAGATCGCTTGCAGGTAAACCGAGTCGCTTGGCGTTAGTTGCTGCTTTAACTGGATTGAATACGCCTGTTGCTCCAGATCGTTGTTGATGCGCTCACCATTTTGCGAACGGTAATAAACATCCAGCGCGTAACCGGTGTTACCGAGCCAACCGTATTGAGACGCGGATTGCTGCCAATCGCCGCTGCTAAGATAGGTCGTCTCCGAGGTCAGTCCCAAGCGATCGCGCGCGAAGAGCCGGGTGTATTCCTGCTGGGAAACCCGCGGCGACAAAGCGCTGCCGCCCACCGGCGACAGCAAGTTGGCCACGAGGTATTCGCTGAAAGTCGCGGTCTCGTAACGGAGATTCGCCAGCGCGGGATCGCGAAGTTCATTGTAGCTGTTGGCCAGGAACAGATGCGCGGAGTGATTGGCGTAATCGGCTGTGACTGCGCGTGCGGCTTCGCTCACGCCGACCTCCGCCAATCCGGCCCGCCGGTAAATGGCCGCCAGATTCGCGCCGCGCACCGCCCGGTCTTCATCGAGCAGTAGTTGGGAGCGATACACCGCGCGGTTATCATTCAAGGCGATGGATTTCTCCAAGTCGCCCACGGCATCGTTGAACCGGTTGTAATCTTCGTTGAGCAATGCGGAATAAAGCCATGGCGTCGGATCACGCGGGTCGAGTGCTTGGGCCAGATGCAATTCGAGTGCGGCGTTGGTGGCGCGGCCGGCATCGGTGAAGGCTTTGCCGAGATAACTGCGCAGCAGCGAGCGTTTGGGTTCGAGGATCACGGCCGTCTGCAAATCTTCCCGCCCGCCGGCCGCGTCGCCGGTGCGGAGGCGGATCAACCCGCGCCCGAGCCATGCGTTGCCGAGACTCGAATCCAGTTCGATGGCGTGCTCGAAGGCGGCCCGCGCGTCCGCAAAACAATTGCGGGCGCTGAGCAGAAAACCGTTCAGTGCGTGCGTTTGGGCGTTCCGCGGCGCGAGTTGAAGGCTGCGTTCCAGCGCAGCGCGCGCTGCGGGCACGCGGCCAAAACCAAACTCCAGTTCCGCCACGCGCGCCCAGCCAAAACCAAAATTGGGCGAAAGGGTCACGGACTGGCGCGCGGCGTTCAGTGCCTGGGGCAGTTCATGCCGCGCCTGATAGTAATACGACAAGCCCAGCCACTCGCTGGCGGACGTGTGCACTTCCGGCGGGCGATCCACGTTGCCGCGCACGGCGGCAATAATCCAGCGCAGCGCCTCCGCGGGCGATGAGTTCGTGCCGAGTTTGCGCAGCAGATTTTCCGCGCCGTCCACCTGCCCGGCGGATAGGAGGAGTTCCGCAAGATAGATCCGGCCCGCATCGGTTCTTGGTTCACCGGGTTCGGGAGAACCGGGATACGCAGCAAAGGCCGCGGGTAAATCGCCGGCGCGGTAGGCGTCGAGTGACTTCTGCAACTCGGCGCGCTCGGCGGGGGTGAAATTCAAGTCTTCAGCATCCAGCACTGCGGGGTAAAACAACCACCACTCGATGATGTTCGCCGCTTTCAATTCCATTTTGACCGGCTTCACGCCGTCGCGCGCCACGCCGAGTTCGCCAGCTTTCAACTCCACGCCGCCGTGGTCGTTGGTCAGACTGGCTTCGCCGTCATAAACTGCCAGCAACGTGCGCTGGTCCTCGACGATGACCACGAACTCCGTGCCCGCGTGCGCACCGGTGCCGTGCGGTGTGCGCACCTGGACGTCGCGCGGCTTCTCGCGGCTGAAGAAATACAGCGTGCCCCGCAACAGGTTCAGCCAGAGCGAGCCTTCGCCGGGTGGCGAGGTGATTTCCATGACGCT
>CAYWCK010000545.1:0-3316 GCA_964456685.1 uncultured Bifidobacteriaceae bacterium | reverse complement strand
CAATTCTGTTCGCAGCCGGTGTCACGAAACAACGGACGCCAGGACAGAATTGAGGAAAGCCTGACGGCTTCAGTGCCGGGCCAGCAGAACGAGGGTCAATACTCCCGCGGCGATGCGATACCAGCCGAAGGCCGTGAAAGTGTGCGTCCGGACGTAACGGAGCAGCCACTTCACCACGACAAACGAAACCACCGCCGCCACCAAGGACGCGACGATTACCTGGGTCCAGTTTTCCGCGGGCCCAGCACCCGAATGATGCAGCGCCTTGAAAATCTTCAATCCGCCCGCGGCCAGCATGGTGGGAATGCCAACGAGAAAGGAGAATTCCGTCGCGGCCGGGCGGCTCAAGCCGAGCGCGAGCGCGAACAAAATCGTGGCGCCTGAGCGGGAGGTGCCGGGGAATATCGCCGCGATCAGCTGCGCAACGCCCACGAGGAGCGCGACACGCCACGTCACCTGGTCCGTCAACTCGCGGCCCCGCAACCAGCGTTCAACGGCGAGGAACAACCCGCCGCCAATTAACAAGGCCAGGCCGACCGGCAGCGGATTGTCCGGAAGTTTGAAGTGAAGTTTCTCGAGCAGGACGCCGCCGGCGCCGGTGATGACAAAGGCGCCAATGATTTTCAGCAAGTAATCGCGCGTGGCGGCTTCGCGCCAGTGAAAGAGAAATTGCTGCAGCCGCCCGGGAAACAACGGCAGAACCGCCAGCACTGCGCCGCACTGGATGACGATGTTGAAAAGATCACTGGCCTGAAAACCGAGGAGGTGCTCCGCCAAAAGGAGATGGCCGGTGGACGAGACGGGGACGAACTCCGTAATTCCTTCAACGATTCCCAAAATGACGACGGCAAGCCAATCGGACATGGCGGATAAAAATGCGAATCACCGCCGGAAAACAAGCGTTAAAACTCCGGCGCAGGGATTACTTGCCCTTTTCCTTCTTGCCGCCGCCGAAGAAGCCGGAGAAGCCGCCCTTGTCCGCCTCCGCGTGCTGGCGGACCTTGAGCTGGCCGAGGATGGCGTGCCAGCCGATGTAAATCTTGTGCCACTGATTCTCCACGTTGCGGAGCGCGCCTTCGTTCATCTCACTGAGAAAGCGGAGCGACGGAGCGTTGCCGATAAGCGTATGGACTTCCTCCTTGCTGGGCGAGTTCACCTCGACGGCGGCGAAGATCAATTCGAGCTCCTGAATGAGCACGCTCTTGACTTCGAGGAACTGGTTTTCGTCCTCGATGCCGAATTTCTTGGTGCGGGCGAGATTGACGAAGTAGTTGAATTGCTTCCAGCACTCCAGGTAGTTCTCCATTTGCTGGATGAGAGAATCCATTTTTTTGTTGCTCATAGACGGTTGGAGTCAGGGCTAGTTCGAGGGCGTAATGGGATTGAGCGGAGTCAGAAAAATGATGGCGCCACCGCGCATTTCGCGCGCGATGATTTTCAAACTCCCGTAGTTGACGACCAATTCCGACAACGGCAGGTGGGCGGCATCCGCATCGCGGAAGGTCTGCAACACACACCGGCCAATGGCCTCCACCGTCTCGCCAGGGACGCTGGAGGAAACCGTTCCGACCACCAGGCGGCCCGTGCGATCCACCGTGAAGGTGCCGGAGGGCAACCGAGTCAGTTGCGGCGCGGTCTTGGAAAAGAGTTTCAGGAGGCCCATATCGCGGATGCTTTCTTCATGCGTTCACGGACCTCTTCCGCGGTCAAGACCGCCCGCCAGCCGAGGCAGAGGCTTTCTTCACCAACCTGCGCCAGCGCCACGTGCCGCTGCGGCCCCATGGTCTCCAGCTGCACCAACGGCCCGGCTTGCAAATGTTCGCCGAGCGCCCGCCAGTTCTCCAACGTCGCGCGCGTCCAGACGTCAAAGCGATCGGCGTTCTCGAGTCCCAGCGATTGGAATTGATCCTTCTCGGTCGTCCGGCTCACGAGCACAAATTCCACTCCATCCAGCTGGCTGAGCGAAGTGAGATTGCGGCCGGCCGGCCGGGGGCCACCGAGCTGCTGCGGCAACTGGTCGCCGCGCGCCTCGTCCACCGCCTGCGCGGTTTCCAGCAACAACGCATTGTAGGATTTGAAAATGGTCTGCGCGCGGGATGGCTCCGCGGGCAAGGTCTCGAAGCTGCCCGTCCGCCAGGACAGAATCTTGCGAAAAGCCTCCTCGCCCCGCGCACCATCCGTCTCCGCATCCACCAGCTCGCCGTTATTGATCCAGATGCGTCCCGAGAGCGGGCCGTTGGTGATGCGAAGCACCGAGGAGCTGTGGGCGATGCACTCCAACTGGACGATGTCCATGAGGCTTTTGCTTTGCACGCCCCGAAAGCCCGATGTGGCCTCACGGTCGAGCAGGGATTCGATGCACTCACGAAACAGGTTGATCTCCGCCTGCGAGCCGGGCTTCTGCCAGTAGAGATCCACGCCGAGGGCATAGACACGGGAGCGAAACTGCTCATCCACCACGGAGGTCAACACCGCCGTGCGCAGCTCGGGATATTTGCGGCGCACGATGGACAGCACCTGCAAACCATCCATCTTGGGCATTTTCAGATCGCTGATGAGCAGCCGGAACGGAATGGATTCGAGGAGCGCCATCGCGCGCGCGCCGTTCGAAGCGGTGTGGATTTCCGGCCGGCTGGGCAGTTCGCCCAGCAGCTGGCTATACATTTCCAGCAAATCCGGATCGTCATCCAACAACAAAATTTTATGGCGCGTTTCCATCCGCAACTTCATTCAACGGCAAAGCCCGGCGATTTGCAAACTCAAGCAGCCGGACAAATTGTGGTCCGGACTCTTCCAAAGCAAAGTGTGTTCCGGAACTCAAGGATGTGTGCGAGACGGAACATTTCGCCCCGGCAAAAAGTGCTTTAAGGCCACCGACCCGCCGCGAAATCTTCCGGGTTCGACTTGGCGCGGGGCATCGGCATGGACAACGAGTCCACCGATGAGACAACCCAACCCGCTTGGTCACAGAGGCGGAGAAGCGCGTTCTACAGCACCAGAATGCAGCGCGCGACATTTGCGGCCGGGCTCGGCACTCGTGGCATGGTTATTGCCTCGCTTTCATCAGTGGATCACACACCGAAAATGCAAATGAGTTGGCATTTGAGAAAAGCAGTCAGCGCAGCAAACGCCGGAGCGAACCTCGCCCGGATGGCCGCGCGGGCGAGCGAGCCTCACTGGGTGCGATCCCCGCTTCCGATCCTGTCAACCCCATGAGCGCGACATCACAAACCAGGAAAATGAAACTTGGCGGTTTTCTGACGCAGCTCTTCTCGCGCTCAGACCGCAAAGCCACCCACGACGAACCCACGCCGGC
>CAYWCK010000544.1:0-3318 GCA_964456685.1 uncultured Bifidobacteriaceae bacterium | reverse complement strand
GTTCGTGCCCATGAAGTTGGCGGTGTTGCCCACGCTCCATGCATTGGTCCAGCCGATGCCACCGTTTAAACCGGCGACGCTCGTTCCCGGAGCATAATCAAATCCCTCGTACGCAATCAGGGCCGCCTGCGTCAGGGAAGGGAACGCAACGAAGCCAAGCCAAACGGCGCAAAGCGTTGACAAAATTCGGCGGAATACACTGGTGCTCATGATGGAGGAAGCAGCTTAGCAAAGGCTCATCTACTCCGGACCATCAATTTCTGCCAATTGTGTTGAGCAAAGTGCAGCGGCACGATCCGTAGCAAACCCAGCCGGGGACTAATTGTTCCTTTTGTCCGCGTTGTTCTTGAGATTCGTCCAATCAACTTTCTTCGCGCGCGGATCGAGGCCGTTGATGAAATCTTCAATATTGGTGTAGCCGTCACCGTTGAGATCGTCGCCCGCATCGGCGGGGTTGACTGGATTCAGGCCGTGCTTCTTTTCCCAATCGTCCGGCATGCCGTCGCCGTCGGAATCCTGATATGGCGTGCCTTTGTATTCCGGCCAGCCACCGACTTCGCTTGGGTCGGTAACGAATCCCATCTTGACCTGTTCAGCAAGCTGGTCGGTGAATTTCTGCGCGTAGCCATAGAACTGTGCTTTCTCCTGCGAACCCTTGGCGATGCTGCGCGGTGGAATTTTTCCCGTGCGGACTTGTGCGATGATGCGCTCATCGACGGAATCGCGCCGCGGCAGCGTGGCGCCGACCTGCGCGAGCACGAACTTGTAGGCGTCCTTCGCCGAGTGGATCGGCAACGGCGCGTGGGCGAACGGCCCATTGGTGCGAATGTCCGCCAGCACGTCGGCGAGCTTGTGGGCCTTCACGTCCGGCTGCAGCCCACCATCCCAATTGTCTTTGGAGACGCGCTCGTGGCCTTCGACAAAATTCCCGTTCACGTACGCCTTGCCGAAATGGTCCACGACCGTTTTGCTCCGCTCGGATTCCGGCTTGAGAATGCGATAGGCGATCGCCTCGTCCGGCGTGCCCGGGCCGGGCTTGAAGTAGTTGTTGATGATGTTGTAAAGGCTCATGTGGTCGCCGCCGTCGATCGTGCGATGCCGCCAATTGAACAGGACGTTGTTCACGAATGTGAAATCACCATACATGCCGACGCTGGGATTGCGGCCCGTGTTGCAGGCCCAAAGGTTGTGATGAAACGTGCTGTTAAGTCCGCCGATCGTCGAACCAAAGGCGTGGTGATAGATGTTCAGCGACTCGGAGGAAATGGAGTTTTGAATCGTCACGTTGACTGTGGGGAGTTTCAGGTCCTTGTCGCCGCCGGGCGGACGATACATGTGCCGATACATCGAGATGTTCTCGTCGAGACTCCATGAGGCGGAGACGTGATCGATCATGATGTTGCCGATGGGATTGCCACCGAAAGAATCGTCGCGGTCCGCGGCTTCGGTCTTGCCGCGGCGAAACCGCATGTGGCGCACGATGACGTCATGCGTGTCGAGCTGAACCGTGTTGCCCGCAATGCAAACTCCGTCGCCCGGCGCGGTGTTGCCCGCGATGGTAATGTAGGGTGCGCGGATGCTAAGTGCGGCGTTCAGTTTGATCACGCCGGCAACATTGAACACGACGATACGCGGGCCGCCTTGCTCGCAGGCGTCACGAAAACTACCCGGCCCGCTATCGTTGAGATTGGTGACGACGATCACCTTGCCGCCGCGCCCGCCGAACGAATACATGCCGCCGCCCCACGCGCCGGGGAAGGCGGGAATCTTCGCCTGCGGCAAGTCTTCTGGTTTCGCCGCGCCGGGGATGTAGGGCTTGCCTTTCTTTGCCCACGCTTCGATTTCGGGCAACGCGCGTTGCCAGGCTTCGTCGGAGAGTCGCGCGGCTTCGGCCCGTTCGGCGCGCGAAGCTTCCATGATGTTGCTCGGCACTTGCGGGTAGCCTTGGCCGTGTGCTGTAAAGCAAGCCAGCCATAGCGCGAAGCCCACACCGATGCGGATGGAATTTGTGGTTTTCATTTCGACTTGGTTTCCGGATTTGACGGCGCGGGCTTCCGCAAATTCGCCTCGCCCTTCTTGGCATCATAGCCGGCCTTCGAGAGGTAGTTGTTGATGTGCCCTTTGTATTTGCCAAACACCGCGTGCTTTTCGTTGGACGTGCTGCCGTCCATCGCGATTTCGCGCGCTTCGACCAGCCAGTCCCAGATTTGTTTCTTCTCCGCGTCTTTCAAGTCGGGATACATGCGCAGATAAACACCATGGGTCAGCGGCAACACTCCGTAGGTCATCCCGTCTTTCACCTTGTCAACCTGCTCGGGCGACAGCTCCGCGGACAACCGGCTGAGAAACTCACCGTGCAGTTTGTCCGTCTTCGCCTTGGCAGCAGTCCGGGCCGATTCAACCGCACTGTTCGCGGCAGATTTGTCGCCGTTTAATTTTGCTTTGGCGGCGGCGATGTCGGCGTCGCGCACTGAATGGATTTCATTCAAGTCACGGTATTGCCGCACCAGAATGGCATGAACGCGATTGGAGCGACTGGTGTCGGTTAGGTTCAGTGGGGCAACAATTTTCTCCGCGCGCTGGCTGATGGTGCGAAGGTAATCCGCATCCTGAGCCCGGGTGGCAACGACGAACAACAGCAGCGAGAGAATTCCCGTGAGGAACGCGCAGGTGCGGCCTGAACGAATATTGGTTGCCTGTGATTTGCAGCCGAGCATGTGATCTCTGGTGCGAGGTCTAATCCCTTTGCCCGCCGTGGTCAAGTGGGCGTGGGCGAAAATTCCAGCTTTGCTAGGAATCGAATGACTTTCCTCTCAAATTGAATGAGCTGCTCGGCGGTGCCAGGTCGCGGGCGGACGGAATTATGCCAGAAGCTTGGTGACTACTTCGCCGTGTACGTCCGTCAGTCGGAAATCGCGACCCTGGAAACGGTACGTCAGTTTCGTGTGATCGAAGCCGAGCAGATGCATCATCGTCGCGTGCAAATCGTGGACGTGAACCTTGTCCACCGTGGCGCGGAAACCAAATTCGTCTGACTCGCCCAAAGTGATCCCGCGTTTCACGCCGCCGCCGGCCAACCACATCGTGAAACAATTCGGATGATGATCGCGGCCGTCGTCGCCGCCTTGCACCATCGGCGTGCGGCCGAACTCGCCGCCCCAGACCACGAGCGTGTCGTCCAACATGCCGCGTTGCTTGAGGTCCTTGATGAGCGCCGCGCTGGCGCGATCCGTGTTCAGACAGTTTTTCTTGAGATCGCCAACGAGATTGCCGTGTTGATCCCAGGCTTCGTGGAAAATCTCGATGAAGCGCACGCCT
>CAYWCK010000543.1:2040-3320 GCA_964456685.1 uncultured Bifidobacteriaceae bacterium | reverse complement strand
ATCCCCTCTCCCAGCGGGAGAGGGGAAGGGTGAGGGAGAGCGCTGCGTCTCTGCCAGACGGCCACAATTTAAATTAAACCGCTATAGCAATCTGAGCGTCTGAACTTCCTTTCACCGCGCGGGGAATCGGGGACCGGGAAACGCCGTTCAGTCACGCGCTCTTAATCGTGCTTCTTGGAGGCTGGCGGATAATCGGGTTGCCAGCAGAAATCTTCAATCGCCGCTTCGAGTTCTTCGTCGCCAAGCGTCCGCCCGATCCCTTCGTCCCGCGCGCATTGCGCTACTTTGAAGGCAATGCGCCGACTGACCCGCCGCAGTTCCGCGAGGCGCGGATACAAAGCCCCATCCTCCGCGGCGCCGCCGGCCGTGAACTCCGCCAGCGAATATGCCGCCGCGAGAAACATGGAATCCGTCACGCGACTGGCCTCGCTGATCAACGCCCCCAGACCGACACCCGGGAAGATGAAAACATTGTTGCACTGCCCGATCACGTGCTTGCGGCCGTTGCAGGTTACCGGCTCGAAGGGCGATCCCGTCGCCACCAGTGCGCGGCCATCGGAATTCTCGTACGCCTCCGCCGGAGTGCATTCGGCTTTGGTCGTGGGATTGCTGAGCGGGAAAATTAACGGCCGTTCGCAATGTCGGGCCATGGTCCGGATGGCGGCGGGAGTGAAATCGCCCGGCTGCCCGCTGGTGCCGATCAGCACCGTCGGTTTGACCGCGCCAATCGTGCTGGCCAGATCACTAGGGAGCGGCGCTTTGAGTCCGAGACCAACCAGTTCCTCCGCCGACAAGGCCACCTCCTGCTTGTGCTGGTCGAGATCGGGCTGGTTCTTTTGCACGAGGCCGCGGGAATCAATAAAGACCTGACGCAACCGCGCCTCGGCAGCTGACAAACCCTCGGCGCGCATCGCCGTGCGCACCAGCTTGCCAATGCCCACGCCCGCCGCACCGGCGCCGACGAAAAGGAAGCGCTGGTCGCGCAACTTTTGGCCAGTCAGCCGCAACCCGGAGAGAATTCCCGCAAGGGTCACCGCCGAAGTTCCCTGAATATCATCGTTGAAACTCGGCAAACGTCCCGCGTAGCGTTCGAGCAGCCGGAACGCGTTGGCTTTCTTGAAATCCTCCCATTGCAGCAGCGCGTGCGGGAAGACCTTCTTCACCGCCTGCACGAATTCTTCCACGAAGGCGTCGTACGCCGCGCCGCGCAACCGCCGTTCACGGCAGCCGAGATAGAACGGATCCGCCAGCAGTGCGGAGTTGTCCGTCCCGACGTCGAG
>CAYWCK010000543.1:0-2030 GCA_964456685.1 uncultured Bifidobacteriaceae bacterium | reverse complement strand
GGATCGCGGCGCAGAGCAGCGGCCGGTCCTTCTCGTCGAGGCTCACCGGCAGACACAGCGACGGATGAATGCCGGCGCCTGCCGAATAAAGCACCAGCTTGCCGATCGGAATCGCCATGCCGCCCGCTCCCTGATCGCCCAGTCCGAGAATGCGTTCATTATCCGTCACGACGATGAGCCGTACGTCGCGTTGCTTGAAATTTTGGAGTCGCTGGGCGATTTGCCCGCGATCACCCGGGCACAGGAACAGCCCGCGCGGCCGGCGAAAGATATGGCTGAACTGCTGGCACGCCAGTCCGACGGTCGGCGTGTAAATGATCGGCGTGAGGCGGTCGATGTTCTCGATCAACAGCCGATAGAACAGGGTTTCGTTGCGGTCGAGCAGCGCAATGAGGCCGATGTATTGTTCCAGCGGATCGCGCTTGGAAAAGATATGCTCCAGTTCCATCGCGATCTGTTGTTCGATGGTGAGCACTGCGGCCGGGAGCAGGCCCTCGAGGCCGAGCCGTTTGCGCTCCGCGGCAGTGAAGGCGGCGTCTTTGTTGAGGGCGGGGTCGCGGAGGATTTCTTCGCCCCGCGACCAGCGGAAAGTGAAGCGTTTGCTCATAAGCGAGGTGGCGAAAAGACTTTTCCCAGAACTGCCTCACCTTGAGGCTGGGCGCCAAGTCGCGCTAGTCGCGGATTGCCAAATTGCCTGCGGCGATTGCTGCTGACGGGAAGCACGTTTGGCCGGGAAATGCCGGTAAACTCTCCGCGAGTTTCCCGCGTGGATCGCTATGCGTCAGCAGATTGGCCGCGCTGCGAGATTGGAATTTGAAGCGGGCGAAAGAAAGCGTGGGCGATCAAATTCAGCGCGAGCCCGCTGCCGGTCGCGCAAAACTTTTGGGCATCACTTCATGCACCGCGTCCACAATCAACTTTTCCACACCGGGCGCAAGGCGGGCGGGCCAGCCGTAAAACGTCATCGCACCGCCGCCTTCATAACCGCCCTCGGTCAAAATCCGTTCGGACGGAATGTAGCAAGGCACGTCGTTGGCGTAGGCGTTGATCCAGAAGCGCGCGGCGTCGAATTCCTTCTTCAAACGCAGAGAGTAATCCACCACCACTTCGCCGGGCAGGAAAACGATTCCGAGGTCGTTCCCAAAACTCCACGCCTGCACAAAGTAGGGCAGGTGGGTCGGCAGCGCTTCGCCGCGCGACAGTTTCTCCAACATGCAGCGCGCATGATAGCCGACGTAATCCGGCTGCGCCGCGCGCTTCTCGAACTCCGCGCGGGTGGGCAACTTGTCGAAGGGCAATGCGATTTCCGTGCTCGCGCAAACCAGTTGCCCGCGCACCGGTTTGAGCGGTTGAAACAAAAGCTGGTTGATGTTGGTGGCGATCTCCTGCCCGTGTTGCTGCGCGAACGCGAGCCCCGTGCGCGGTTGGGGATTCGCATCGGCGCCGCAGCCGACGGCCACCAGCACGGTGGCGCCGGGATGATCGCGCTCGAGAAATTCTTGGGCGTAGCCGGCCCAGTCGCCGCAAACGACGTTGTCGTGCCCATCCAGCGTCGTGCAGTGGCAGGCGTAATTGACGAGGAGCGCGCGCAATTTTCCTTTTGGGTCGTGAACCGCGAGCATCGGCAGGTCGTGATCCACGGGTCCGCCTTTTGTGCGGCGGTTGGCGGCGAACCCCGCCTGGCCCTGCGCCCAACTCAGCCGGCCCGGCCGGCGATTTTTCAATGCTTGGAGCGCCGCCTGTTCGATGGCGTCGGTCAGATCGCGCGTGTAACGGTCAACATGCGCCTGATGTTCCGCCGGCAGCGGTGCGCCGAACAGCGTCGGCAGATAACCCGCCAGATACGGCGCGGAATGGGTATGCGTGGAGCAGACGGTGACGCGGCGGGGATCAATTTTTCTTTTCGCAAGCCGCGCCGCCACCTCGTCCCGGACTGGTTTCGGGACGCCCGTGTTATCCACCGTCACCAGGATGGCCGGGCCTTCCCGGTCCGTGCCGATGGCCAACGCTTTGGCCCAGAGCTTTTGAAC
>CAYWCK010000542.1:0-3342 GCA_964456685.1 uncultured Bifidobacteriaceae bacterium | reverse complement strand
TACTCTCGCATCCTCCTCAAACTTAGCGGTGAAGCCTTGGGCGGCGAAAGCGGCATCGGCATCTGCCCGGAGGCGGTGCAGGACATGGCGCAACAAATCCTGGAAGTGCGCGATCTCGGCGTGCAAGTCGTGGTCGTGGTCGGCGGCGGGAATATTTTCCGTGGCTTGAGCGGCAGCGAACGCGGCATCGAACGCGCCACCGGCGATTACATGGGCATGCTGGCCACCGTCATCAACGCGCTCGCGCTGCAGGACTCGCTCGAAAAGCTCGGCGTGCCGACGCGGGTGCAAAGCGCCATCACCATGGCGCAGGTGGCCGAATCGTTCATCCGGCGCCGCGCTGTGCGGCATCTGGAAAAAGGGCGCGTCGTGATTTTTGGCGGCGGCACGGGTAATCCTTATTTCTCGACCGACACCGCGGCTGCGCTTCGGGCGACGGAAATTGGCGCGGAAGTCATCCTCAAGGCCACCAAGGTGGACGGCATTTACGACAGCGATCCGAAGAAGAATCCCAAGGCGAAGCGCTTCGACCAGATCACTTATCTCCACGCGCTGCAAAAGCAGCTCAAGGTGATGGATGCCACGGCGTTCTCGCTCTGCTTGGACAACAAGATGCCGATCATCGTTTTCGATTTCTTCAAGGCGCACAACCTTAAGCGGGTTGTGATGGGCGAGAAGGTCGGTACGCTGGTGACCAGTTGAAGTGCATCAGGAAGTGGATTTGCCTTTCAAAGCTGCATTCGTTCCCGGCCACAGTGGCAGTTCAACGAAAGTCCCCGCCGGGATGACACGGCGTCCACTCCCCCTCACCCCAGCCTCTCCCGCCGGGAGAGGGAGACTCCTTCGCCGCTTCTGCCGCGAACCGGCAGTGGAATTGGCCCGCGAACCGTTCAAAACACTCAAGAGGCGCAACCGCTGTTCCCTCTCCCAGCGGGAGAGGGGCAGGGTGAGGGAGGACGCTGCGCTTGAGCCAGATGGGCCGGATCGTAATAAACCACTCCATGCGAACGGAATTCTCGATGGGGCGGGTGCATCGTGATTCATCCGCCAGGTTCTGGAGTGCGGCGACCCTCCGCCGCTGTCGAATGGGCTATCGCGCGCAAAGCGGCAGAAGGCTGCCGCACTCCCGGACGCCGTCGCGCAACACGACCACCGCTGTCAAACTTCTACAAACCCCGCGTTGCTAAAGTGAAGACCAGTCTCTCGTCGTATGCCCGAACTCCCTGAAGTTGAAGTACTCGTCCGACATCTGCGCCCGTTGGTGACCGGCAAGATCATCCGCCAAGTCACCGTTTGCCGGGAACGGGTCATTTCACCCACGCCGCGACGGCAACTGCTGCAACGTCTCAACGGCGCGCGCATCCTTGGCTTGGAACGGCGAGGCAAATATCTCGTGTTTGAACTCCGGCGACGGGGTGAAAAGGAATCCTTCATCCTGCTCGGCCACTTGGGCATGACTGGCCGGATGTTCGTCGTGAAGAGCGATGTCCCGTTGCCTAAGCATACGGCGGTCTGGTTTGATTTCGGACGCCAGCGCTTTGTCTATGAAGACCCGCGCTACTTCGGCCGGATGACGCTGGACCACTCCGCGCTTGCGTTGCTCGGGCCGGAGCCGTTGAGCGACGAATTTACGCCAGCGCGCTTTGCCACCGCGCTGCGCCGCTTTGGCCAGGCGATCAAGGTGAAATTGCTGGATCAAACCGTCGTTGCGGGCGTGGGCAACATTTACGCGAGTGAAGCGCTGTTTCGCGCCGGGATTTCTCCGCGGCTGGCGACGCGGCGATTGAATAAGGCCCAGGTGCGACGCCTGCGCCAGACTGTGCGCGCGGTGTTGCGACAGGCGATCCGTTGCGGTAGCACGATTCCGCTGAGCTTCGCGCAGCCGGGTGCGGATGGTTTGTTCTACTTTGGCCGCACCCCCGGCACGCCGGATTTTTACGAGGAACGGCTGCTGGTTTATGACCGCGCCGGAAAACCGTGCCCGCGCTGCCGGACGCTCATCAAACGCATCGTGCAGGCGGCGCGAAGTACGTTCTTTTGTCCGGGGTGTCAAGGTACGCCTTACAACCACGCTGGCGCGAAGTCTGCGTAGAGCGATTGGCGCGAGGCAGTTAGTCGCCAGAGTTTCTTCGGTCAAAAATTTTAAGCCGCCGCCAGATCAAAGTCACCGCACCCAAAATGGAGAAACTCAGGAAGTCTGGTTCAGGAATTGGGATGATGTTTTGCGTGCCGACATTGATGCCGCCACCGCCATACTCTAACGCACCATCGAGCAGTTCGATCACTCCTTGATTGTTGACCAGTCGGGCCCAACCAAATACTGGATCCGGATAGATTCCATTTTGGGGAAATATGTTACCGGTATAAACGCCAACGTAAAACGGCTTGCCAGATTCGAACACGTAATTAGGTGCAAAGCCAAGTTCTAGGTACACTTGTCCGAGGATGGGCTGTAGGCTGACGGGATCATTCGACGACACCATAAAAACCCGCACTCCTTCGTCCACATAGTGGCTGTATGAAAATGTGTTGATATGGAGACTTGATGGGGGCGTCTTTCCTTGCGGTGTTAACATGAACCCGGTGTAGTTGCCATTTGTTGGATTCTGGAGCACTCGAATTTCATATCCTCCCAAGAAATTCAATCCGGCATAGCTAACTCCACCCGGCACGATAACGCCTTGACTGAAGGTTTGGAGTGTAAAGCCGAGAATTAGTGCAATGGGAATTGCCGATGGCATTTTCAACTTCATATCGGCCTCCGTGCGCGTTTATCGAGACAAGGTTGGTTAGCGTAGTTTCGATTGGGGATTGGTCTTGGGTGCTGATGCATAAATAGCTCGGTTAAGGTAATCGGTTCCGCCGAACTGCTTCGATATCATCGATGAACCATGCGCGCGAGCGCGCCTGAATTCGACTCTGCTCCCGTTCGGTCGGACTTGTCCAGCTTTGAGTTCACTCGAAACCGCTCATCAGGCTTTGCGGTTCGCGCCCCCGGAAATTTCCCGCAAACCGCTTGCGTTGACCGGGACGGAAATTACACTCCGCGCGCGCATGGTGGATTTGCATTCCCTCAACCCGCAGCAACGACAGGCCGTCGAGACGATCAACGGCCCGGTTTTGATTTTGGCGGGTGCGGGCACGGGCAAGACGCGGGTCATCACGTTCCGCATCGCGCACATGGTCCGCAAAGGCGTGGCGCCGGGAAATATTCTCGGCGTGACCTTCACGAACAAGGCCGCGCGGGAAATGCAGGAGCGCGTGCGGCAGTTGCTGCCGCGAACTCGGAACGCGGAACTTGGAACTCGGAACTCCGAAGACCGCCCGACGATCTGCACATTT
>CAYWCK010000541.1:0-3350 GCA_964456685.1 uncultured Bifidobacteriaceae bacterium | reverse complement strand
AACGACGGACTACGAGTTCATCCGGCAACTGGTTTATCAGCACAGCCGGATCAATCTCGGCCCCGACAAGGTGGAGCTGGTATGCAGCCGGTTGCGCAAGCGACTGCGCTCGCTGAACCTCGACGGCTTTCGCCCCTACATCGAATTCCTCCGCTCCCCCGCGGGCGAAGAGGAGATGACGGATTTGCTCGATGTCATCACCACCAACGTCACGGATTTCTTCCGCGAGGCCACACAATTCGATTTCATGCGCGACGTAGCGCTGCCCGCGTGGGCGAAGGTCAAGGGACGCAAAGCGGGCGATGTGTTCCGCGTCTGGAGCGCTGCTTGTTCCTCCGGCGAAGAGCCGTACACGCTCGCGATCACGCTGGCTGAATTCTTCCGCGAACACCCGCAATATCGTTGGGAGATCAGCGCCTCCGATCTTAGCACGAAAATGCTCGACCGAGCTCACCAAGGCATTTATCGGCTGGAACGAATCCGGCTGCCCCAACCGGAGTGGTTGCGGCGCTATTTCCAACGCGGCACTGGACCGCAGGAAGGTTTCGCCCGCGTGAAGGCCGAACTGCGCCAAAATATCAACTTCCTCCACCTGAACCTGATGCAGAACCCGTATCCGTTTCACGAGCGCTTCCAACTCGTATTCTGCCGCAACGTGATGATTTACTTCGATCGCAAAACGCAGGAACAGTTGGTGCCCCGCCTCCGTTCCCAAATGGATCCCACCGGCTACCTTTTCGTCGGCCACTCAGAAAGCCTCATCGGCATCGACCCGGCTTTGAAAGTGGTCCGCCCCAGCATTTACCGACTCGCCTAATCCCGCATGAACACCCAGCCTCACTACGCCCAGCCAGCCAAGTGCAACCCGCCACCCTCAACTCCCCAACGCTAAACTGCCATGCCTGTCGCATCCAGATGGGTGATTGCCCCGCCAAAGAAGGCATTGGTGGTTGGCGTGGCCGATATGGTGGCCAGCAACGATTCCGGCGCGGAACTGGTGACGTACTCGCTCGGTTCATGCCTCGGCGTAACCTTGTACGATCCCCTGAAGAAAGTGGGCGGATTGCTGCACTTGATGCTCCCCAGTTCGAGCATCGACGCGGTCAAAGCCCAGACGCAGCCGCACATGTTTGTGGATACCGGTGTGCCCCGGCTCTTTCAGGCGGTTTACAGCATGGGCGGCGAACGACATCGCGTCGTGATCAAGGTGGCCGGCGGCGCCCAGTTTCTCGATCATCAGCGCACATTCAACATCGGCGAGCGCAACATCCAGGCTTTCAGCGCCCTGCTCGAACGCAACGGTCTCAGAGTCCACGCGCACGACGTGGGCGGAGTTTGCAGCCGCACGTTGCGATTCGACCTCACCAGCGGCAACGTTTCCATTCATAGCCCGGGTCAAGCTCCCTACTTTCTATGATTGCCACTCCCATGACCGCCAAAGACCTCGTCGCGCAGATCAAAAACCTGCCCCCCGTGTCGCATGCCGCGCTGAAACTCGTCAGCCTGCTCGACCAGCCCGCCGTCAGCAACGAAGACGTCGTGCAAGTGCTGAAATACGACAACGTCCTCACCGCAAAACTGCTCCGTGCCTGCAACTCGCCCTATTACGGCTTTGAGGAACCGGTTTCTTCCGTGGAACAGGCCGTCTTGATTCTCGGCCACCAGCAGATCCTCCACATTGTCCTCAGCATCGCTTTCGGCGGCGCCATGAGCACGCCCCTGCCCGGCTACGCCGCGGAAGCCAAGGAGCTTTGGGCGCACTCTCTCACCACGGCGATGGCCGCCGATCGCATCGCCCGACACACCACCACGATGGACCTGGAGCCGGCTGTCACGTTTACGGCCGGGCTGTTGCACGACATCGGCAAGCTCGCCTTGAATCATGCCCTCACCGCGGAGGCGCAGGCTGAAATCCGCCGCTTGATCAACGACCGCAATCTTTCCCGCTCCGAAGCGGAAGCGGAAGTCATCGGCACGGATCATGGCGAGGTGGGCGCCTGTTTGTTGGAATCCTGGCGTTTGCCGGCGGAGATCGTTGAAGCCGTCCGCAATCATCATCGGCCCGTTGTCGATCCCTTGCCCAAACTCTCCACGCCCACGCATGTCGCCAATTGCCTCGCGCACCTCATTGGCTCGACTGTGGGTTGGGAAGGCTTCGCCGTGCGGACGGACGCGCGCGCCACGGAAGCTCTGGGAATCACGCCGGAGAAGCTCGAAACCTTGATGATGTCCGCTCACGATGCCGCGGCCCAAGTCCAGCATTTCATGAACCTCACATGAAACTCAACACCAAGACTCGCGTACTGGTGGTGGATGACTCGTCGGTCGTACGACGCGCCATCAGCGATGCGCTGAGCAAAGACCCCACCATCGAGGTCGTCGGCAATGCCTGCGATCCATACGTCGCCCGCGACATGATCCTGGAGTTGAACCCGGACGTCATCACGCTCGACATCGAAATGCCGCGCATGGACGGGCTGACGTTTCTGCGCATTTTGCAAAAACACCGGCCCATGCCGGTGGTCATCATCAGCTCACTGACGCAAACCGGCACCAAAGCGGCGATGGACGCGCTGGAAGCCGGCGCGGTGGACGTGATCGCCAAGCCGAATACCGCTTTCGCCATTGGCGACATCGGCACGCAGCTCGCCCACCGGGTCAAAGGCGCCGCCTTTGCCCGCCCGCGTTCCCAAACGACCTCAGTCGGCAACCCGACCCGGAACATCGCCCCTCCGATCCCGACCAAGTTCAATCCGCGCCAACTCATACTGATCGGCGCTTCGACAGGGGGCACGGAGGCGATCAAGTTCGTGCTGACCCAATTGCCGGAGGACCTTCCCGGCATTTGCATCGTGCAGCACATTCCGGCGGTGTTTTCCAAGACTTTTGCCGATCGCCTCAACGAAATCTGCGCGCTGGAAGTTCGCGAAGCGGTTTCCGGTGACGAAGTCCGGCCAGGCTTGGTGCTGATTGCCCCCGGCGATCATCACATGATGGTCGTCTGGAATGGCGGTCGCTATCGTATCGTCTTGAATCAAGCGCCGCCCATGCACCACACGCGGCCGGCGGTGGACATGCTGTTTGATTCCGCGGTCAATTGTGCCGGACGTCACGCCGTCGTCGGTCTCCTCACCGGCATGGGCGTGGACGGTGCGGCCGGAATGCAGAAACTCAAAGCCGCCGGCGCAGCCACCATTGCCCAGAACGAGGAGAGTTGCGTTGTTTACGGCATGCCGAGGGCTGCGGTGGAACTCGGCGTGGTGGATCATGTATTGCCGTTGCACCAGATTCCCACCGCCATCTTACGGCTCGCCCGGCAGCGCGCCGACACCGGCCCGGCTGAACTGGCC
>CAYWCK010000540.1:0-3365 GCA_964456685.1 uncultured Bifidobacteriaceae bacterium | reverse complement strand
CAAGCCGGCCAGGACTACGCGAACGCCCGCGGCGGCTACGGCATCATTGTCTGGAACACGAGCACCTTCGACAACCCGATCATGTCCTTCCTCGACGACGAGCCGGACGCCGAGGAGAGCAACGTAGCCAATAATTTTTGCGGTACCGGTCTGAAGCTGCCGTGCGGCACGAGCCCGATGGGGATCGTGGCCATGCGCGATATTGCGACCGGCGAAAGTGAATATCGCTCGCGGTATCCGAACGCGCCGACCGTGGTGAACATGAACGGTAGTTTCAAGCCGCAGAATTATTACACCTGGGGGCAGGCGCCGGACGTGTTGCAGGTGGACCCATATTACCAACGCCGCTTGCAGGACGTTTACTGGCGCGATCAATGGAAAATCCCGCTCTATCAAAAGGCGACCTACATCTACGCCGTGACCCGCGCCACTACGAGCGCGGCGGAGCCGAATCCCTCGCACACCATCCTGTATTCCTGCGAATGGAAGTGCACCGACACGGGCGGCTGTGATGCCGAATACGTGAACCAAATCTGGCCGTTCCCGACGCCGGAAGCGAAACGCATCGAGGCTTACTATGCTTTGGCCGCCGGCGCGAAAGGGCTGAGTTACTGGTGGTTCAAACCCGGTTTTCCCTCGAACGGTTTGGGTGATCAATCCAAGCCCACCGCGCAGGCGCTGTGGAAGGAGATGGGGCTCTACGGCAACGAAATCAAAACGATCTCGGATCTCATCGTCATCAGTCATCCGGTGGACGTGCCCATCACTCCCGGCGCGAATGTGTGGGCGCGCGCCGCGGCGGCCGGCGCAGATGCTTTGATTCTGTACGTCGTCAACGACGATTACTTAAACGACACCGCTGGCTGCCACTACACGCCGGTCGCGGGGGCTACCGCCAACGTCACATTGCCGACGTGGCTGCGCAGCGCGCCCAGCGCGTTCGAGGTCACGGCTGGCGGGTTGCAGGACGTGAATACGAGTTTCAACGGCACAAACCTCCAACTCAATCTCGATACACTTCAGTTGACGAAGCTCGTCGTGATTACCACGAACGCGCAGCTTCGCGCCACCATCCAGCAACGCTACAACCAGCAGGTGCGCGCCAACGTCTGTGCTTTTGCGCCCGAGTTGTGCCTCAACACTCCGCCGAGCATCGCGCAAAACCCCGCGAGTCAGAATGTGGCCTACGGCGGCAGCGCGAGCCTGGGTGTGATTGTCTCCGGCAGTGCGCCGTTGAGTTATCGATGGCAGAAGAACGCCACGAACCTGGCCAACGCCGGCCATTACTCGGGCGTAAATTCCTCCAGCCTCACGATCACCAGCGCGGACAGCGCGGATGCCGCGAGCTATCGGTGCGTCGTCACCAATCTCTACGGCAGCGTCACGAGTGCGCCGGCCACACTTACGATTTTTACGAACTTGGTCGCTCCGATCGTCGTGCTGAACAAGATTCCGCTCGCCACCGGCGCCACGGCCAACGAGGCGCGCGCGCTTTCGCCTGACGGCCGCTACGTCGTTGGCTTCAACGGCACGTTCTCAACTTCCGGCACGGGCGGGTACCTGTATGACATCGTGAACCAGACCTTGCGCACAAATGTCACGACCGCCGACGCGGCGACCGCCGCTGGCCTCACGGGTGCGGGCTACCGCGTTTACAACGGGCAGACGCAGCTCGTGCTCGATGGCTGGTGCGCCGGCTGGCACGCGAACTTCATGAGCACCGACGGCGGCGCGACGTGGGCGGTGAAGCGGCAGGACACGAATCTCGGCTCCGTGCCGGGCGGAGCCGCCGCCAATTCACTGGCCGGCACCGACACAGATGCCTTCTACGCCACCTTGCGGCATCACTCGAGCAATTCGGGCAATCCCATTTATGTCGGCAAAGCGACCGGCGCGTGGCCGATGACGCCCTCGTGGGACGTGAAGGGAATTCCCAGTGGCATCACCGCGGCCATGAACGGCGTTTCCGCAACGGGGCGCGCGGTCGGTTATCGTAACGACGCCACCGGCGCGCGGAACAACTACGCGCTCGAGTGGAACGGCACCGGCACGCCGGGCAACTGGTTCTTCAATGGCATGGATGGCTCGACCAAGGGTGAGGCTTTTTGCATTTCCGCCGATGGCGCGATCGTTTTCGGCCGCTCGCTCAAGCCCGGCGGCGGCGGAACGAATTTTGGTTATCGCGCTGTGCTCGATGGTCCGGGCAGCGTGCAGAGCATCCGCGAATTGCCCGGTTTCCCGGATTCAACGGGTTCAACCAATCTGGTCGTGCCGTACGGTTGCACGCTGGATGGAAAATTCGCGGCCGGCATGAACTATCGCAGCGCCGAACGCGCCGTCCTGTGGGATGTGAGCGATCCGAATCCGGCGCGCTGGACGGTGCTCGATCTGACCGACTTCGCCGCGGCGAACGGCGTGCTCGGCACGTTCACCCGCTTGTCGCGCGCCTATAGTATCGCGACGAATGGAGCGGGCAATTTTGTGATCGCCGGCATCGGAGCGGATGGCGCGAACACGCGGGCCTTCGTAATGACCCTCACGCCGCCGCTGGCATCGTGGGCGCATCCGCCGACCATGACGATCACGGGTTCGCCCGCCGACGGATTTACCTTCCGGTTCACCAGCCTGAACAACGCGGGCATTCGCTACTATCTCGAATCCACGACCAATCTCCTGTCCGCGAACTGGCTGACGATCACCTCCGCCACCGGGATCGGGCCGGGACTTCAGTTGCACGATCCTGCGCCGGGCGGGGTGCAGAAGTACTATCGAGTTCGCGTCCAGTGACGAGCCATGCCGTCTGTGCGCCAACAACTCCTGTGGCTCTTCGGCCTCACCGCGAGCCTCGCCAGCGCCCAAGCGCAAATCGAAGCGGAGGTGTGGAGCAAACTCGTTGGTGCTAACAGCTATGACTTCGGTTACGCCATCACCACGGATGCGGCGGGCAATGTGATCCTTGCCGGCGCGACGCAAAGTTCTTTGGCCGGCCAGAACGCCGGTCGCTACGACCTCTTCGTCAGCAAATACGATTCTTCGGGCAACAAACTGTGGCAGGCCCAACGCGGCACGGCGGAGCGCGAGTTCGCCGAAGGCCTCGCCGCCGATGCTGCCGGGAATCTCTACGTCACCGGCTATACGGGCGATGCGCTCGATGGCAACAGCAGCAGCGGCAGTTGGGATATTTTCCTGATGAAGTTCGATGCCAACGGCAACTGGCTGTGGACGCGGCAGGACGGCACGGGCCAGGAGGATGAAGGGAAAGCCGTTTGTGTGGACAAGTCGGGCAACGTCTACATCACCGGTTACGTGAAGGGAAATTTTCACGGGATCACGCGCGTCGGTTCATCGGATATTTTCATCAGCAA
>CAYWCK010000539.1:0-3378 GCA_964456685.1 uncultured Bifidobacteriaceae bacterium | reverse complement strand
GTCTATCTGGGTTACCAAATCGCCCACTTCGCCGATTTTTATGAGCTGCGCAACCTGCTCATTCTCGGCCGCGTCACATCCGGCAAGGGCGGTGATCTCATTGTGGCCAAGGCCCGCGAGACGCTGACAGCGGAATTCCCCGAACTCGCGCAGCAGGTGGAATTGCACGTGCCGGACGAAAAGCAGAAACGTCACGGACAGGCCATTGCCGCTGCAAGTTTGCCGGAGATCGATTAAGTTCGAGCTGAAGTTTTATCCCATGAATCCGTACCTTAAATTTGTCAACGATACTGCTCACCTCATCAACATCGCCAAGAACTTTCCCCTGGGCGGCCTGGCGCCGCTGCCGCGTCGGGAATTGCCTGCCGATGCGCCCACGGCGCTCTTTTTCGCGCCCCATCCCGATGATGAAACCATTGTGGGCGCCGCGGCGCTCCGGGTGGCGCGGGAAACAAACATGCGGTTGATTGATGTCGCCGTCACGCAGGGCAGCAAAAAAGATCGCCAGACTGAGCGCTTGCGCGAGCTGCAAGCCGCGTGCGATTACCTCGGTTACGGCCTGCAAACCATCCCGCCCAACGGGCTGGAGCGGGTAACGGCCAAAACCCGTCGCAACGAGCCCCAGGTTTGGGCCGGCATGGTGCAGGCGATCGTGGAGATTTTGCAAAAGCATCAGCCGCGCGTAATCATGTTCCCCCACGAACGCGACTGGAACGGCACCCACATCGGAACGCATCACCTCGTCGTGGACGCGTTGCGCAAGATGCCCGCGAGCTTCGAGCCGTACGTCGTCGAAACCGAATTCTGGGGCGCCATGGACGATCCCAACCTCATGATCGAGGTCAGCGCACAGGATCTCGCGGATTTGATTGCGGCCACGACCTTCCACGTTGGCGAAGTGAAGCGCAACCCGTATCACCTCCTGCTGCCGGCGTGGATGATGGACAATGTTCGCCGCGGCGCGGAACTCGTGGGTGAGCAGGGCGGCGCGGCACCGGATTTCCGTTTCGCCGTGCTTTATCGCCTTGGCAAATGGTCGCGCGGCTCCGTTGTTCCGACGCACGAGCGCGGCAAACAGTTGCCTGTGGATGTGAACATTGGCACGCTGTTTCCGTGAATCCCAAGTTTATGCGCGCGGCCATCCGCATCTCGATTGCGAAGATGCGGGCCAACTGCGGCGGGCCGTTCGGCGCCGTCGTGGTGCGCCAGGGAAAGATTGTCGGGCGCGGCTGGAATCAAGTCACTTCCACCAACGATCCCACCGCGCACGCGGAGGTTGCCGCCATCCGCGACGCGTGTCGGCGGTTGAAAACCTTCCAGCTCGACGATTGCGAGCTTTACACCAGTTGCGAGCCCTGCCCGATGTGCCTGGCGGCGATTTACTGGGCGCGTTTTCGCAAGGTTTATTACGGCAACACGCGCAAGGATGCCGCGCGCATCGAATTCGACGACGATTTCATCTACCGAGAAGTCGCGCGACCGATTGGGCGGCGGAAGATTCCCATGAAGTCACTGCTCCGCTCGGAAGCGCTGGTGGCCTTTCACGAGTGGCAGGGCAAAGCCGACAAGGTCCGCTATTGAATTTGTCCACGGTTCCGGAATTCCACTTGTCACCTTCTGCGCCGCGTCCTAGATTCCGCTTAGAGATCGCACCGAAGACGCTTTGACATGATTGAACTGGTTCAGTTTCCGTGGAGTCCCTTCTGCATTGTCCAACGTCGCATTCTTGAGTTCGCCGAAGTTCGGTTCAAAACCATCAATATCCCCAACGGCGACCGCTCGCTCGTTTGGAAACTCACCCGGCAGCGCTACTACGGCGTGCCCGTGATCAAAGATGGCCGCAACGTTATCTTCGAGATGGGCGACGACACGCAAGTGATCGCCAAGTATCTCGACCAGAAATTCCGCCTCGGCTTGTTCCCGCCGGAACTCGAAGGCCAGCAATCGATTCTCTGGCGCTACATCGAGAACGAAATCGAAGGCCCGTGCTTCAAGCTTACCGACATCCACTGGCGCGAACTCATTCCCAAAGCGGATCAATTGCTCTTCGTCCGGCATAAGGAACGCAAGTTCGGCCGTGGTTGCCTGGACCACTGGCGCGCGCAGGAGGGTGAACTCCTCGATCAATTGACCGAACGCCTCGCGCCCTTCGAGGAAATGGCCCGGCATCGCGAGTTCTTGATCGATGACCGCCCGCGCTTTGTGGACTTCGATTTATTTGGGATGCTGGGGGATTTTCTGTACACCGGGCATTACGAATTGCCCAAGGCGCACAACCATCTGGCGCGCTGGCATCGGCGCATGAGTCGCCTCAAACTTTCTGACCTGCCGACGTGAAAAACTACATTCTCGACACCAACGTTCTCCTCCACGATCCCAATTCCCTCCTCAACTTCGAGGACAATAACGTCCTGCTGCCCATCGAAGTCATCGAGGAAATTGACCGCTTCAAACGCGAAAGCACCGAGCTGGGCCAGAATGCCCGCACCGTTTCCCGCATGCTCGATGGCTTCCGCGGCGAAGGCAGCCTGAGCGCTGGCGTGAAACTGCCCAACGGCGGCAAACTGCGCATCGCCTTGCCGAAAAAAGCCCTGGCCAACGGCAATGGCCACAGCAAGAACGGCGCGAGCGTGGATAACAAAATTCTTTCCGTCGCGCGCGATGTTCAGCGCACCGACCCGAAAAACAAAACCATTCTCGTCAGCAAGGACATCAACCTCCGCATCAAGGCGGACGCCATCGGCCTGGCCGCGGAGGATTACGAGACGGACCGGGTTTACATCAAGGATCTCTACACCGGCATGATCGAACTCACGGTCAGCCCGGAAAAAATGGCGGCCTTCCGCGCCAACGGCGAACTCGAGGTCAACGGCGGCAAGCAATATTTCCCGAACGAGTATTGCACGCTGATTGATGAAGCGAATCCCAAGAAGTGCGCGCTCACGAAAGTGGACCCCAGCGGCACGAAACTCATTCCCATCCTCGACGTCCGCGACGGCGTGTGGGGCATCAAGCCCCGCAATCGCGAGCAACATTACGCCTTCGACGCCTTGCTCGACGACCGCGTCAAACTCGTCACGCTCATGGGCAAGGCCGGCACGGGCAAAACCTTGATGGCGATGGCGGCCGGCTTGAAGCGCACCGTTCTCGATCGTGAGTTTCGCCGGGTGGTCGTCGCGCGCCCGACGATTTCCATGGGCAAGGAACTGGGCTTCCTGCCTGGCTCGCTCGAAGAAAAACTCGCGCCCTGGATGCAGCCGATTCATGACGCGCTCGAAATGCTGAGCGACCTGAACATGGGCCACGACCATCGCCGCAGCACTGACCTGATGCGCAGCGGCAGCATCGTGGTGGAGGCGTTGAGCTACATTCGTGGAC
>CAYWCK010000538.1:0-3382 GCA_964456685.1 uncultured Bifidobacteriaceae bacterium | reverse complement strand
CGATTCGCCGTCGCGCAACGGTTCGCGGTCATAGACGTAACCTTTGAGCAGCGTCGGGCGGCCAACGAGTTTGAAGTATTCGCGCTTCACAAAAATCTCGTTGCCGGCCGGCTTGATAGGTTCTTCCAGACTGAAGAACTTTCCCTCGACGGCGAAGTAAACCGGCGTGTCGCTGTTCTTGCGCACGATGCGGATTTCGTTCGCGTCCTTGATCAGCTTCGGATCGATGGCAAACCGGCTCGGCGCATTGAACACGTCCGCGCCGCTGACTTTTTTCTTGGCGATGGATTTGCCGTTCACGATCAACTCATATTCCAGTTCCGGCTTCAACTCGCCGCTCACGCGGAGGTAATCGTTCATCGCCAGCACCACGATGGCGGTGTCGCGCGTGTTGCTCCATTGCGCGCCGCGCCGATTCTTGATGAGCCAGTTCGAGACGGGCTCAATAAGTTTGTTCTTGGGATCGATTGCCAGCAATGCGCGCAGCGCAAACGCCGTCGCCTCCACTCCACCGTCTGACCAGCGCCAGTAGATGCCATCCTCGCCCCAGTGCGCCGTGCCCATCGCGCCGGCATTTTCGACTTTACCGCCGATGAGCACGGACTGGTCCGGGCGCTCATCACGCTTCACGCCGTTCTCAAGATTTTCAATGAGCGTCTTCGCTTTGTCCGGCTGCTTAAGATAGTGCGCGCTCAACGCCACCAGCGCGCGGGTGTAGGCGTTCAGTGATTCGCGCTTCTGCCAGAGATTGTCGAAGGCTTTGGGCACGGCGGCGCTGGTCAACTGGTCCACGAACGGCGCGTAGTAAGCCCCGAGCGCGTGCAGCATGAAGGCCTGCAGGTCGGGGTTCTCCTCTTCCTCCACGATTTCCTTGGCGAGAAAATCCTTCGCCCGGCTCAAGACGTCTTCTTTCACCGAGAGCTTGGCATCGCGCGCGAGGGAAAGCCCCCACACCACGTACGCCGTCATCCAGTGATCACTCTCGCCATCCTTCCACCAACCCCAGCCGCCGTCGGCGTGTTGGAAATCATAGAGCCGCTCCAGACCGGCTTTGGTCATGGCGTCGAGTTCAGCCAGATTCTTTTTGCCCTGCGGATGCGTCGCGGCGGCGGAGTTCGTTTCAATGCCGCCGAACACGCGACCCATTACGTCTTCGGGATCGAGTCCCACATCACGCAACGTTTTCGCTGTGATGACGGCGGGCAGGAAGCGGCTCATGGTTTGTTCCGTGCAGCCGTAGGGGTAATCAATCAAGTAGGGCAGGGCATCGAGCAACGTCACCGCCATGCTTGGCGTGACTTGCACGGTGAGCGACGTGGAATCCGCTTTGCGTGCGGAAGGCAGATCCAGTTTTACCGTGAGGTCGTTGCCGCGCGCCTTGCCGGATTTGGAAATGAATTTCTCGATGCCGTGCTCGTAGGCGGTGAACGATTTCTCCATGGCATCCGCGTATTTGCCGCCGCGCCCGGTGACTTTCAATTTCACTTCGCCCGGTTGTTTAATCTCGCAAACCCAATCCGCGCGCGCTTCGCTGTTGGCGACAACGTGTAGGACAGGCGTCGCGCCTGTCTCTGATTTTTGGCGATTCTTCTCAGATGGAGACAGGCGCGACGCCTGTCCTACGACGACGAGCCCGCTCGCATCCAATACCACCCGCACGTCCATGGCCGTGTCTGTGTTGTTGTTGATGACCGCCGAGATCGTCACCGTATCGCCGACGAGGAAAAACCGCGGGGCTTGCAGGCGGACGATGAGCGGTTGCTTCGTGCGCGTGGTCGCGTTGGCGCTGCCGAATTGGTTTCCTGCTGTCACTGCGCGGGCCGTGGCTTTCCAGCCGGTGAGCGAGTCGGGATATTTCACCTTCACCGTCGCTGTGCCGCTCGCGTCCGTCTTCACGTCCGGCTGCCACAGGATCGTCGAGCGAAAATCCGAGCGGACGGTCACCGCGGGTTCGGTTGCACCCGGCGGTTGGCCCGGCATTTCCGCAGCGGGCATCTTGGCTTTATCCTCGGCGAAGGCTGCTCCCGACGCCATGCGAGCCGGAGCCGCTGCTGGCATGCCTTTGCTTGCGGCGTAGAAGCGATTGCGTCCGCCCCCTCCGCCGCCCATGCCGCCGCTGACCGAGAGATCCGAAAGCTCATTCTTCCTGAATGACTCTCCTGCATTCACCGGCCCGTTCACGTCCTGGTCGTAATAATCGTAACCGGCCTGGCGGCGTTCGCGGGAGGATTTCTGCCGTTCAACATCACGTTCGTCGAGCAACGCCTCCTTCTCGCCCACAACCAGTTTCGCATAACCCTTCTGGTTCATCGTGCTCTGCGTCTGGACGGCGTGATTGCGCTTCGTGCCGTAGTAGAACTGGCGCGGGTCGCCGGCGTAATCGCTCTGGATGTAAAACACGGATTCATCCACGAGGCTCAACGCAATCTCGGTGGAAACTGGTTTGCCGTCGTGATCCTTGGTCGTGATCGTGAACGTGCCTTCTTCGCGCGGCTGGTATTGCGCGCGATCGGGCTTCACGTTCACGGTCAGGAAATTTTTCGTGGGCGGGACGATGATCTGTTTCTGATCCGTGAGAATCTGCCGGTCATTCACCAGCGTCGCACCGAGGAAAATGTTCGGCACGTGCTTCTCCTCGATGAGCAGGTCAATCAACTTCACCGTGCCTTCGAGATGCACGAGGCGGTAGTGATAGAGGTCCTCGCCCTCGACCGTGAAGAGCACGTAGCGGTCGGCGGTCGGCGCGACGAGCATGATGGGCGCTTCGTTGCCGACGCGGAACGTGTCCTTGTCCGCGATGATCTGCACGCCCTGGTAGCGATAGCCGAGTTCGGTGGTCTTGCCGGAGCAAACCCAGACGGTGGTTTCTGCGCGAATGTAGTGGGACGGGCGTCCCGCCTGTCCGCCTCCGGCACTCGAAGGAGGTTCTATTGATTCGTTCGCTCCGCTGGACAGGCGAGACGCCTGTCCCACTAGCTCTTCGCTCATCCACGCGACGCGATAGTAGCCGTCGCGCTCCGGCGTGAAGTTGAATTCCGCCACGCCGTTCGTGTCCGTCTTGAGCGTGCGCGTTAGGATGTCGTCGTGTTCGTAGCCGCGGAACTTCAACCGCCAGCCCGGTTCGTTGGGTTTGGTCGGCGGTGGCGGCCAGATGCCGCGCGCTGATTTGTCCCGGAGCTGCTGCAGTTCTTCGCCTTTGACTTCCTTGCCGTCGGGCGAGATCCAGATTTCCCACCAATAATCGCGCGTGACCTTCACCGTGCCTTCGGTGATGACCGGTTGATCGTTCGCATCGAGCGCTTTGAATTCAATGCCCACCTTGTCCTGCGGCCGGAAAATATTGTGATCGGCCTCGGCGTGAACGTAGTAACGCTGCCGCGTG
>CAYWCK010000537.1:0-3397 GCA_964456685.1 uncultured Bifidobacteriaceae bacterium | reverse complement strand
AAAACGAAATCGCCGGCAACATAAACGCACATGTGGACTCCCCGATTGGCGGAGTTAACCAATAGCACCCGGTCTCCGAAGGTGAAGTCGCCATTCACCAGGTCATAATCTGTGGCCAGAATGCTTTGCGTGTATTCCTTTCTGAAAAAGTTGGTGTCGGGCGTTTCTGCGAAAAAGTTCATTGAAGTATAGAAGCAATCTTCGCGCGGTGCGTTGGCATCCTGCCAGGCGTCGGGATAAGTGTAGAGGCGCGAGCGGACGAAAGGCGGGAGCAGGGCACCGAGGCTGATGCTGCCGCCACCGGGCACGCGGGCGAGGCCTTTGACGAGCGGCGCCACGGATTTGTCGCGAATGCCTTTGCCCCAATAGCGGATAATGGCCTCGACATCGGCTTCGGGATTCACGTGCACTTGCAAAGCGTATGCCGGCACGCGATAGAGCGCGCCCACCAGTTCCTCGAATTCCGAAGGCTTGAGAACATCGTGGATGATCCGAAGATCAGTGAAGCAGGTTGCGCCATCATTGGTGTAGGCGAGTCGCCTGATCTTGCGGATATCAACCTCGTTCAGACCGCTTTCACGAAGCTGTCGGGCGAAGGTTCCGGTCGCGAACCGAAAGGGATAGCACTGCGCGTAATTCGAAGGGCAGTTGGCTAGTGCCGCGTAAATCAGGCCTCGGGCGCGCGCATCCAGCGACCAGATCACTGGCTCTGGTGGGGTGATGGTGCAGCCATCGCTTGTGATCTGCCAGAATTGCTTGTCGAAGAGAATGCCTCGTTGCACCGGTCGCAAATCGCAAGTGCGGAGTAATTGAATCAATCGCGCCTCCGAATATCCCTCGAAAAACCAACTCGGCTTTTGCATGCGCTCCCATTGGTCCGGCAGCATTCCGTTCGGGTTCGCCAAGGGAACTTCGGTCGCGATTAGCTCACCCCAAGGACCAGGTTGAGTGGCCGGGGTCGATCGGGCGCGGACTGTCAGTTTGGCTGGGGCAAAGAACCACAGCAGCGCGGTCATCAGGATCGTGGCGAGCGCGCCCGACAAGAACGAAAACCAACCGGAAGTAAAAAAGCGTCTTGCTGCCATGACTTCTTCGTTGAGTTCAGCAACGGCTATGCCATGGGAGACGTGCGGCGCCAGCGGCACAACTGAGCGGCTGTGACGAGGTTGGATTTTGGGTCGCAATTGCCGGTCGAATGAGAGCGCGTAATCTGGGCAGAATTGTCCAAGAATTGGCTACAACTCAACCAGCGCGTCAGCACAAAGTTGTTATACTACGCCAGAAATGGCGTCAGGTGGAAGGACGGCAACACTCCTGCGCGAACCGCAATAACCGGCCCAGGTCGCAGGGCTTCTGCATAATCGCCAGCGCACCGGCCTTGGTGGCGCGCTCCCGCACATTTTCAACGTCCTGACTGCTGGTTAAAATCACTTTTGCTTCGGGTTTAATGCGGCGCAATTCGGTCAGGGTTCGCCAGCCATCCATTCCGGGTTGCGCCAGATCAAGCAGGACGAAGGCAATTTCATGCGCATGCTGCCGGAAGTGACGCACCGCTTCTTCTCCGTTGCTTAACGGGATTACGTGCAAACCGGCGTGGCTCAAGGTGCTCTCGAGGAGCATGCGCGCTGGCCGCTCTTCCTGAACCAAGAGGACAGCGCCTTGCAGATTGCCCGGAAGCTCTCCTCCGGTCTTTGTAGCGTCACCCGCGGTTTCCAAGCCATCATTGCCAATCGTGGGGAGAGCGGGAAAGAAACTTGTCACCGCAGTCCCGCTGCCGGGAGTGCTGAGAATATGAATCGCACCGCGGTGGGCGCGCACGATTCCCAGTACCGCAGCCATGCCGAGGCCGCGCCCTAGGAATTTTGTTGTAAAAAATGGCTCAAACAGCCGCGCTTGAGTGGAAGCGTCCATGCCGCTACCAGTGTCGCGCACTTCGAGTGCGACCCAATCTCCCGCTTGCAACTGGCCTTGCCAAACCCCCTCCGTCAGGGCTGGCTGCGTTTGTCTGAGCATTCGGGTGCTGATGGTTATCGACCCAGTTCCCCGTGGTAGTGCCTCGGCTGCATTGGTGACGAGGTTGATGAGGAGTTGATGGATTTGACCAGCGTCAGCCTCGATGCGCGGAAGGTTCGTTGCCAATTCGACCTCCAAGACACCGCGCGCCGGCATGGACACCTTTAGCAAATCCAACATCTGGCGGATCGTGTCATTCAGCGAAAGCGGATGCAGGGCGAGGCGGCTATGACCGGAAAAAGCCATCATCTGCCGGGTCAGGTCCGCCGCACTGCGCGTGGCTTTGACGGCGCCCTCGAGGTAAGCGTGAACAGGAGAACTAGGCGGCAATTCCAAGCGAGCCAGGTCAATATTACCGAGCGTGGCGCCCAAAAGATTATTGAACAGGTGGGCGATGCCACTCGCCATGACCCCCAGGCTCTGCAGTTTCTCGGTGTGCAGAAGTTGGCGCTCAATGGTCAGCTTCTCCTGCTCCGCCTGCCGGCGATCCGTGACATCATCCGAAATGGCCAGAATCGCCCGCGTGCCGTCACCTAGAGTGATGGCGGTTTCGCGCAACTCGTAATGACGCAGGCTGCCATCTTTGCGAATGTTGGAAACACTGTGCTGCAACACCTCACCGTTGAGCAGGCGGCGGAGATTTTCCTGGATAGTCTCGGTGGAATCCCGGCTGAACCGACTGACGTGGACTCCGATCAACTCCGTTCGCGCGAAGCCGATCTGCCGGCAGAAAGATGGGTTGGCGTCCAGCAGGTGGCCGTTGGTGTCAATCAACACAACGCTGCAGGGCAACAGTTCAAACAAGAGCTCGTAAAGCGAATCGCTGGCAAGGGCTTGCGGAAAGGGGGAAGCGGGTGACCGTTGGCGGGAATCCTGTCCTTCCGGGTGTGCAGCGGTGCTCATGCGTGCATTTTGCGCGTACTAGGAGAGATCATACCTCAATCTCGGGACTTCACCACTTTTTGTCATTCAATTCATTCAAACTGCGGTTTCTGGTCGCTCGACTGAGTGGCGAGGTAAGTCGCACGGTAGCGCTGGGAATAGGCAATATTTCTCCCTGCTGGTCCCTCATGGTTGAATCAGCAAGCCACGGGCGATTGGGAAACCTCCCTCTCAGAGTGTCAAAACGGGCCAAAAGGAAGTGGAGACCTCGCGTCTGACTTCGAATCATGTTCAAGCAAGTGGTTAATTGAACAGCCATCCCTCCTCGCTTTTCGCATTCCAATGAGCCGGTAATGGCGCCGCTGGTTGGCGAGGCGGGCGCGGACTACTCCCGTTTTCCGCTGCTCACGAAGCCAACGCCCGTTTTCCGCAGCTCACCAAGCCAATGGAATAATCGGGTTGAGCGCTGTGTTCGGAAACCATCGTGCGCCAGTCGCCCTTG
>CAYWCK010000536.1:0-3399 GCA_964456685.1 uncultured Bifidobacteriaceae bacterium | reverse complement strand
GCGGAACTTGGTGCAGCCATACGGCACGAGCGTCACCGCCTCCGAACTGCTGCCTCTGGCGACGGGCAATGCGGGCAGCCGCGGGTCCTTCGGGTCCGGACGCCAGGGAATCGCGACGGCGTTCGCGCGTGCCTTCAGGGGCGCGGCCAGCGGCCAATCCCAGCGGGCCGGCATCGCGCTGCGTTCCACCCTGAGCCCGGGATTCTGCACGTCCAAGGCGAACTGCCAGCGGGCCACTGGATCGGGCGTGTTCGCGTCAGTGGTGTCAGGGATGGGCAGCGCAAAGAGCAACGGGCCATACGAGACCGAGGCGAAAGGCATGCCGCGCGTGCTGCCGCTATCTGGAATCGTGACCGGCGTGACCCGGTGCGCGCCATCGTAGGGCGGACCGGACGCCGCGTCGCGACCGCGTTCGACCACCGCCGTCATCGGGAAATGCAACCGGATCCGGTCGCCCGCTTTCCATTTTCGCTCGAGGCGCGCAAACCCTTTCGCGTCTCGCTGGATCTTGATTTTAGCGCCGTTCACGCTGATGGCCGGGGCGGCGCACCAGCCGGGAATTCGGAATTCGAGCGGGAAGCTGGTCCGCTTTTCCGGCTGCACGGTCAGTTCGATGGTTTCGTTGAACGGGTAATCCGTCTGGCAGGTGATCACGACCGGCACGCGGTTCGCCACCAGTGCAGAAACTTTGCACGGCCCGTAGCAGGTTGCCGCCAGGCCGTTGTCGTCAGTGGCCATCCACATGTGCGTGACGTACCATGGGACGGTGCGATTGAGCGCGGCCGTGCAACAGAGCGGCGAGTGCGTGCGCTGGTAAGCGCCACCCTTGGCCATGGGCCCGTGCGGAAAGTTCGGCGACAGGTTGACGAAGCGATTCGGGCTTTGAAAATAGACGTGGGTCTTGAAGTCGCGCGAAACGGTGGCCGGGCCGGCGTTGAAGAAGGCGCGCTCAAGCCGGTCACCCATGCGGCCTTCGCCCGTGACCTGGAGCAAACTGACCTGACTCCACACGTAGCCGGCGACATCGCAGGTTTCGCTGCCGCGGAAGGCGCCGGGCGGGCCATACCACTCATCGGACACTGGCACGCCGTACGGCTGCATGGCCACACGCTCCAGCAGATCATGCCAGCCCACGGCAGCTTCGAGATAACGCCGGTCGCCTGTCCACAAATAGCCCACCGCCCACGGCGTGGTGGCTTCGAGGAATTCCACGACGTGCGCGTTGTCCACGGTCGTGCCGGGCCGCAAGTCGGGCGCGCGGCGATACCGGCTCAGATTGGGCAGGAGCGCGCCGCCTTCCTGCTTGAACATTCGATCCAGCGCCTCGGCAATCCCCCGGTTGCCGGTCCAGCAAAAGGCGTCGTACGCTGGCCACGGATTCGACATGTTGGCGGTGATGGATCGCAGACCATCCGGATCACTGCCGTAGGCCTTTACCAGCGCTTCCAAAATCCGCGGGTCTCCCGAGCCTGCGTAATAGCCGGACATGGCGCGCCCCAGCAGCCCGCTCGCCCAAAGTGGCCAGCCCTCCAGCGCAGCCTTGACTGCCTGCCGATCCGCTGGGTTATTGCGGTCGAGCCACCACAGGAACAAAAGGCCGTTCGTATTCATGTGATCGGCCACCGCGTCGAGTCGGCTTTTCGCCAGCGCAATCAGAGCATCGTCGTGCAGGGCAAAGCCCAAGCGGGCCAAACCGTCGAACCAGTAACCGCCACCTTCATACGGCCACGCGCCTTTGTACCACAGCAACCGATCGCCTTTCATCTGGTAGTCCGCCGCCCAGGCGTGCTGGAACGCAGCGTCGTAGTCATCCATGTGCCCGGTGTAACCGTCGCGCGCTGCCTGACACCAGTCACGCAACCAGCCGGCGGGCTCAACTGCCCCCGGCGGCAGCGGCAAAAATGCGGGCCGGGTGGGGGGCGTGAATGGCCGCGCATAATTGGCTGCTTTTGCGGAAGCGGTTTCGCTGGCGGTTGCGGCAAACGATAGCCCAAGAGACAGGACGCCCAGTACCGTCCCGATGAATGTCCGGAGATTGCTTCTCATACGAAATGTTTCCTGCGGTGTTGCCACCGCGAATCAAGGTTATCGTTCGTCCACGACCACCAAGCGCATGCTCCACGGCTGGACGGTTGGCAACCCAAAGCGCCGATACGGGCCGTCCGTGCGGGTCGCGCGCACCACACGCTCCTTCGCCTGCAGGTCGAAGACGCGCACGCGGTCAGCCTTGGTATTAATTGCGAGTTCGAGTCCGCTTGCTGCATCCATGCTGGCGTTCAACAGGGCGAGGGCGACGTGTCCGTGCTGCGGCTCCCGCGCCCAGAGATTTACCTTGTGATACGACGCGACGTAGGCCGGCAATCGGTCCCGCGAAAGCCAGCGCATGACAGCCTTCATCTGGGCCGTCTTGCTCAGGCTGTGGAGATGATCCCACGGATAGTAGCCGCTGACGCAGATGCGTCCCCCGAGTTTGTTTTCAAAGATGGCCAGGCTGCTCGGCGAGATTTCCTTCGCGCCGTAGTCCACCAGGCGGGAGAGAGCTTCCACCTTGGCATCGTGCGGCTTGAGCACGTAGCCGACATAGCCGGAAACGCGATAGAAGGACTGACGGCAATCACGCTGGCGCTTGGCAAAGTCGCCGTTGAGCGGATGCGCCGTGAATTCTTCGATGCAATCCACCGGATGCGGTTGCTCGGCCGACATGCCCGTCAACTCTTGATAGCCCATGCGATTGAGTGCGTTCAAAGTTTCGACGTCGGTGTAAACGGCGCCGGCCAGCGCCCGCTTCATCTCGTCGGGGGACATGGCGGCCACGCTTTGAGCGAACAGCAGCGTCACCGCCGCGCCGCTTGGATGATAGGCGGCGGGCAGGCCCATCTCGAGGACCTGCGAGCCCTGGTTTACATGGGCCGCGCTCCAGTTTGGATTGTTGACCAGATCGCCAGCCGCGGCCTGATCTTTATTCCATGCGGTGAACACTCCGATGGGCCGGCTGCGCCCGAGATGTTTCGCCATCAAATCGTAAAAAGGTCGCGCCGCGCGCAACCGCGCCAACAAAGGTTCAAACTCATCCAGCGGTTCGTCATTTCCCGAGAGAACGTTGAATGCGGCTCCGGTGCAGCCGGCGCCGATGTGGGCCGCAGCCTCAACCGCCGTGAGGTGCGCCGACTTTTTCAACCGCTGGTAAGGGAAGTTCTCAATTTCGGATTGAATGGACCGCACCCAGGTCGGCAGAAACGAAACTTGCCGCCCGGCATCGTGTGACTTGCCCACCAGGCCGGCAGGAGTGGAATCTTCGTAGAACCCGCCGCCGGGCCGCCAATAAACCGGCGCGTGATTCGGCCCCGCGAGCGCTTCAGCCCAATTGTCGAAGTCGTAGCCTTCAAAGAACCGGTCGCC
>CAYWCK010000535.1:0-3399 GCA_964456685.1 uncultured Bifidobacteriaceae bacterium | reverse complement strand
GATAAGCGCTGAAAGCATCTAAGTGCCAAGCTCCTCCCAAGATATTGTTTCCCGGACGCAAGTCCCTAAAGACCACGGGCAGACCACCCGTTTGATAGGCTAGGAATGTAAGCATTGTGAAGTGCTCAGTTGACTAGTACTAATCGGTCGTGAGGCTTGATCGTTTCCTTTCTTCCTCGGAAGAAAGAGCGATTTTAACTCACGAATTGTAGTTCCAAAGTTTCCTGTGTGTAGTTTTCAGAGAATGGCCGAATCTCTTCGGTGGCCGCGCTTCGCGCGGTTTGCTCTTTAAAAGTTTTTTGGTGGCCTTAAAGCTGTGGTCCGACCCGTTCCCATTCCGAACACGGCCGTCAAACACAGCGTTGCCGATGGTAGTAGTCCTATAGGTTCTGCGAGAGTAGGTAGCCGCCATTCTTTATAAAAAGCCGAAACAATCCTGTTTCGGCTTTTTGCTTTTATCGGTGCTGTGAAATCAGATTGCTCATCCGTCCCTCCCCGCTTAACAATCCTCCTTGAGTTTTATGCCCTACCCGGAACAACACCTGCAGGACATCTCGAAGCAATTCCAGATTTACGGCGAAATTCAACACGCCGAAACCTTCAAGATCGGCCATATCAACGAAACCTACTCGGCCACTTATGATCAAGGCGGCACGCGTGTTCGCTACATCCACCAGAAAATTAATAGCCACGTTTTTCAAAATCCGCCCGCAGTGATGAAAAATTTGATGCGGGTCACCACGCATCTCCGCCGCAAACTGGAATCGCAGGATGCCTCGGACATTACTCGCCGGTCGCTTATTGTGATTCCCACCCGCAACGGTCAGTCGTTTTATCGCAATGGCGAGAATGAATTCTGGCGCACCTTCGTGTTCATTGAAAACGTGCAGACGTTTGAGTCCGTGCAATCGGCCGAGCAGGCCTTTCAAGCCGGGCGCGCGTTCGGTGAATTTCAAAGCCTGCTGGTGGATCTTCCGGGCGGACGTTTGATCGAGACGATCCCGAACTTCCATAATACCCGCAAGCGTTTCACGGCCCTGCAGCAGGCGATTCAAAAGGATCACTACAACCGCGCCAAAGAGGCCAAGAGCGAAATTGATTTGGCCCTCGGCCACGAAAACCTGGTGGACGTGATCCTGGACGGCATGGCCCGTGGGCGGATTCCCGAGCGCATTACCCACAACGACACCAAGTTTAACAACGTGATGCTCGATACCAAGACCGGTGAAGCCATGTGTGTTGTGGACTTGGACACGGTGATGCCCGGTTGCGCGCTATACGATTTCGGCGACATGGTCCGCACCACCACCAGCCCGACGCTTGAGGACGAGAAGGATCTCTCCAAGGTCAACATGCAGATGCCGATCTTTAAGAAATTGGCCGAAGGCTATTTTTCCAACGCCGGCTCCTTTTTGACTCAGGCGGAAAAGAACTTGATGGCGTTCTCCGGCAAGTTGATCACATTTGAAATCGGCATCCGCTTCTTAACCGATTTTCTCAGCGGCGACACGTATTTCCGCATCCACCGTCCGGGTCACAATCTCGACCGTTGCCGTACGCAGTTCAAATTGGTCGAGTCCATCGAATCCCAGGAGAAGGCGATGCAGAAGTTTGTCGATAAACTATAACTGCCGGTGGCAGGGGGGCGTGAGGTTTTATCAACGCTTCCTTGATCCAAAATGGTCGTGCCGGCTCATTTCGTTTCAAACTTCGGCTTGAGCTTTTCGTACAGCAGCCGCTGATCGGTTTCGCTCAAATCGCCGAGATATTCCTTGATCAGTTCATTCGCCCGATACAACTCCGCGCGCTTCACCGCGGCTTCGAAATCTGCTTCCGTTCGCCAATACGATTCACCCGCGTCAAACATCGCCCACGGTTTCGGGCGCATGTTCCCGTCCTTCTTCCGATATTTCACGCCGTCCACCAGCGACGATTTCCCGACGAACCGCCATGTCTGATCGAAGAACGCCCGGTCACAGCGGATGCCATTCCCGGAATCGTTATAACGTACCCAGACTGTGAACGATGCCGCGAAAAGCTTTTCGCGGTTGGGATGGTCGCGAAAGGTCCCCATGTCATTTTCAGGATTCCCCGAACTCCGGGCGGCTTTGACCGAAATCTCGATCGTCTCTTTGCCGATGACGATCGCCAGATCCGCGAGCCGGTTTTTCTCCTTCCCCGACTTCCCGCTGTCAAAATTCGTCGCCGTCAGCTCCGGAATTTGCTGGGGTAATATTTGTTCCAGCGCCACGATGGCTGCGTCCTCGAACTGTCGCCACACCGTCGTGTAGCTGCCTGCGAGTTGGTTCGTTTTCAAGATCGCGGTGGTCTCGGCGGCGATCGTGCCTTTCAACAATTCAAGCTTCTGGGCGACTTCCTTGGCCGTCGTTGCGGCGAAAACGGTGGGCAAAAGCAGGAGCCAGAGCCCGATCGTGATGGCCGCCCAACAGTGCCGAAGCGATCTCATTTGGTGCGCGGATTTCGGAGATAATAAAACCGACCGTCCTCTGCGCCGCCAAGAAAATCGCGCACGCCATCGCCATTGAAATCCACCGTCGTCGGACTGACATCGTGGCCTTCGATGTTTTCATGCACCAACAATCCCTGGTCATGGAAATGGAATTTCCCGTCCCGCACCTCTGTCTGCTTGAGAAAATTCGCATTCGCAGAATTCACCAGCAGATCCAGCCGCCCATCGCCATCCCAATCCACCACACACAATTTCCGCCGCCCGCTCTTGCCGGCGAGCCCGCCGTTCAATCGGATCAAGCCGGGCGACTTCTCGACCAGGCCGTGCCGCGCATCCGTGACAGAAAAATTCTCGCCGGAGAAAACTCGTTGCGGCGCTTGCAATACGAGCCTTTCGCCTACCTTTGCTCGCTCAAAGAAAGCCAGGTAACCCGCCTGATCCAGCATCACCTGATCCATCAATCCATCCTTGTTCCAGTCCACCGCGACTGGCGTCGTGCGCCATTGCGTGAGCAACGCCTTTCCTTCCGGTCGCAGCCAGCCGTAGTTCAAGTGTGGCTGCGCACCGTTCCATTCGACTTCGATCGGTTGTGCGGCGACGAGTTTCGGTTGCTGGCGTGTGCCGACGTTGCGATACCAATGCACCTTGCCGAGAATTGAATTTGCCACGATGTCTGGCCGGCCGTCGCCATCCCAATCCGCCACGCTCAGCGTAGTATAACCCCACTTCGCTTCGCACGGGCCTTGGATGCTTCCATTCGGTCCTGCCATGATGCGAATGACTTTCCCATCCGCTTCCAAGAAACGTGGCGCCGCCCAGCGCGGTTTCTCGACCCCCGGCCCGCTGAGATTCTCGAAGAAAACGATGTAGCCCGCCGTGTTGCCGCTGATGATGTCGGTGTCGCCGTCGCCATCCCAGTCGAAGCCAAC
>CAYWCK010000534.1:0-3401 GCA_964456685.1 uncultured Bifidobacteriaceae bacterium | reverse complement strand
CGGAATACCCCGCCGTACCGCCCACAGTGAATTGCACGTTCGTTCCGGTGTGATCAAATTCGGTCAAGGCAATCGTCGGCAGAGTCGCCCCGCAGCATTGGCGCGTGCTGATGGCAACCGAATCCACATACCAACCTTCGCTCCCCGTATTGCCGTCACAGCCAAAACGCCAACGCAACCAGACGTCATGCCCTTTGCCGCTGGTGGGCAAATTCACGATCGTGGTCACAAAGCCGCCGGAACTCCCCGTCCAAGCCGCTCGACTTTCCAGCGGATTATCACCAACGCCAATCGACCCACTGTAGCCTTCCGCTTCGAAGCTGCCGCCGGCGGCCAGAATGTCGGCGAAACTTCCGGTCCCGATCTTGATCTCCAACACTCCCCCATCCCATCCCAGTTCAGTTTCATATCGATGCCGAAAACTCAGTTGCGCCGAGTAGGAATCGATGAAGATTGCCGGGGAAACGAGTTCATTAACGCCAGCTGCGGCAATGTCAGACGAAAACATCGCATTGGGTGCGGTGTCGCTATGCGTGGTGGAGGAAACCCAGACGGTTTGAGCGCCGCTTGCGGCGGTCGTCCAGCCAGCTGACAAATCCGGCGCTGCAACCGAATCGAAATTTTGCGTGAACACCCCGCTCAGTCGGCCGAGCGGAATCTGGACTTGAACCGTCCCGGCGTTCGTAATGTTGGCCGTCCAAGCGAATGTCGCGACCAGATTGGATCCGCAAATTCCATTCGCCGTGAAGGAAAAGCTTTGGGTCACCACGCTGCCCCCCGGAGAAAGCGTCCCAAAGTTTTGCGCCTCGCTGGCGGCGCTCACCCCGCCCGTGTTAAGCAGACTGACGACCAGGTTGGTGGCCGGACTGCATCCCAAATTTCTCAGGCCGCACTGAACGGTCACCGTTTCTCCCGGATCCACTTCGAAGTTACCCGGGGCGCAGCTTTCGGTCACCACACTCACGGAATCGACACTGATCACCGGGGCGGGTGTCTCGGTGGCATTGTAAATCACCAGCGCGAAATCCTGATCCAGCGCCGGCGCTTCGTTCGGCACACCGTCCGAGTTGATGTTCGCCGCAGTCACGGTTACCGCAAAGCTCCCACTGAGACCCGCAGGCAACAGGACGCTTTCCAGATTATTCCTTTCGTCAGCGAGTCCGCCAGTCACGGACGTCGCACCGCTGAAGAAATTCCCTTTGTAAAAGTTTCCCCCGACCGCAACGACCAAGTCGAGGTCGTTATTGTAGGCACTTCCGGTCGTGCTTCCGGGCGCATCGGTCCACGCCAGAGTCACGCGCAATGGTTTGCCGGAGTCCACGATGTTCCCGCAAATAGTCCGAGTCTGGCCCGAGGCGGTGAATTTTTCCTCGCTCCTTTGGTCGTGTAACACCCGCGCAACGCCATCAAATGCCGTCCCAAGATTCACCGCGCCCATGCCTTGATTCGGCGATGGCAAAGAGTCGTTCGCATCGACGCCTGTCAGATACCGGGCGGAATTGGCCAGGTAAGCCTTGGTCAATGCGGGGCTCGGCACCGGCTGACCGTGATTGATGAAATATTGCCGCAGCAACGCACAAGCGCCGGCCACTGCGGGCGCCGCGTGACTCGTGCCGGAAGACGTGGTGTAAAATTCCTGATTCAGCGGGAAAAAGTTTTCGTTGTTGCCCACGTAGCCGCTGCCAATGAGTGCACAGACGCCGGCCGCGGTGAAACATGGAAGGGCATCGCCATTTCCATTGGTAGCCGTGCTGCTCTGCGCCACCCCTCCGGTGATGTGCGTGCCTGGCGCGACCAGATCAGGCTTCTGCCGCCCATCCGAACACGGCCCACGACCGGAAAAGTTGGCGATATCGTCGGCGCTATTGGCGGCGCTGTCTCCCGAGAAACACCCATCATTGCCCGTGCTGGAGTTGCCGCCGTCGGCCGTGGAATGTGACCGCACATTTTCACTGGCACCAACCACGATTACATTCTTGGCCGTGCCGGGAGAACCCACAGTTGAGGTGCCTGGCCCGGCATTACCCGCAGCAAATATGACGACCAACTCTTGATTCCCCGGCTGGCCCTCGGCGGAGCCATCGGGCTGGGCGTCCCGCACGAGGGCGTCATACGCTTGGGCGTCCACATCATATTCACCGTAGGTATTCGCACCCCAGCTGTTATTGCTGATCCGGCTCCCGTCGCGGTATGCGCGCCCGGTTAAGTCGGCGTACGCCGGATAGGTGAAATCGTAGGGATCAAAAACCGTGGACGCGCCGATCCGCACGAACGGGCAGACGCCCAGTCCGTACCGGTAGCCCGCGGTATCTTGGTGCGGAAAACCGGAGTTGAAATTATTGAAGCCGCTTAGAATGTGCGCGTTCAATGTGCCGTGGCCATCGCAGCCCTCAATCGTGCTGCCAGTATTCGGCGTGCCCTCAAGGCGGGCATAAGCCACGCGGGAGAGCAGATTCGGATCCCCGTCTTGATAAAGCCCGAAATGACCCGGCAGGATGGTGCCGTTATCCACGCCGCTATCGGAAACATCCACGACGAAAGCGGACGCATCGAACTGCGCTTGGGTGAAACCCTGGCTGGTCAACCAAGCCAGGTATCCCGGCCCACTTGGTGCGTTGCCCGCGAGATTGCCCGCGAGAATTTGATCCTGGCGCTCGTCCAGTTTGCGTCGCGGCGGTCGCGGCTGGATGGAAATGAGGTCCGGCTGTGCCGCCAGGTCGTCAAGCCGATCAACCGGTAGCCGCACTGCCAAATTGCGATAGTGCAGCGTCCGGAATTGATGCTCGATGGGTGCAAGCTTGATCGCATCTATCAGCGCAAGGGTCGCTTCGTTCGCTTCCGCATCCTCGACCAGTTGAATTGCGAACACATCGGCTGTTGCCGCCGCCGCCCTGCCCTTTGTCAAACGGGCTCGCGGATGAATTTTGTATTGGCCTAGATATGGGCCGTGCCACTGAACATAGACTGCCTTGGCCGCCCACGCTTGCATCTGAGCCAAGTTAGAAGCAGCGCCTTGGACGAGGTAGGCGTTTTGCGGAATATACGCCACCACCTTGACCCCGCTCGTTTCGAGAGCAGCGTGCCACTCTGGTTTCACCGGACCGACGAATTGAATGAGATGCAGCTGGCGACCCGCTGCCGGAGCAGAACTCCGTTGGAGGGATCCAACCTTCCCGCCACGAGTATCAATCCAACCCGCGTGCAGTTGGATATGATTGCCGGTTTGCAAGGCATCAGCTTTCGCCTTTGCTTTGACCGCCAAAGCGCTGTCCAGCTCCAAGATTTGAAAACTGCCATAGTCAGCCACCAACCGCGCGCCTTGCGCCTGAAGCCGTGCCGCCGTGTTGCCATCAGCGGTGCGAAGCATCACTGGATTTGCAAAGGTGAAATTGGTTTCAGCG
>CAYWCK010000533.1:2530-3409 GCA_964456685.1 uncultured Bifidobacteriaceae bacterium | reverse complement strand
CTGACGTGGTCGTATTCGATCCCGCAACGATTCAGGATCACGCCACATTCGAGCAACCGCATCAGTTCGCGACCGGCTTGCGCCACGTGTTGGTCAACGGCGTGCCGGATTTGATGGATGGTGAACACACCGGCGCGAAGCCTGGCCAGGTTGTACGCGGGCCGGGTTGGAAAAAGAAATAGCGGGGAACCACTCGCGCAGTCCCCCGCTCCCCAACCCAACGGACTAATCGTAATCCGCCCAATTCACTTGCCGCATGTCGCCGTGCTTGCCGTAGCTCAGGTGCATGCCGAAGGCCAGCCCGAGACTGTGCAAGGTGTGACCGTTGCCACCGCTCTTGAGATAATCACGCAACAACGGCTGGTAATCCGGGTGCGCGCATTTCTCGATGATCAATCGGGCACGCTCCGAGGGCGACTTGCCGCGCAGATCGGCCACCCCTTGTTCCGTCACGATCACGCACACTGAATGTTCGCTGCTGTCGAGATGGCTCACCATGGGAACAATCGTGCTGATCTTGCCCCCCTTCGCGACGGACGGGCAGATGAACATCGAGAGGAACGACGCCCGCGCGAAATCCGCCGAGCCACCGATGCCGTTCATCATGTGCTTGCCGAGCACGTGCGTGCTGTTCACGTTGCCACTCAAATCCACTTCGATGGCAGTGTTGACCGAGATCGTGCCGATGCGGCGGACGATTTCGGGATTGTTCGTGATCTCCTGCGGGCGCAGCAACAGGCGCGGTCGGAAAAATTCCCAGTCCGCGTAAATGCCTTCGAGCGTCGGCGGCGGCACCGTCAGCGAACAGCCGCTGGCGTCCGTCACTCGCTCTTTCTTCATCAGCGAAATCACCGCGTCCTGAATGACCTCGGTGTACAT
>CAYWCK010000533.1:0-2520 GCA_964456685.1 uncultured Bifidobacteriaceae bacterium | reverse complement strand
TGATCCGCCATGGCCATCAATACCGCGTTGGCCGTGTCGCCGACCCCGGATTGCACCGGGAGAAAGGCTTTTGGAATCAAACCGCGCTTGATTTCCGCGGCGAGAAATTCGGCGACGTGTTCGCCAATCTTCGCGGTAATCGGACTCACGGCATCGAACGCGCTGGTTTCGTCCGGCAAATTTGTTTCCACCACGCCAAGAATCTTCGCCGGATCAACCAGAATGACGGGTGACCCAATCCGGTCCGACGGCTTGAATACCGGCACGTCGCTGCGCTCCGGCGGATCGGCCGGTTCGTAAATGTCATGCGAGCCGCGCAGGATCGGCGGGTGGTAACGGTTCAGCTCAATGATGATCTTGTCCGCCAGCCGGCAGAAAGTCGGCGACGCGCCCACGGAGGACGTCAGCACAATCTCGCCGTACTTCGTCACTTCACTCGCTTCGATGATCGCCGTGTGGACGTGTCCGAGAAATCCGTAGCGCACATCCTGCGGCAACCGAGAGAGATGCATGTCGAAAAACTGCGTCTCGCCGGCGTTGATGCTTTTGCGCAGGTCGGGATCGGATTGATACGGCGTACGGAAGCCGAGCGCCTTCGCCCGCGCCAGCGCGCCGTCGAGCGAGCGGCCCGTCGAAGCGCCGGAAATGAGATTGATTTTGAACGGACGATTCGCCGCGTGCTCCGCTTCCGCCCGCGCCGCGATGGCGCTGGGCACGGACTTGGGCGCGCCCGCCGCGGTGAAGCCGCTGACGGCGATGGTTTCACCGTCGTTGACGAATTGCGCCGCTTCTTCGGCTGTAAGTTTGGTCAATGGTTTCATGAAAAGTTCAAGGTATGTCCCGCAACAGCCGCACATCCTGCGGCTCAAAGAAATCAATCGCGCCATCGGCGCCGCGCAGTTGCAACCGCCCGCGCGCATCGACGCCTAAAAAATCACCAACGGTAGTAGGACCGCCTTCCAGGCTGTCACGTAGCGCAGACTTCCAGCCAGCGGTCGCCCTGTATGGATCGAGTTGAATTTCGACGCGGCGCGGCAAATCCCAAAGTTTGTTCACACGTTCAAGAATGATCGCCGGCCCATAATCCAAAACCTGCTGCCAGACGATCTTTAGCGAAGCGAGGACGTGAACCGCCAGATCGCGCACCGACGGCGCCGGCGAAACCAAGTCCGCCAGCCGCGCCACGTGACCGCGTAAACTGGCGTCGCAAACTTGCGGTTGATTCCTGACGTTGATGCCGATCCCGACGACCGCGAGCCCGGGCGTGAATTGATCAATCAACAAACCCGCGAGTTTGCCGTCGTTCACGAGCACATCGTTCGGCCAGCGGAGTCGCAGTTCTTGGACGCCCGTCGCGCGCAGGGTCTGACAAACCGCCAGCCCGGTTGCCAACGGCAACATGCGCCACGCCGGCGAATTAGTTTCGACGGGCACAACGGCGGAAAGCCACAATCCGCCCACGTCGGAAACCCATTGGCGCTGGAAGCGTCCGCGTCCCGCCGTTTGCGTGTCCGCCCGCACCGCATGCCACGCCGGCAGATTCCCCGCGATCAAATTGGTCGAAGTGACTTCCACGTGCTCGTGCAATTGCCACAGCCCACCCAACTTCCCACTAGCAACAAATTCACCTGAAGCTGCGTATGATTCTCCCTCTCCCAGCGGGAGAGGGCCGGGGTGAGGGTGAACGATGGATTCAACTGCGCGTTCAGTGTTCACGAATCATCTCAGGCCAACTAACCGATCTTCACCAACGCCTGTCCTTCTTCAACTGTTGCGCCAACGGCAGTCTTCACCTCAGTGACCTTTCCGCTCTTCGGCGCGAACACAAACGTGTTCATCTTCATCGCTTCGAGCGTGATTAGGTGATCGCCCTCTTTCACTTCCTGTCCGACGGTCACAACCACCGCCGTTACGCGGCCGGCCAACGGACTTGGCACGTCGCCGGGGCCGGCGGGGCCGGACGGCGCGACCGTTGCCGACGCGGGTTTGGGAGTTGCCGGAGCAGCGGGCGCTGGCACTGGCGCGGCAATCACCGGAGTTACCGGAGCCGCAGCAACAGCGGGCGCGCTGGTTTCATCGGGCAACTCGACGGTAACATCGTAGGAATTGCCATCAACTGTGACACGAAGTCTTTTGATCATGGGCTTGAAAATGTTCAGCGAACTTTATGGGACATGAAAATCTGCGTGCGGCCTTCCACCGCCCAAACATTGAGATGCGGCACCACGGGCACCGTCACCTGTTGCACGGAAACGAGCCGATATGGCCGGTCGAGCACGACTGAAACCGCGGCGGCGATGACCGCGGCGATTTCCGGCGCCACCGCCGTGGCGACTTGCTGCGCGCCAATCGGCGGCAAACTCGCCACGCCACCGCTGTGCGCCGCGCGCGCGGCTTCAAGCAGCGCCGCGGCTTTGCCCAAAGCGGTTTGCACTTCCGCCTTGCGCGCCGGATCGTCCAGCCGCGGCAACACGCGGTGAATCAACGCCAGCACCTTGCCGAGGTTCAACTCGACGGGTG
>CAYWCK010000532.1:0-3413 GCA_964456685.1 uncultured Bifidobacteriaceae bacterium | reverse complement strand
CATGTGCCGGGCGTGCGCGAAAACTTCGTGCCGGCCTATCCGGAAAAGGAAGCGGACCTCCAGAAGTATTTCACCCATCCGACGCGGGAGTACTTCGGGATTTATTTCGAGAACCAACCGGTCGGCATTGTTGGCGCGGAAAACCTGGATCGCATCGCCGGGAAACTGGAGATGAAGAAACTCGTGGGCGAAGCCGTGCAGGGCAAGGGGCTGGGCAAGCGTGCCACGTTCGCCTTCCTTTACTACGCGTTCATGGTTCTGAACCTGAACAAGGTTTACGTCCACTCGCTCGACATCAACATGAGCAACCTGAACCTGAACAGCCGGTTCGGGTTTGAACTGGAAGGCGTGTTCCTCGAGGACGTCCGGGCTGGCGACAAGCGGCAGGATGTCGTGCGGATGGCGCTGTTCAAATCGCTCTGGCAGCAAATCTTCGCGGCGAAAAGTTAGGCCGCGCGACTTCCCTCTCCCCCAAGGGGGAGAGGGTTAGGGTGAGGGGTGCGCCGGTTTATTTGTCAGGGCAATTGTTATGCCCGCAGTTTAACCCCTCACCTCGATCCTCTCCCCTCCGAGGGGAGAGGAAGAACGCGATCACGCTTTCAGGACCGCACTATCTTGAGCTTCGTGCCAGTCCGCACCTTAATCTGAAACGCGCCGGGCACGGGCTTTTCGGAAATCACGAACAAATATCCGCCGCCACAACCGGAGAACATCGCGCCGGGATAACTGCGCTGATACGCGCGGAGAATCGCTTTCAAATCCACCCGCAGCGTCGGATGCGCGACCGTGTGCGGCAGGATTTTTTCCCAACACACCATGCAGTCGTTGAGCGATCCACCAAGCGCGGTGGTGTCCCGGCGGCGGATGGCATCGAAGCAATCCTTCCCCGTCTGGCCGAGGCGCGCGATCCACTTCGGGTCGAGATTCTTTTTGCCGAGCGGATTGTAGCCATCGGGTCGCGGTTCGATGGGCAGGACGTGCAAAACCTTTTCCAGCCATCGCGCCGCGCGTAAAGTTGCGAGCGACTCGATATGCGCGGGGAAAATTCCCCCATTCGCCGCGGAGTCGTAGTCGAGGCGGTTGATGCCGGGATAAATCAACCCAATCATGTCCTGCGAACCGCTGGGCTCGGATTTGCCTTTGTTCTCGGCCGCGTAAAGTTCACGCACCAGTTCCGCGGGCGGACGCTTCGGGAGCTTTCCCTTCCACAACTTCATCGCCACGGCGCGCGTGCCGCTGGCAATGCCGGCGCGATCCATCGGCCGAAACGTCGGTTCGATTTGCACGACGACCATCGAGCCGGGCGGCCTCGGGTTGTGTCGTGAGACGAAGGGTTGATCAATCCAGCCGCCCGCGAGTGCGAGGCGGTTCGGAATCTGGCCAATGACGGAGGTGATAGGGTCATTCATGGCAGCCACATCGCCGTGTAATCCCAGTCCAAAGGACTGGCCGTAAACCAGCCCGGGGCAAATCCGCTCCGCGGATGCCGCCCCGGGTAACGAGCCAATCAAAACCATGCGCGCCCTGAATGGGCGCGGGTTGGTTGGCGACGAAACTCATCCACTCCATTTCAATCCCAAACATACCGTTCATCAAATCCAATCTCGTACCGTTTGAGAAAGGTCCGGAACTCGTCTTGAAACGAAACCTTCCGGTGATGCTCGGCCTGGTTGCGAATGTATTCCGTGACCTCACCCACCGCCGATTGGCTGATTGAGAAAGCGCCGTAACCATTCTGCCATTGGAAGAGCGCGAACTGATTTCCTTTCGTCTTGATCCATTTCGAAGTGCCGCGCTTTGTTTCCATGACCACGTCAGCCAGGGCTTTGGTCCGGTGGAGGTTGAAAAGAATGTGAACATGATCCGGTACGGAATTCATGATGATGGCCGGAGAATCCAAGTCCTTCAAAATGCCGGACGCGTAATTGTGCAGTTCCTGGCGGACGGCGTCTTCGAGCAACGGCCGCCGCTCCTTGGTGCTGAACACGAGATGAATCAAGTTCTTGGCGAGGGATTGCGGCATTTGGCTTGTGGATTTACCCGCGCCCCTTCAGGGCGCGAGCATTTTTGGTGTGGCCACCCGGGGCGGCGCTCGCGGGCTCGCTTGCCCCGGGCTGGATTACGGGTGCGCCGTCGGCGCACGGAATCGAGCCGGACGGCTTGGGGTTGTGCCGCGAGACGAATGGCTGATCAATCCAGCCGCCAGTCAGCGCGAGGCGATTGGGAATTTGACCGATGACGGAGGTGATGAGGCTATTCATCTCGATCAACGTCGGTCACGCTGTCATTGCGGTCGCTGCTCATGTCGAAGCAAGAAATCAGAACCGATGCGTTAAGTCCACCAATGGTTGACGGCTTAGAATTTGTTGCAAGAATGCGCCTGATTATGGGTGCCGCTGTTGATTTGAAGGAATGCCTAGCCGGCTTCAAAACAAGCCTTGAAGAACTTCTTGCGGAGAGTTGGTCGGACTTGAATTTGGACGAACATTGCCGGGCTGGTGGAAGCGTTGATGAAGTTTTTGTTGAAGCCTTAGAATTCACAACCGCGGAAGGCGAGACTCTCAAAGGACACTTCCACATTACTTTTGAAGAATCGTATCAGTCTGGCTGCAGAGACATTGATTGGACGAACTACTTCGCAGGCATGATGCGGTTCAGTTGGAACTTCAAAACCGGCTTGCTTGAGATTGCAGGCGACAACATTGAACAAGTGCGTGGAGAAGACGACCAATGAACATCAAATACCAGTTAACAAAAAAGCCAACACTGTTTAGTAAAGGCACCCACGTCGCGCAAATCTCAGACGTGTCACTAGCTGATGCAAACGAGTTATTTCAGACATTGCTTCATCTGCGATTGTTTGAAAGCGGAAAAGAAAATGAATCATGGGTCACAATTTCGACTCAAGAATTTTCAGGCGAGGAATTGTGGCAGAACCAAAGCGATTGTGAGCATTTTCTCAGCGGCTTTGAACTCGCAATGATGCTGAATGGCGTGAAGATGGATGGAAAGTTCTGGACCCATTTCGACTCATCACGCCAAGCCCGAAAAAGCAATTAGCACGTCAACAGTTTGGGCGTGGCAGAATTCGAAGTCAGCTACTCCACCACCCGCTTGCCCTTCTTGCGGTTCTCGTATTGGACCTTGATCCACTTGTAGGTGGCGGCGAGACCCTTATCGAGCGTGGTGTTTGGCTCCCACTTGAGCACCTTTTTGATGAACGTGTTGTCGGAATTGCGACCAGCCACGCCAAGTGGCGCGTCGAGCTTGTAGGTGCGCTTGAGTTTCACGCCGGCGATTTTCTCCACCTTGCTGACGAGCGTGTTGATGGAAACCAGTTCGCTCGAACCGAGATTGATCGGCGTGGCGATGAGGTCGTCGCAATGCGTGATCATGTCAATGCCCTTCACGCA
>CAYWCK010000531.1:0-3420 GCA_964456685.1 uncultured Bifidobacteriaceae bacterium | reverse complement strand
TCGACGAGCGCGTAACGAAAGCTGACCCGATTTTCGGCCCGTGGTTTCCACTCGCCGCGCTCACGGAGACGAACTTCGCGGCGGAAGCGGGCGCGTTGATCGCAAAATTTTCGGCCGAGCCTGTGAACTTCAATCCGGCGGTGGCCAAATCACTGGCGAGTCACGTCACGAATTCCATCCAACAGGCGGCCGCGGCGCTGAACGAGCTGTTCAAGTCCGTGGACACGGATTGGAAAGCCACGCTCGAAGCGGCGAAGAAAGAAAACAAGCCCGTGCCCACGGCGCTGCCCGACACATCGCGCGAAGCTCTGCGGCAAATCCTCTACGCCGACGGTACGCCGATCAATCTGCCGAAGGACGAAGCTCGCTCGCTCCACGCGCGGCGGCTCGGTGAAGGCAGCGCGCCGTTCCGCAACCGCATCGAGGCGCTCAACTGGACGCACAACGGCGCCCCGCGGCGCGCAATGGCGATGGCGGATCGCGCGAACCCGGCGAACTCGCGCGTCTTCCTGCGCGGCAATCCTGGCAATCCCGGCCCGGAAGCGCCGCGGCGGTTTCTCGAAGTCCTCGCCGGCACGAATGCGCCGGCGTTCACCAACGGCAGCGGGCGATTGGAATTGGCGCAGGCCATCACGAGCCGCACGAATCCGCTCACGGCGCGGGTGTTCGTGAATCGCGTGTGGCGCTATCACTTCGGCGCGGGCCTCGTCAGCACGCCCGGCGATTTCGGCGTGCGCACGGAAGTGCCGCTCCATCGCGCGCTGTTGGATTATCTCGCGGCCGCGTTCATGGAAGGTTTCCCCGAGTCGCGGTCGCCTGCGATTCGTGCCTCTGACCTCGGCGGCGGACTGCGTAGTGGGACAGGCGTCTCGCCTGTCCAGTGGCGCGAGCGAACTGATGTCACACCGGACAGGCGGGACGCATGTCCCACCACTGGTTTCAAGGGTGGCGGCTGGAGCATCAAGCAACTCCATCGCATGATTTTGCTTTCGGCGACCTACCAGCAAAGTTGCGAGGCCAGCGATGCCACGCGCAAAGCGGATCCGGAAAATCATTTCTTCGCCCGCATGAACCGGCAGCGGCTGGACTTCGAAGCGCAACGCGACACGTGGCTGGCCATCGCCGGCCGTCTGGACCAAACGGTGGGTGGCGTCTCCGTGGACATCGTGAGCGAGCCCTTTTCCACGCGGCGCACGATCTACGGTTTGATTGATCGCCAGAATCTGCCGGGCGTGTTCCGCACGTTTGATTTCGCCAATCCCGACGTGAGCAACCAGGGCCGTTTCACCACGACCGTGCCGCAACAGGCGCTGTTCATGATGAACAATCCGTTCGTGATCGAGCAGGCGAAGCAACTCGTGCAGCGCGAGGAAGTGAAACGTGCGGCGAACGAGACCGAGAAATTGCAGCGCCTCGGCCGGCTCGTTTGGTTGCGGCCGCTGGAAAAAGAGGAAGTCCGCGCCGCCGAGGAATTCGTCAAATCCCAGCCGAAGAACGAGAAACTCTCGCCGCTCGAAAAATACGCCCAAGTGCTGCTGCTCTCAAACGAGCTGCTGTTCGTGGATTGAGCGGTCTAATTAAAACTGTGGCCGTCTGGCGCAAACACAGCGTTCTCCCTCACCCTCTCCCTCTCCCGCTGGGAGAGGGAACCGCTGTCGGAAGTTTTTCAATGTTCGAGCGGTCCCGAGCCAGCGGCGGGTAATCATTTGGTCCGGCCGCGGCGAGCATTTCTCCCTCTCCCGGCGGGAGAGGGCCGGGGTGAGGGAGAGCTATCCAAAGTTAGCCGCGGCTTCGATTCGCGCTCCGCTCATTTCGTCGCCGCGCCCGCTTTCACCGCAAACAGATCAGTCATGGTCGCCACGTAGAGCACGCCGTTGGCGGCGGTCGTGGTGGCGCTGATGGGATTGCCGAGCTGCAACTCGGCGAGAACCTGCTTCTCCCGGCTGGCGGTGAGCACGTAAAAATCGCCGCTGCGCGTGCCGAGATAAACTTTCCCGTCCGCGACGTAAGGCGAAGCCCAGACTTCGCCCTTGATCTCGTGCGTCCAGACACGTTGACCGGTTTTGGCGTCCACGCAGTGCAAGGTGCGGCCGCAATCCGCGAGGTACACCAGCCCGTCGCTCACGGCCGCCGTGGTCATCACGTGCTTTTCGAGCGGATAGGACCACACCAAACCGTTCGTCGTGATGTTGCCGGTCCGGGTCGCATCAATGCACTTCAACCACGCCTCGTTCTTGCCCCACCAAATATCACCGCCGCCGGCGACGAACAGTTTGCCGTCCTGAAAGACCGGCATGCCATAGATGTTGCTCGGGCTTTGCTGGCGGTTGCTGTTGAACTTATGCACGTCCGCGCGCGGCGCCGTGGGGTCGAAATCGAATTCGAAAACCTTTTTCAAAGTCGCCGCCGACGTGAGGAGGCTCTGACTGCTCCGCTTTGCAGAATGAACCTCGTTAACTCGTCGGTTACGAGCGAGCGGCTCAAATCCATAAACCACTCCGTTGCCGCCGCAGAAGAAAATCAACTCGCAACCGTTCACCTTGGCGAGTGACGGTGAAGACCAGGTGTTGTGGAAAGTAATCGGGGCGACGTGCTCGTCGTCGCGCGCAAGCAACCGTCCGGTTTTCTTGTCGAGAACAATCAAGGCCGGCGCGTCCGGCGAACGGATGCGCTTGTGCGTGTTGTCCACGCCGTTCGCGGTGTTCAGGTAAAGATGATTGCCGCGGATGAGAATCGAACTATGCGCCGCGTCATGCGGCCAGATGCCACACTCGGTGACGAGGTCGAATTTCCACAAGATGTCCGCGTCAAGCGGGCCGGGTGCGAGCAACTTGCCCTCGGCCGGCGGCGGCAACACCAGCGGTTTCGTCTCGGCTCCGATTTGCTGGAAGGGTTTTGCGCCCGAGGTCGTGGGGGAAGTCATGTAAACCGCTTCCTCGCGGAACGGCCCGTCGTTGCCGTTGGCCATGCCTTTCGCGTCGAGGCAAAGCACGGCGCCGCGATTGTCCACGAGATAAACGCGATCGCCCTCGACGGTGGCTTCCGAGGACATGCCCATGCGCGGCCAGTCCATGTAGGCATCTTCGTCGCGCTTGGGCACGACCAGTTGCCAGAGCAACCGGCCGTCGCGTTCGTCGAGGCAGAACAACACGCCGCGGTCGCCCTGATGCCGCGCGTCGCGCGGTTCGCCGTTGTTGGTCCCGATGTAAACGCGGCCGCCGGCGATGACCGGGGTGGAATGGGATTCGGTGCCGAGCTTGGCCGCCCATTTCAGGTTGCGACGGGAGACCGGGTCGAAGGACTCGGGCAGGCCGCGCTCGGGGGAGACCATGTTCCGGTTCCAGGCCTGGCCGAACTGGGGTTGATCGGCGGCGAGGGCGCTGGACCACGGCACCAAGCCACCAGCGGCGACAAACAGGA
>CAYWCK010000530.1:286-3427 GCA_964456685.1 uncultured Bifidobacteriaceae bacterium | reverse complement strand
ATGACGGCTATCTGCTGCAAAACTTCGTGAAGGCCAACGTGCCGTGTCTCGGCATCGAGCCCGCGGCGAACATCGCGAAGGTCGCGCGCGAAAAAGGCATTGAGACCCTTGTCGAATTTTTCGGCAAGAAGATTGCCTCTGATCTCACGGCGAAAAACCGCCAGGCCGATCTGATTCTCGGCAACAACGTCTTCGCCCACGCGCCAGACACAAATGATTTTGTCGCGGGACTGAAAACCTTGCTGAAACCGAAGGGCCGCATCGCGCTGGAGTTTCCCTACGGCGTCGAGTTCATCGAGCACACCGAATTCGATACGATTTATCACGAGCACGTTTTCTATTTCACGCTCACGGCGCTAAAGCCGTTGTTCGAAAGGCATGGGTTAACGATCTTCCGCGTGCAACGGTTTCCGATTCACGGTGGTTCGCTGCGACTGTTCGCTTGTCACACGGGCGCGTATCCGGTGGAAAAATCCGCCACCGATCTGCTCGCCGAGGAAACGCGCAAAGGCGTCAACTCGCTCACGTACTACGAAGGCTTCGGCAATCAGGTGCGCGCGATCCGCGACGAACTCGTGGCGCTGCTCGCCAAGCTCAAGCGCGAAGGCAAACGCATCGCGGCCTACGGCGCGTCGGCCAAGGGCAGCACGTTGCTGAATTATTACGGCGTCGGCGCAGACACGCTGGAGTTCGTCGCCGATCGCAGCACCTACAAGCAGGGCCGGCTCACGCCCGGCACGCACATCCCCATCCTCGCGCCCGAGGATCTGGCGAAGCGCAAGCCGGACTACACGCTGCTGCTCACCTGGAACTTCGCCGACGAAATCCTCGCGCAGCAAAAGGCGTATCGCGACGCGGGCGGCAAGTTTATCGTGCCAATCCCGAAGGTGAAAATTGTTTAGCCGCAAAAGGCCGTAAAGAACACAAAGCCAATTCCCATGCCCGGCCCCAATCCGATGAGACTTCGCATTGCAACCGCGAAGTCTTTTGCAGCGATCCGGCAGTGGTCTCCCCCTCCCAGCGGGAGAGGGATAAAGGGTGAGGGAGAACGCGCCAATTCACCGGAGCGGTTTGACCATGTCCTTGGCAGTAGGTTGTTGAAGCCCTCTCCCTCACCCCGACCCTCTCCCGCTGGGAGAGGGAGTGCCGTCGCCCGCGTAACAAAGTTTCGACAACGCTCGACGTTGCGGCGTTCGCCACGCCGGGTTCAAATGTGGCAAGCAGCACCATGAAGTTTTCGCAGACCAAATTGGCGGGGCTGTGGTTGATTGACCTTGAATTGCGCGAGGACGAGCGCGGGTTTCTGGCGCGGACGTATTGCGACAACGAATTCACCGCGCACGGACTCAACACCCGCTGGCCGCAATGCAATCTCACGCTCACCAAACAACGCGGCATGCTGCGGGGAATGCACTTCCAGGCCGACCCAAAGCCGGAGATCAAACTCATCCGCTGCGCCGCGGGCGCGATTTTCGATGTGCTGGTGGATGTGCGCCGCGATTCGCCGACGTTCGGGAAGTGGGAAGGCTTCGAACTCACCGCGCAGAATCGTCGCATGCTCTACGTGCCCGGCGGTTTCGCGCACGGCTTTCAATGCCTGACGGACAACTGCGAAGTGTTTTACCAGATGTCGGAGTTCTATCACGCCGACCTCGCGCGCGGCGTGCGATTCAACGATGCGGCGATTGGTATCAACTGGCCGGTCGCAAATCCCATGGTTTCCGAGCGCGACCGCAAGCTTCCGCTGCTGGCTGACCTGAAATGAAATGCACTTTCAAAGCGGTGCTAAAGCCACCGCAGTCCAAACGCTGTCGCGCTTACGAAGGCCGATCGAATCTCGCGAAGCGTCTGGAGTGCGGCGCGTTCACCGCCGCTTTTGATCCGCGCGGTTGGGAGTCAGTTGGGTAGAAAAAGGGGAGCGCGATTGAAATGAAAATTCTCGTCACTGGCGCCACAGGATTCATCGGCTCGGCTTTCGCCAAACTTGCCTTGAGCCAGGGCCACGAGATCGGCGGGATGATGTTGCCGACGGAACAACCGTCGCCCCACGTGCCGGCCAGCGACCGGATGCGCTGGATCAAGGGCACGTTGGCGGAATTGCCGTGGCAGGAAATCGAGTCGTTCAAGCCGGATGCGTGTGTTCACTTCGCGTGGATCGCCACGCCGGGCGTTTATCTCGAATCGCCAGAGAATGAAAAGCACTTGGAATGGAGTTTGGACCTGGCGCGCAAGCTCAAGGGCATCGGGCTGCGCCGGTTCGTCGGCGTCGGCACGTGCATCGAATACAAGATCACTGACGCCCCGTTGAACGAAGACCAGACGCCGATGGACCCGAGCACGCTTTACTCGCGCTGCAAGAATGCGCTGCGCGAAACGCTGGAAACCGAGGCGCGCAAGGACGGCACGAGTTTCTGTTGGGGACGGGTGTTTTATCCGTACGGTGTCGGCGAACATCCGGCGCGGTTGTGCAGTTCGCTCATTCAAAAGTTTCGCCGCGGCGAAAAGCTCGTGCTCAAGACGCCGCACAGCACGAAGGATTACATTTACATTGAGGACCTCGCGGCGGCGATCTTGTTGACCGTGGAAAGGAAGTTTGCCGGCACAATCAATTGGGGCACGGGTGTTGGCATTTCCGTTCGGCAAATCGCCGATGCTGTGGCCGTGATGGTGGGCCGCCCGGAATTGGTGGCGGAAATCTCCCCACCGGAAAAAGATCCGCTCGGCTACGTCGTTGCTGACGCCGGAAAACTGCACCAATTGGGTTGGCGACCAACCCACACACTCAGGCAGGGGCTGGAGAGGCTGGCGGCGGCGATCGGTTGAATTGTTCCGGCGGGGAAAACCGCTTGGCCCCGCTGCGGGCCGGCGGTAGGGTTTGGTGGGCCAGATAGCAATCCCCAATACCGCCCGGGTTATGAAACTTTTTTCCACAGGTCGTTTCACCTTCGTCGTCTTTCTTTGGGTCGTGATTCAAACCATGCCGTGCTCCGCGCAGCCGTGCGTCCGCCCGCCCGCCGGGCTGGTGAGTTGGTGGCGCGCGGAAGGAGACGCCACTGATACCGCTGGGATCCATCACGGCAATTTCTCCGGCGGACTGAGTTTCGTGGCCGGTCAGGTTGGCCAGGCGTTTGGGTTTGATGG
>CAYWCK010000530.1:0-276 GCA_964456685.1 uncultured Bifidobacteriaceae bacterium | reverse complement strand
GGATGACCAGATTGTCGTCTCCAATTCGCCCGCTTTGAGTTTTGGCGCCGGCCAGGATTTTTCTATTGAAGCCTGGGTTCAACCCGAGGTGTCCACCACGTCGTTTGATGTGATGACGGTTGTGGACAGCCGCAATGCGCCCGACACCTCGCATGGGATTGGTTATGAAGTGGCGCTGATCGGCGGCAAATTGGAATGCCGCATTTCCGATTCCCTAGCCAATGCGGGCACCACGTTCGGCACCGCAGGCCCGGATTTGCGCGACGGCACTTTTCA
>CAYWCK010000529.1:0-3430 GCA_964456685.1 uncultured Bifidobacteriaceae bacterium | reverse complement strand
CACCAGCACGAAAAGGAAGCTCAATCCCACGCCGATGAGGAGGAATTTCAGCGGCTGATGTAGCAACACATGCCCCACCAGCACGGTGCCCGCGCCCCAGAACACGATCCAGAGGATCAGATTGACCATGTTGACCCGCTTCCAGTCCTCGGCGGGTTTCACCGCTTCTCCGTGCTGCTGCCGAAAACGATTCCACGCTTGGAAGAGGATCAGGCAGATATCCACGATGGCGGCGCCAAGGATCGTGCCCAGCGCCAGGATGAAGCCAATGCGGCGGAAAGATTCATTTTCGCCCAGCCAGCCGATTCGGCGCAGGTTGGGTGTCTGCCAAAGGCCAATCAGTCCGACCACCAAGGCCGGAATGGCAATCCGGGCACCACAAATGGCGCCGGCGCCGAAGGTGGAGATGGAAATGTTCCAACTGCCGATCTGCGCGACGGCGGCCTTGGGCAAACCGATGTCCGCGAACTTCAAACCAAACCAGCCAACGCCGTAACCCGTCGCCATGCCGCCGCCAAGTTTGGCAATGGACCGTTTGAGCAGGTTTTTATCGGTCAACGCGCGGAGGATGTTCGCCACCGCAAAGCCGGAGGGATAGGTGAGTTGCATGCGGTCCACCAGAATCGGCGTGTAAAGCATGCCCACGCCGACGCCAAACATGCCGATACACAGGTAATACAGCACCAGTTGCCAGACCGGCGGTTCCGGCAGGCCCATCCAGACCATTGCCTGCATCAACACGCCCATGCCGCACATGCCAGCGACGGACGCCGCCATGGTTTGCATGTAATTCGCGCCGTGCTTTCCTTCCGGGCCGTAGGGCAAGGTCACGGCACTGCCCAGAATGCCGGCCAACACCTGCCCGCCGATGTAAAAGCCGATGGAGAAATTCATGAACGCAGCCGAGATGCCGCCGAGCGGACCCAGGATGCAAATTGCCACCGCGGCCAGCAAGAGGTGGTAGCCAGGTGAACCGATGCGGGGAAGATAGCGCCTCAAGCCAGAGGCTGGAACTTCAGGTGGCAGAGCCATAATTGCGCCGCATCAAAGCAGAATGGCGCGCGTTGGAAAACAGATTTCCGCCCGCACAGCATCGGCTATCCAAGCGCGCCCGGTTCGACTACGCTCATGCCGTCAATGAAAGAGCAATACATCGCCGCCAAGGAACGCTGGGCGTTGAAGATGGCCGGCAAGGCCGAGCCCATTGTTCGCTCGCAGGACCGGCTGCCGCCCGGGCAACGGCTGGTGCAAAACTTTCCGGTGCTCGATCTTGGCATCCAGCCGGAAGTTCCGCTCGACCAGTGGGAGTTAAAAATCCACGGCAAAGTGGAGCATCCCGTCACGTTGAACTGGCAGCAATTCATGGCGCTGCCGCAATTCAAGGATGTGAGTGACTTTCATTGCGTGACGACCTGGAGTCAATTTGACATGGAATTTACGGGCGTGGCTTTCTTCACCCTGGCCGACCTGGTCAAACCGAAACCGGAAGCGACGCATGTTTTCTTCAAAAGCTACGACGGTTACTCTACGAATAATCCACTCGATGTTTGCATGGATGACGACGTGCTGGTCGCGCATTCGTGGAAAGGCAAGCCGTTGGGCAAGGACCACGGCGGCCCGGCCCGGGTGATCATTCCCAAGCGTTACGCGTGGAAGGGCGCGAAGTTTATCCGCGAAATCACCTTCCTAGACCGGGACATTCTTGGATTTTGGGAGGTGCGCGGTTACTCGAACACGGCGGATCCATGGTCGGAAGATCGTTTTGCCAGACCTGACTCCCCGCCACCCGGATTCCAAAGCGAAACGGCAATTTATTAGCGATGCCGGCGACAATTTATTTCGATTACAACGCCACCACGCCACTCGACCCAGTGGTGCGTGACGCCATGCTGCCTTTCCTGGGGGAAGTTTGGGGCAACCCTTCCAGTGTGCATCATGTTGGGCGCAAAGCCCGCGCCCTTTTGGACGACGCGCGCGATCGGGCAGCGAAGTTTCTAGGCGCGCGACCCAGCGAAGTCATCTTCACCAGCGGCGGGACCGAGTCGAACAACCTCGCCATCTTTGGCACTGCCCGCCTCTTGCGGTCAAAGGGACGACATATCATCACCTCGGCTGTGGAGCATCATGCGGTGCTGCATTGCTGCGAATACCTGGCGCAGAACGAAGGCTTTGAAGTGACCGTGCTGCCGGTTGATTCCCACGGCCGCATTGACGTGGATGATCTCAAGCAGGCCATTCGCAACGACACCGTTTTAGTCACACTCATGGCGGCAAATAATGAAATCGGCACGGTTCAGCCGGTGGCAGAGCTGGGAGCGATCTGCCGTGAGCGCGGCGTGGTTTTTCATACGGACGCGGTGCAGTGGTTTGGCAAGGAACCATTCGCAACCCTAGCGCAGTTCAACGCAGACTTGGTTTCGGTTTGTGGGCACAAGTTTCATGGCCCCAAAGGCGCCGGTCTCCTCTACATCCGCTCCCCTTTGCATCCGCACCCCACGCTATTCGGGGGCGGCCACGAAAACGAACGTCGCGCGGGCACGGAGAATCTGGCTGGAATTGTTGGTTTGGTGACCGCTTTGGAAAGCTTCGTCCAAAACCCTGTTTTCAAGCCAAGCCACCTACGGCCACTGGCGGAGAAGCTACGTGCGACCATTCAGAACATTTCGGGCGTCAAGCTGGTTGGTTCACTGGAGCATGGTTTGGCGAACACAGTGTCGTTCGTTGTGGATGGTGCAGATAGCATCAGTTTGCTGGCCGGCTTGGATTTGGAAGGGGTTTGCGCTTCCAGCGGCTCCGCTTGCTCTGCAGGCTCGCTCAATCCATCCCATGTCGTCACAGCGATCGGACTTCGCCGGGAACTTGCCAATGCTCTGGTGCGCTTCTCACTCGGCCGGGAATCGTCGTTGGCGGAAGTTGAATACCTTTGCAGTTGTCTGCCGCAGGTTGTGCAACGCGCACAAGCACGCCAAAAGCCTCCTGAAAGATTGTGAATGAGGTGCCGGTACTGTGAACAAGTGAACAAGTTTCCATGTTTTTCGCTGGCGTTGACGAAACGCTTCGCGTTTTCTTTTCACGTAACTAGTTGGCGCGCCAGAGGTGTATGGGGTTGCGCGCGTTATTCACGGCTCTTAATACGGAGAGTCTTTTAAGTACAAAGAATCATCATAGTAACCGAGCAATGAACCTCACCATCGCAAAGGAGCAGATCCTGAACGGACTTCAGGCCGTGCAAAACGTCGTCAGCACGCGCACCACCCTGCCGATCCTCTCCAACGTGCTTTTGCGGGCGGAGGGAGACCGGCTTGAGTTCACCGCCACCGATCTCGATGTGACCGTGGCCTGCAGTGTCGAAGCCAAGGTGAAGAAAGGCGGCGCGGCCACCGTTCCAGTGAAGAAGCTCTTCGGCATCGCACGGGAGTTGGGCGGGGCC
>CAYWCK010000528.1:0-3438 GCA_964456685.1 uncultured Bifidobacteriaceae bacterium | reverse complement strand
AACCCTCGACGTTCACCTTGGCAAGGTGATGCTCTACCAACTGAGCTACGCTCGCGTCCAAAGAGCGGTGCTAAGTTACGAAACCCGTCCGGGATTGCAAGTCCCCATTTGACTGGAAAAATCTCTTGTTTGCGGGCCGGGCTTATCGTTCACTGAATTCAGAATCGGCTCGTGGCCATGAATACCAAATCCTCCAGCGCGCGTCGCGGCATCCTTGCCGGCGGCAACTGGATCATTGACCAGGTCAAAATCATTGACGTCTATCCCGAGCCGGAAAAGCTCGGCAACATCCTCAGCCAATCCCAAGGCACGGGTGGCGGACCGTACAACGTGCTCATCGACCTGGCCAAATCCGGCGTGTCGTTCCCGCTTTTTGGCGCCGGCTTGGTGGGCAAGGATGCGTTGGGAGAACAGATCCTGGCTGATTGCCGCCAGCATAAGATCGACACCCATTGGCTCACGCAGACAAACAAAGCGCCGACCTCTTTCACCGACGTGATGACTGAGCGCGGCACGGGGCGACGGACCTTCTTCCACGCTCGCGGCGCGAATGCCTTGTGGGATGGCGCGGCTTTGAATTTCAAAAAGTCGCGCGCCCGCATCTTCCACCTTGCTTACCTCTTGTTGCTCGACGGGCTCGATTTGCCGGACGAGACGTTCGGGACGAAAACCGCGAAGTTATTGTCCCAAGCGCAGGCCGCCGGCATGAAGACCAGCGTGGATGTGGTGAGCGAAGACAGCGCCCGTTTCGCGCGCGTTGTCGGTCCGGCGCTGAAGTACACGGATTACTGCATCCTCAATGAATTCGAGGCGGGTAAAACCACCGGCTTCAAATTGCGGGGAGCGGACGGACGGCTTGATACCGTCACCTTGCGGCACGCGGCGGGTGCGCTGTTGCAACAAGGCGTCAAGGAACTGGTCGTCATTCATTTTCCGGAAGGCGCATTTGCCCGTAACCGCCGCGGGGAGGATGTGTGGCAGGCCGCGCTCAAGTTGCCGGCCAAGTACATCGCCGGAACGGCGGGCGCGGGCGACGCGTTCTGTGCGGGGGTGCTGCTGGGATTGCATGAAGGTTGGGAGTTACAACGCTGCCTGCTGACCGGCGTATGCATCGCCGCCGCTTCCCTTTCCGATCCGACTTGCACCGCGGGCGTGAAATCTCTGGCGTCGTCGCTGGCGCTGGCGAAGAAGTTTGGCTTTCAGCCCAAGTTGGAGCCAGGGGAATAAAAAAGCCCGCCTGAGGCGGGCTTTGCGTTTGAAATGTTTCCGGGCGCTCAGTTCGCGCGTTCCATGTATTTCCCGGTGCGCGTATCAATCTTGATCTTCTCGCCCGTCTTGATGAACAGCGGCGCTTGAACCGTGATGCCGGTTTCGATGGTCACGGCTTTCTGCACGTTATTTGCCGAATCACCACGGATGCCTTCCGGCGCGTCGGTTACAGTCAGTACCACGCTCGGCGGAATTTCGACTGTCACCGCTTTGTCGTCCACGAACGTCACCGTGACGCCGCCGTTTTCGACCAGATAATTTTTCGCATCACCCACGAGCTCGGGAATGAGCGTCACCGTTTCATAATTTTCCGGATCGGTGAACACGTAGTCGTTGCCGTCCTTGTAACTGAATTCCATCTTCTTGGTCATCATCGGAACGGTCTCGACCTTTTCCGTGGAACTGAAACGCACGTCGGAGGTTTTACCAGTGCGAATGCTCCGGAGCGAAGCCTGCACGAACGCGCGCAAGTTGCCGGGCGTGCGATGCTGCACATCGAGCACCACCGAGATGTCGCCGTTGTAATTGACCGCTTGTCCGCGGCGGAGGTCGTTAGCGTTGACTGCCATAAATCGTTATCTCTTCGTTGCTGTTTGCCCTGAAACAGGCCCGCCGTGCTCGCGCCCGTCGCGAGCAGGGGAGTGCGGAGGATAGGCAAGGAATCGTCGAAGGCAAGTTCCGTTTTTGCGAAAAACGTGGCGATTTTGCTTCCGCTGGCAGGCGGGCGGACTAGGGTTTCCCCATGAAAACTGCTTTGAATCGCCGCTCGTTTTTGAAAGCCGCTGGTCTGTCAGCGGCCGGCCTGGGCCTGTTGAAGCCGGCCTCCGTGCCGGCTGTGACGCCGCCCAACCGCGCCGGCCAGCCGCGTCTGGCTTTGAGCCTCGCGGCCTACACTTTCCGGCAAACCTTCAAGTCGCCGAATCCGGCCAAGCCGTTCACGTTGCTGGACTTCGTGGATTACTGCGCGGATCAGCGGCTCGCGGGTGCGGAGATCACGAGCTATTACTTTCCCGACCCGGTCACCGACGAGTTTATTCTCCAACTCAAGCGCCGCGCCTTCTTGCGCGGAATTCCCATCAGCGGCTCGGCGGTGGGCAACAATTTCGTATTGCCCAAAGGCCCGAAGCGCGATGAGCAGATTGCGATGGTCAAGACCTGGGTGGATCGCTGCGCGCTGCTCGGCGCGCCGCATATCCGGGTTTTTGCCGGGCCTGTTAACAAGGAGCTCCCGATGCCGGAGGCGAAAAAGCTCGTCATTGAAACCATGGAAGAATGCGGTGAGTACGCGGGGAAAAAGGGAATCTTCCTCGGCCTCGAGAATCACGGCGGCATTGTCGCGGAGCCGCAGGACCTGCTGGAAATTGTCCAGGCGGTGAAATCGCCGTGGGTGGGCATCAACCTCGACACCGGCAATTTCCAGACGGACGATCCCTACGCCGACCTCGCCAAGTGCGCCCCGTACGCGGTGAACGTCCAGTACAAGGTGGAAATCCATCGTCGCGGCGAGAAGCAAAAGGAAATCGCGGACATGAGCCGCGTCGTGAAGATTTTGCGCGACGCCAACTATCAGGGCTTTGTCGCCTTGGAACACGAAGTGAAGGAAGACCCCTGGAAGACCGTGCCCGGCTGGCTGGAAAAACTGCGTGCCGCGCTGGCGGGTTAGCCGTTGGGCCACCTCCCGCGTGTCAGAATCATCGTGCTCTTGGGAGTGCGACCTGTTAACTATTGCGCAGGCCGCACACGATGCTCTGGTTTACAAAACAGCAGCTCAAATACAAATCACCCGCCGCTCGACTCCAGGCTGTGGAGGAGCTGTGTGCAAAAGCCACCGGCGACCGTCGCCTGCTTGCGTTGTTGGGCGAATTGCTGAGCGATCCCGAGCCCGCCATCCGGCGCCTGGCCTTGACGGCGATCGGTAATTCAGATGACGAACGCCGGCTGGAGGCCATCACGCGCGGGCTGGTTGATGCGGATGCCAATGTGCGCCGTGCCGCCGTGCTCGGCGCGAAGCGACTTTCCGATTCCACTCACGAACCCCAATTGGTCCGGCTGCTGAATGACCCTGATTTTGGTGTCCGCGCCGCCGCTGCTGGGGCGTTGGACGGGCTCACGTGGAAACCGCAGGACCAGGCCGAGGAACTCACCGCTCTGGTCGCGAAAGGACAATTG